>CAIQIE010000446.1 GCA_903871805.1 uncultured Planctomycetaceae bacterium | reverse complement strand
CAATGCAGGCTCGAATGCCCCAATTTTGGCAGAGTGTGCGGCCAACTGGATTGAAGCAGGCGGAACTGGTTCTTAACGTCATCTCGTTCCTGGCAGCATTTTTTCTGGAGAGTGTCGTGATCGGTTCCTTCTCGCGAGTCCTGACAGCTCTTTGGTCAGCAACAACGGTCCTACTCTGTGAAGATCCGGTTCTCTGTCAGCCGCCAAATGTGCTGATGATCGCAATCGATGATCAGAATGACTGGATCGGCTGCATGAATGGCCACCCTCAGGCAAGCACTCCCAATATTGATCGCCTTGCGTCCCGCGGCGTTGCATTTCAGAATGCACATTGTCAGGCACCGCTCTGTAATCCCTCCCGAAGCAGTCTGATGACTGGACGCAGGCCTTCGTCTTCAGGCGTCTACGGCCTGGTTCCCGACTTCCGAAATGCCTCCGCGCTGAAGGACGCCATAACACTGCCGCAATATTTCCGGCAACATGGTTACTCAGCACGAATGGCGGGAAAGATCTTCCATGGGGCGTACGGAAGGAAGCCAACAGACCAGGAGTTTGATGTCGTTGGACCTCCGTCGGAAATTGGTCCTCGGCCCGATAAACCGCTCGTCACCACACCATCTCGGCATCCGCTGGTTGACTGGGGCACCTTTCCTCACCGTGATGAAGAAAAGGGTGACTGGAAACTGGCGACATGGACAATCGCTCAACTGCGGGAACGACATGAAAAGCCATTCTTTCTCTGCACTGGATTCTTTCTGCCCCACGTTCCCTGCTATGTGACTCAGAAGTGGTTCGACATGTTTCCTGAAGACTCGCTGCTTCTTCCACCAGTGCAGCAGAACGATCGGTCAGACGTGCCTCGATTCAGTTGGTATCTGCACTGGAAACTGCCTGAACCTCGCCTGCGATTTCTGCAGGAAAATAGTCAGTGGAAAAGTCTCGTTCGCAGTTACCTTGCCAGCACTGCTTTCGTCGACTCGCAGGTGGGTCGCATTCTGGATGCTCTGGAATCCAGTCCGTACGCCGACAACACGATTGTGGTCCTCTGGTCCGATCACGGCTGGCATCTGGGAGAAAAACAAATCACAGGAAAGAACAGCCTCTGGGACCGATCCACCCGGGTTCCACTGATCTTTGCAGGTCCAGGCATTTTCCCAGGCGGGAACTGTACCGAACCTGCGGAACTTCTGGATATCTACCCAACGCTCGCGGAACTGTGCCGTCTTCCCGCCCCGGAAAAGCAGGAGGGACACAGCCTTGCACCGCAACTTGTGAACCCGGAGACACAGAGACCATGGCCGGCAATCACAACGCACAATCATGATAACCACGGTTTGCGAACACGTGATTGGCGATTCATTCGATATGCTGACGGTTCAGAAGAACTGTACGATATGAGGAATGACCCGAACGAGTGGACAAACCTGGCTGATCGTGCGCATTCGCAGTCCATATTGGCAGTACTCCGAAAGATGCTGCCGCAGGAAAGTCAACAGCCGATTGAAGGAAGCCGAGAACGCATCCTGCTTTATGATCCACTTACGACAACAGCTAACTGGGAGGGCATCGAT
>CAIQIE010000445.1 GCA_903871805.1 uncultured Planctomycetaceae bacterium | reverse complement strand
GCCCATGCATGAGGAGTGAGCAGGCTGATTTTCTGGGTGAACGGAGGCATCCAGGCGCGTGGAACCAGGCAACCACTGATACCGGCACTGGACAGTAGAATCAGGTTACCGAAGCTGGAAACCTGAGATTCCGTTTTGGCCACGGTGGAAAACAGCAAACCCAGTGAGGTTGCTGCAGAGGACGTGCAGAGCATGATGGGCAGCAGCAGCCAGGGTTCCGGTCCCCAGGACATGCCGAACAAAATACGACCGGAGATCATCAGGATCACAGTTTGAGCCAGCGAGAGGACCAGAAAAGGCAGTGTTTTTCCGATCAGAATGGATGAGGAATTGACTGGCGAAATTCGTAGTCTGCGTAAGGTTCCGGTATCGCGTTCGCCAATGATGGACCGACCCATAATGTTGACAAGGAAAAACACGAACAGCACAGTGTAGCTGGGGATGAAGAACTGATAGACGCGGTTTGCGGGAGAGTTGCCGGTCTCGGATTCGCCGGGGCTTTTGCTTTCCCATGACGGAGGGATGGTTGACTGTCTGGCTGCGCCGCGGAACGCAGGAACTTTCTGAGCAATGATTGGCAGCAGCGCATTCTGCAGAGACAGCTTGATCAGTGCTTTGGAAAGTCCTTCGGTCATGGGGTCCGGGGTTTTTGCATTAAAGACCAGTTCCAGATCCAGTGCTTTCAGGCCCCCAACGCGAGTCGTTTCGTCGGGTGAGGTAAGTTCTTTTGGGGGTTTTGCGCGAACGATTTTTTCGAATTCGGGGCCTACGATAATGCGGGCATCAACTTCTTCCAGCGGGGGATTAGCAGTGAGCTGCGTCCGGCGCGTGGGATCGGCGGGATTGGGAACATCGACAGGCAGTAGCAAAACGTTGTCATAGCTTGCCAGAAAGCCAGCCAGCCGTCGGCTGACTTCTGTCTGGCAGAAGTCAGCAAACTCCAGTTTTAACCCCTGTTGATTATGTTCTCTGGTGGCGCGCAGGCGTCCGGTGGACGAGCCCACGATCGCAATAATGACCATCGGCATGGCGACCAGGATCACCAGGGCGCGGCGATCGCGTGACAGGAGCAGGAGATCTTTGAAGGTGATGATCAGAGCGTCTGTCACGGGTAAATCACCGATGTTTTGTCGTCGGGAAGGGGCGTTGAAACAGAAATAGCGTCCAGCTGGACGTTGCAAGAGCCAAAAGAATACGTCAGTTTCCGGCATCCGGAAACCGGATAACCCTTCTTTCTGTACCGGAGCGCCTGTTTTTCCTGGTCCATGGCCGGTGAATTCTGTTGTCAGGATTGGAGAGATGGGCGATTCTTAGCAGGATTGCCGGACTGCAACCGCGATTCCCGACTGCGGACGTCATGCAGACAACAGGAGGCCAAATGCTGAATCTACCGTGGAATCGAGCTGGAAAAAGCCGTCGACCCACGTCCGGACGGCGTCGATACCGGTCATTGACCCCGGCAAAAACCATCTCGCTGGTGTTTCTGTCGTTCGCCGCGCTGCGTATTCTGCTGGGAAATCCGGAAGGTCCGAGCCGGTCTGGAAACAGGGCAGACTTCTATGTCAGTTATGTGATTGATGGAGACACATTCGAATTGGCGGATGGTCGTCGTGTGCGAATGCTGGGCATTGATGCTCCCGAAGCCGGATATCACGATAAGCCGGTGGAGTTTTATGGTCCGGAATCGACGGAGTGGCTGCGAAATCGCATCGAGCGGCGATCGGTTGGTCTGGAAATTTCGGGCCAGGACAACTATGGGCGAGCGTTGGCATGGGTTTATGAGGCGGATGGAACGCTGTTGAATTTGGAAAGTCTTTCGGCAGGATATTCGCGGCTTCTGGACAAATTTGGCCTGCCTCCGAAGCTGGAGCCCGCTCTGCGTCAGGCGGAAAGCGAGGCAAGAATTCTCAAAAAGGGACTGTGGCAGAAACGCAAAACGAAACGTCAGAAGTAGTCGGCCCGGGGCAATTTTTTTCGGATGCTGCGTCATGGACCCCCTGGTTTGCAAACCGGAAAACGACGCGAACCGAACGCGGTTTCTTTTCGTCCTCGAGCGAGAAGAGGGTCCCATAACAGCCGTTACAGCCGGGATCTCCGGGGTTTGTCTTGCTTTTTGCCGGTCAATACAGGGACAATACGCGCTGGTGCCCGGTGAAGGCCGCCAAAGGCCAGCTGGGGGAACTTGCAGGGCAGGGGGTTGAGCCATGGTCGGAGCTGTACTGGAACGAAAGCTGGCCGGGGTATCAGAGAGGCTGGCAAAGGTTCGGGTGCTGAAGAGGCAGACGGGCGTGTGGCTGTTGCTTCCGGCGCCAGCGATCGCTGCGGTGGTCCTTTGGCCAGCTCGGCAGAATGCCATCTTTCCGGAAGCACCAATACTGCTGGCGGCGACCATCTTCGGCGCCCTGATTGCTCGAATGCTGACAAGACGTCCGACGCTGACAGAAGTCGCTCGGCTGGTGGAACAGTCCGATACCGAACTTTGCGACGCCGTGATTACCGCGGTTCAGGTTTTAGGTCAGCCGCCGGAAAAGTGTTCAGTATTGTCCGAGCTGGCTCTGCAGGACTGCGAAGAATTGGTGCGTCATCGGGATTGGTCGCGGGCCGTCCCGCGGCTTCAGATCCTGAAGTGGACCACACTCAGCCTGCTGGCCTTTCTGTTCATGATTTCCAGCGTGATGGCGGCCAGTCGCTATCGTCGCGACTTACTTCCGCCGGTCGTGTCGGCAGATCGCGAAGGACAGGATCCGCAGAAAAAAAAGTCTGTCATCACCGAATTATTTGTCGAGCCGGGTGACACGGAGTTGGAGCAGGGGTCCGCGCTGACAGTCGTGGCAAAGTTTCCGGGGACACCACCGACGGATGTTGTGCTGGAGTTTGTGGACAGCACGCAGGCATCGCGGCGGATGGCGATGGCAGAGACGGTGGACGCCAATGTCTTTGCAGCCCGCATGGAAGAGATCCCCGGGGACGGACGTTACCGGGTGCTTTACAGTGATTCGCGGACTTCCAAAAGCACCCCTGTTACGTCACGTGATTATCAGGTCAAGACTTATGTGCGACCCGCCGTGAAACAGATTGATGCCGAGGTGACTCCGCCGGCATGGACGGGCCTTGCGCCGGAAACGATTGAGGATGTCGGACGACTGACAGTGACCGAAGGGGCCAGCGTTCGGTTTCTGGTGCGTTTGAATAAGCCTGTGTCTGTAGCAGAATTTCGCACAGCGGAAGGCACTACTCTGAAGTTATCACCGACCTCGACCGACGCGTCGGTGGTGGAAATCACGCAGACGTTGATGAAAAGCCAGACGTGGTTGATTGTTCTGCAGGATGCCGAAGGACGAACCCCGGCAGACGAACAACAGCTGATGATTCGCGTGACGGAAAATCAGCCGGCGAAAGTGAAACCTACGTTCCCGGGTCGGGATGTCAATGTATCGCCACTGCAGGAGTTTCTGACAGAAGCAAAAGCGACGGATGATTTTGGCCTGCTGGATTACGGCATTGAGTATTCACTGTCTGGCGGAGAACTCAAGTCGGCCTCATTATTGCCGGGCTCCGCCGCAACAGCACCTGTCCCCGATACCCCGGTGGTCGAACCTGTAGTGGCGGAGCAGGCACAGGCGGCTCCTGTGTTATCCGCAGAAATGTCGCACCGAGTGGATCTGGAAGGGCTGAAAGCCGCCCCGGATGACATGCTGACTTATACCTTCTGGGCGACGGATCGGGCGGCGGATGGTTCCGAACGACGCAGTTACAGCGATCTGATGTTCGCGGAAGTCCGCCGCTTCGAGGAAATTCTGCGAGAGGCTCAGCAGCAGGGCCAGTCTCAGCAGCAACAGCAACAACAGCAGAATCAGAACTCGCAGCAGGGTAGTGCGGTCGATGGTGTTCTGAACCTGCAGAAGGAGATCGTTTCCGGCACATGGAATACGATTCGAGCAGAAGCTGAGAAGAAAGCAGCCGGGACGTGGGACGCTGATCTTGAGACGCTGGCGGAGTCACAGCGACAGGCCATTCAGCAGTTGCAGCAATCGCAGCAGGAACCTGCGGGTGGTCAGGAAACAGCGGCGCTGGCGGAACGGGCCGAGTCTGAAATGAACCTTGTGGTTGAAAAGCTGACCGCCGTGAAAAATGCGAGCGCGGGAGTGCGGCTTGCGGATGCGATGCCGCTGGAGCAAAAGGTGATTCAGACGCTGCTGCGGATGCGAGCGGCTGAAGCCGAGGTGCGTCAGCAGCAACAACAGCAACAGCAGGGAGGCGGCGGCGGTGGTGGCAACAGTGCCTCGCAGCAGCAGTTGCAGCAACTGGAACTGGACAATACACGCAATCGCTACGAATCCGAACGACAGGCTCAGCAACAGCAGGAGAGCAATCAGCAGCAGCGTGAGCAGTTGCAGGTTTTGAATCGTCTGAAAGAGCTTGCGGGACGTCAGCAGATGGTCAACGAACGGCTGAAGCAGCTGGAGTCTGAGCTTCGTGCGGCCAGAACGGATCAGGAGCGGGAAGAGATTGAGCGAGAGCTGAAACGACTTCGCGATGAGCAGCGGGAGATGCTGCGTGATGTGGATGAGCTGAATGAAAAGATGCAGCAGACGCCGGGGGCTCAGGAACCGGAGCGTCAGCAGATGCAGCAACAGATGCAGGAGGCACGCCAGAATGTGCAGGAGGCATCCAGAGCGATGGATGAAGGACGATTGTCCGAAGCCATCTCTGAAGGAACTCGCGCAGAACGGCAGTTTGACAATCTGAAAGAGGATTTCAGAAATCAGACTTCTTCGCGATTTGACGATGCTGTTCGCGGGCTGCGTGATCAGGCCAGAGAGTTAACCGAGCAACAGGAGCAGCTGGCGCGACAGCTCAACGGGGAAACGACCGACACAGAGAGCTCGAAAAAGCCGTCCCTGAGATCAGAACGCAACAGGGAACAGATTGAGCAGGGTCTGAAAGAGCAGAAGGATCGTCTGAATCAGGTGCTGGAAGAATCGAAGCAGCTGATTGAGCAGGCTGAGCAGAGTGAGCCGCTGTTGTCGGGGAAACTGTATGAGACGTTGCGTGAGGTGCGGGAACTGAAACCTCAGGAAGCCCTGGATGCCGCGGAAATGCTGGCTGGTCGCGGGCTATGGCCGCAGACACAGGAAGCCGAGCAGATCGCCCGACGGGGACTGGACAAGTTGCAGCAGGGAATTGAGCAGGCTGCGGATTCGGTCCTTGGAAGTGAACAGGAATCCCTGCGACGAGCTCAGGAACAACTGCAATCAGCAACCGAGCAGCTGCAGAACGAAGTTCAGAACGCGACTGGTCAG
>CAIQIE010000444.1 GCA_903871805.1 uncultured Planctomycetaceae bacterium | reverse complement strand
GGACGGAAAATGGGTCTTCTGTCCCGGGAACATGCTGGAAAAATGGCCTCGGGATCTTCTCGAATTTGCCGAGCGCACGGTTCCGCGGCAATTGACTGAGTGGGAGAGGCGTCAGAATCAAATCCCTCTGACGCCATCCGAGCCCCCAATTCCGCCAATGCAGGATTAGCGGACCTTCAAAGTCGCAGGCATTTTCCAAATGCCGTAGCTGGACAATGCCGGGTGAGTCCTAATACCAACCCGAAGCGCCAGCAAGGAAACGTAAGGACATTTGCAGTGTCAGGGACTTCGCTGGCGTTTCGGGTTCGTCTTTTCGGGGGAGCCCCGCGAACCCGGAGTTGTCCAGGTAGACTCTTACCCCGACACCGTGCAAAACTTCGCGCGAATCCAGTCTGCTTTCAAATATGTGATCAAAACCTGTCTCTGGCACCCCGAATCAGGGGTGCCAGAAAATAGCCGGTGATCAACACAGCCCAACATCAGGAACCGGTCCCCACGTTCAACTAAAATCGAATCCGCAGGGATCAGCACGTCACCGATGGATTCGCAGGCTGACGATCCTGCGTGGCGGACAGGTGAACCGTGCTTGCTTCAACGCGGATCCGAGACAACGTCTTGGGGGGGATCTTCCGGAAAATTCCAACCTTCCATAGGCGGTTGTCGATGATCAGGTGAAGGCGCGTTGTAACTACTTGCATTGACAGGGAGCGTACTTCATACGCGCAACCGTCACTGTACGGCAAACGCAACACGCGTTAGCCAAAAAGAGATCGCAATTTACTTTCGTCTCAGCTGCTCGTTTCGCCTCGAGCCTGGTTCGTCCGAAGCACGTCTCTTCGACATAGTCGAACGGAAGCGGTTGTCCGTTCTTACTTATGACCGAACATTTAACAGTTACCCGCCACTTCGCCGTCTGAGGGCAGGAAACATCACAACTGCAAGTTGGTGTCATGGTCTGGCATCGGGGGACTGCTTGAGGAGGATTCGCCAGCGGTTGAATTTGAATGCAAGTTCTTCCAAATGTGTAGTATGCTCCACTAGCGCATGGATTGTCGTCCCGGTATTCCCGCACTTTATCGTTCAAATCGGCTTCTGCTTCTCCAAGAGTGTCAAAAAGACCAGAAATATGTGGCTGCAAATCGCTTGCAATTTTACCTACTTTGCAGTAGCTGGTTTCTGAACATTGCCACTTCGCCGTGGATGGAGCAGCGTCCTGCCCTCTGGCAATCCCATTCAGCATCGGACATGCTGCCAGCAGCAGCAGTGCAAACATACGACCAACGTTTACCCACATGACCATCACTCCCCGTGAACCAACGCAATGCCTGACGTACACGGGTTCCGGTCTGCCCGGAACTGTTACCGTACGCACCCATGCGTGATGTTCTCCATGGTATGGGTCACTCTACCCATAAGTCAAGGGTCTGCGTAGAGTACGCGGAATGGAAGGTAAGCGTAAAGTTGTGTGGTTGGGTGCTTTTGTGAATGCAATAAGCGACAGCCTATGTTTTCCAACGATCCGGCACGTCTTTGACATCGCACGGATGGCAAAAGTACTCGGCCCGAGTTGCCTTGACGACTGCACGTAATCGCCCCGAAGTCTTTTGTGTCCGTGGCTTTCTGCCACCCTGTCCGGGCGAAACTTGGCAAATTGGCATTTTCCCTCGGCGATGCGTTGCTGGCCACCGGCTATTGTCTGCCAGTCCGCCGGGCTGGATCCCCCCGCGAACCTCACGCACAGCCAGCCGGTGGACCTCAACAGCCGACGGCGGGATTCAGGAAAGTTCCGGGAGCTCACCAGGACACCGTTGCCCGTCGTCGAGCGACCTGCGCCGTGACCGTTTCCCCCCGTCCAAAAAACGTCGTACCCCGGTTGCCAGGGCCGTTGTCTGGCTGTACCCTGTTGCATTGTTTCTGAAACTCTCCTGTCTGCCCAAACACCACAATGCCACTGCGCGTTACCAATCTCCGAACACCCGTCGAACTGCCGGAGAGCCAGCTGCCCGACGAACTGGCTCGGACTCTTGACGTCCGGCGGGATGATCTGCCGCCGGTCCGCATCCTCCGCAAAAGCCTCGACGCGCGCAACCGGTATCGCCTGGAATACGTCTACACCCTCACCCTGAACTCG
>CAIQIE010000443.1 GCA_903871805.1 uncultured Planctomycetaceae bacterium | reverse complement strand
CGCTGGTCTGCCGACGGCCAGCAGTTACTGGCCTGTGGCAGTGATGCAGACGACAAACGCCGGGCAGAGATCCTGCGTCCGGCAACTTCAGACCGTATTACGATCGACTGCACCGGGCAGGTCTATGAGGCGCAGTTCCGCAGTGATGGAATCCAGGTGCTGCTGACCGAATTTAGCAATGGACACACTGTGTACAACACGACGACTGGCCGGCGGGAAGCGGAGGTGCAGCTGGGTTCGAAGGCCATCTTTGGGAACACGCCGGATCAGCTCTGGCTGCTGAGTGAGAAAGACACCGTGCTGTGGGATCTTAAGCGTAATGATGCGATTCAACAGATCCCGCACAGAAACGTGCCTGAGGGAATCATGAATGCGATGATCTCTCCAGGGACGGATTGGCAACCGGAAAGTCCGGACGGAAAATGGGTCTTCTGTCCCGGGAACATGCTGGAAAAATGGCCTCGGGATCTTCTCGAATTTGCCGAGCGCACGGTTCCGCGGCAATTGACTGAGTGGGAGAGGCGTCAGAATCGAATCCCTCTGACGCCATCCGAGCCCCCAATTCCGCCAATGCAGGATTAGCGGACCTTCAAAGTCGCAGGCATTTTCCAAATGCCGTAGCTGGACAGTGCCGGGTGAGTCCTAATACCAACCCGATGCGCCAGCAAGGAAACGTAAGGACATTTGCGGTGTCAGGCACTTCGCTGGCGTTTCGAGTTGGTCTTTTCGGGGGAGCCCCGCGAACCCGGAGTTGTCCACGTAGACTCTTCCCTCGACACCATGCAAAACTTCGCGGGAATCCAGTCTGCTTTCAAACATGTGATCAAAACCGGGCTCTGGCACCCCAAATCAGGGGTGCCAGAAAATAGTCGGTGATCAACACAGCGCAACATCAGGAACCGGTCCCCACGTTCAACTAAAATCCAATCCGCAGGGATCAGCACGTCCCCCGCAGATTCGCAGGCCGACGAACCTGCCTGGCAGTGGAGTGCCCCTCGATGGCTGCAACTCGAATCCGACCCAAAGCGGTAAATTGTTCGTGCCACCGCTTTATTTTCTGATCATCGCTTTAACAGTCGAGGATAGATCAGTTGCAGCAAACGGGAGTTGGTTTCACTCGTTCCGTGAACACTTTGCAGCACTTGCAGTTCTGTCCGATTTGGCACAGGAATGTCTTAAGTTCCGCCTCAGCTGCACGCTTCGCCTTTAATCGAGTGTTTCCGAAGCAGGGGAAATTGACTGGAGTTCCACTAGGTGTGCCATCGTCAACTATGCATTGAATTGTGACCTTCCATTTACCGTCTGTTGGGCAGCAGTTGTGGCTCGTACCGCTGCGCAGCAAAAATGGGGGATCGAAGCTAGCCGCACCTCTTTGTTGTCGGGAATAGCCAGGCGCACAGGGTTTTTCGCGCTCGTAATTCTTCATATTCTTTGTCGCGTCTTGCCATGCAAGATATCTAGGGTCGATGGAGACGCCGGTGGAGACGCCGGTGTAGAAGCCGGTAAACTCCTTCTTTGTGTTTAGATCGATTGTCCCGTTGTTAGAACAGTAAGTAACGATAGTGCATTTATACTGCTGCACCAACGGCTTCGGCGGATCCGCCGAAGCGTCCTGCCCTCTGGCAATCCCATTCAGCATCGGACATGCTGCCAGCAGCAGCAGTGCAAACATACGACCCACGTTTACCCACATGACCATCACTCCCCATGAACCAACGCAACGCCTGACGTACACGGGTTCCGGTCTGCCCGGAACTGTCACCGTACGCACCCATGCGTGATGTTCTCCATGGTATGGGTCACTCTACTCATAAGTCAAGGGTCTGCGTAGAGTAAATGGAATGGAAGGTAAGCGTAAATTGGCGTGGTTGGGTGCTTTTGTGAATGCAATAAGCGACAGCCTATGTTTTCCAACGATCTGGCACGTCTTTGACATCGCACGGATGGCAAAAGTACTCGGCCCGAGTTGCCTTGACGACTGCATGTAATCGCCCCGAAGTCTTCTGTGTCCGTGGCTTTCTGCCACCCTGTCCGGGCGAAACTTGGCAAATTGGCATTTTCCCTCGGCGATGCGTTGCTGGCCACCGGCGATTTTCTGCCAGCGCTCCGGGCAGGATCGTCCGCGAACCTCACGCACAGCCAGCCGGTGGACCTCAACAGCCGACGGCGGGATTCAGGAAAGTTCCGGCAGCTCACCAGGACACCGTTGCCCGTCGTCGAGCGACCTGCACCGTGACCGTTTCCCCCCGTCCAAAAAACGGCGTACCCCGGTTGCCAGGGCCGTTGTCTGCCTGTACTCTGTTGTATTGTTTCCGAAACTCTCCTGTCTGCCCAAACACCACAATGCCACTGCGCGTTACCAATCTCCGAACACCCGTCGAACTGCCAGAGAGCCAGCTGCCCGACGAACTGGCTCGGACTCTTGACGTCCGGCGGGATGATCTGCCGCCGGTCCGCATCCTCCGCAAAAGCCTCGACGCGCGCAACCGGTATCGCCTGGAATACGTCTACACCCTCACCCTGAACTCG
>CAIQIE010000442.1 GCA_903871805.1 uncultured Planctomycetaceae bacterium | reverse complement strand
TCTCTCCTCCCTTCCGTTCTGTTCATTGGTTGGTGCGTCCCCTCGCGGCACCGGTATCATGCCGGTGCCCATTTTCTTGCGCTGTGCCTGGCGCGGCCCTTCGCTGAGCCACTGGCAGAGGCGCCGTCTGCTGCTGCGACCAAACGTTGCGCCCGGGTGTGTGAACAGAGCGAACCAGAGTTCCCGTGTGTGTGGCGGACGTTTCCGGGAATCTCTCACCCGACACTGCTGAAAATTCCGGTGTTTGTTGATGTGCGCGGGAACCACGGCGGGTGACTTGCGGCGGGTGGTGGTCTCGTGCCAAGTCCCTGTTTGCAAACGGGCACATGTGGCGTCAATGGTGGATACCTTTCACGCTGTTGGAGAAAACAATTTGTACCGGGGTGTCGTGGTCTGGTACACTGGTAACAGAATTGCTGACATTTTTTTTAGTCAGCGACTGAGTCCGGCGTTCATTGGGCCGGGCATTGGACTCGCATGTCGTTTTTTCGTTTCATTTTCGATGGTTCGATGGCATGGAAACCAAAAAAATTGTGGTTTGGCAGCAGGACGTCGTTTGGCTAGGGTACCTACAAGAGTTTCCAGATTACTGGACCCAGGGCGATTCTCCAGAAGAACTCAGAGAGCACCTGATAGATCTGTATGCAGATCTCAGTGGGGGCTTAATCGATGGGGCGCGTCGTGTTGAAGATTTGGTTGTTTCGTGAAACGCATAGACCTTATTCAAGCTATCGAGAAAATGGGCTGGCGTTCTGGTACGCCATGGGGCGAAGCACGACTGGTATCGAAACCTCTACACGGGGGTCTCACAACCGGTTCCTCGACATCGTGAAATCAAAGAGCAACTTGCGCGACACATCATCCGCATGCTGAGTGTGCAGTATGAGCACTCCGGTGATGATGATCGTTGCGAATGAGGCAGCAGCTTAGCGTCGTGCGTTGGAGCGGTGGATGCGGTTTTCTGATTGCATGAGTTGGGCAGCGTGCTGCGGCAGGTTGATTTTTGAGCCGGGTTCTGATGTGCGCGGGAATGACGGGGATTTCCGTGGGAATTCCATTGGGGGGGGGCAGCGTTTTCAGGGAAGCGGCATCTGGGATTTCTGTTGTCGATGCTCGAAGAGACACGGACATTGCTGTACACTGCGGCAACGAATTGCAGACCCGCTCTGACGATCACCGGGTGAACTCCCTTTTGGTAAGGAACGATGTATGTCACTGCCGCAGATTGTACCCGGAAAAACGCGAGTTGGCTGGATTGGTACGGGTGTCATGGGATCCAGCATGTGTGGTCACCTGATGAACGCAGGGTATTCGGCCACTGTGTATTCCAGAACGCAGCAAAAAGCCCAGACGCTGATCGATCGTGGTGCTCGATGGGCTGCGACACCACGTGCCGTTGCCGAGAACTCGGACGTGGTGTTCTCGATCGTCGGTTTTCCGGCGGATGTTCGGGAAGTGTTGCTTGGCGAGCAGGGGGCGCTCAGCGGTGCAAAGCCCGGCGTTGTGCTTGTGGACATGACCACCAGTCAGCCGTCGCTGGCGGTGGAAATCTATGACACAGCAAAGCAGAAAGGCGTGCACAGTGTGGACGCTCCTGTATCCGGCGGTGATATTGGGGCGCGCAATGCGGCGTTGTCCATTATGCTGGGTGGGGATCAGGCTGTGGTAGAATCTCTGCAGCCGCTTTGGGAAGCCATGGGGAAGACGATTGTCTATCAGGGGCTTGCCGGAAGTGGTCAGCATACGAAAATGGTAAATCAGACGTTGATCGCCGGGGGCATGATCGGGGTTTGTGAGGCTCTGCTGTATGGCTATAAGGCTGGGCTGGATCTGCCCACAGTTTTAAAATCGGTGGCCAGTGGTGCGGCCGGAAGTTGGTCCCTGTCCAATCTGGGGCCTCGCATCATCGACAACAACTTTGACCCTGGATTTTTCGTGGAACACATTATCAAGGATCTGGGAATTGTTCTTAAGGAATCGCGTCGGATGGGCTTGTTCATGCCTGGACTGGCTCTTGCAGAGCAGCTGTATCAGGGTGTCAAGGCCCAGGGACACGGCCGCGATGGCACGCAGTCTCTGATTCTGGCGCTTGGGAAAATGGCGGGTGTGAATTGGCGGCAACGGATGAGCACTCACTGAAAATTCGATCCTGCAACTGCAGTAGCGTGCGTTTTTCCCGCTCCGGGAAAAGGATCTCCCCGCATTGAATTGAACTCCGGAACCGGCCCGCTATTCTGCACCCCGAAACGTTCAGGATTTCACTGGATCGAGCGCTCGGGGTACTGCAGGACGGTCGACTGAATGCCACTGCTCATCAGAAACTCTCTGCTGGGTAACTCGGTGATCATCCTGAATGACTTTTGAAAGATGTGAAACTCTGGAAGCATCACAAGGGATTGTGATGCAAATCGGTCAGGCAGGAACAACGTTCGATTTCCTCGCTCGGAACTCTGTGAACCTGGTGAAATGAAAGACTCTGTAATCATGGCTCGACGTGGCGAACTCTTTGCCGGACTTTCTGTTGCTCTGGTCACTCCCATGGGAAGTGACGGTTCTTTGAACGAAGACATGCTGAAGTCGCTGATTGACTTTCATGTGGCTGCGGGAACGGACTGCCTGGTTCCCGTTGGGACGACTGGCGAAAGCCCCACGTTGTCGCATGACGAGCATGAACGTGTGATTTCTCTGACGTGCGACCATGCCGCCGGGCGAATCAAAGTGATGGCCGGTACGGGCTCTAACTGCACCGCCGAAGCGGTTCGCCTGACGCAATCCGCCAAACGTGCTGGTGCGACCGGCGCTCTGATGGTGGCACCGTACTACAATAAGCCAACTCAGGAAGGCTTCTTTCAGCATTTTCGTGCTGTTGCAGAACACGTGGATCTGCCGATTGTGCTCTACAATATCCCCGGCCGTACTGCAAAAAATATGGAACCGGAAACAATCTGCAGAATTGCCGATACGTGTCCAAGTGTGGTCGCCATTAAAGAATCCACAGGCTCCATGGATCAGGCGTCCCAGATTCTGTCCGCCTCAGAACTGACCGTTCTTTCGGGTGATGACAGTCTGACGCTTCCACTGCTTGCACTGGGGGCCAGCGGAGTCGTGAGTGTGGCCGGCAATATTGTGCCTGGCGACGTGAAAGCGATGATCACGGCCTTCCAGGCAGGTGACATCAACGCGGCAAGGGCATGGCATCACAAACTCTTCCCTCTTTGTCGTGATATGCTGGGACTTTCGACCAATCCAATCCCGGTCAAGGCCGCGATGCGACTGCTGGGTAAGGACTGTGGTGAGGTGCGTTTGCCACTGACACCGCTGACGGATTCGCAGATTGCGGCTCTTAGAACGACCCTCAACCGCTACGGAATTCTGTAGCAGACAGCACAGAAGACCTCGGGGTATCGGGTTTGATACCAGAGTGCTTCCGATGCCGGTTGCAAAAAACAAAAACGCGTTCCCTGGAGACTCCACGGAACGCGTTTCGTGTTTCTGGACCGGCTGACCGTGCGGCGGAACCGCACAGCAACCGAAGCCGCATGCATCGCACGACGTTCTTCGCTCTTTGAATGCCTCGACGTAATTTATAGGGGGCACCCCGCGATTCCTGACGAGGTGCGGGGGTGTCTGAGTGGCAGTCAGGAAGCATCGATCGCAGCGCACAGGGACTTGGGGCAGGGAATTCCCTGAGCAACTAGTGCTTTGTCAAACCTTAGTTTTTGG
>CAIQIE010000441.1 GCA_903871805.1 uncultured Planctomycetaceae bacterium | reverse complement strand
TGATGAAAGCGGAACCACGAAAGTGGAGTTGTCGGAACTCTGCCGTTAGACTCCTGCCGCGTGATGGGTAGTCAGAGGACTTCGGGGTGTGCACTGTAACGGTCGAGAGATCTGTCTATTCTGAATGTATCGGAAACGCTCGACAACAGGACCCCGCTGTTTTCTCTATACCATCGCTCATTCACCATTCTGTGACGCACTGGTTCGGAGCTCATTGTGACTCAAGAGGTTGTTCAGCGTATCCTGTCGAGTGTCGAATCTGCGGTGCTGGGCAAACCGTTGACTGTCAGGCTCTGTACGGTGGCCCTGCTGGCGGGGGGACACATTCTTCTGGAGGACGCTCCTGGGCTGGGAAAGACGTCTCTGGCCCGTGCGCTGGCAAAGACACTTGGCTGTCGTTTTGTCCGCATGCAGTTCACGCCCGATCTTTTGCCCAGTGATATTCTTGGTGCCAGCGTGTATCGGCCGGCAAGTGGAGAGTTTGAGTTTCGACAGGGGCCGATCTTTACCAACATTCTGCTTGCTGATGAAATTAACCGCACGACACCTCGCAATCAAAGTGCACTCCTTGAGGCGATGAGTGAGCGTCAGGTTTCCGTAGACGGAATTACCTACCCGCTGCCTACGCCATTCCTGGTCCTCGCAACTCAGAACCCTTATGAGTTTGAAGGCACCTATCCACTGCCGGAAAACCAGCTTGACCGATTCATGATGTGTCTGAGCCTTGGCTATCCTGATCGGAAGGCGGAACTGGAGATTCTCAACCGCCACCGAAATGGCCAGCCTGTGGACTCACTGACACCGGTCACCTCGGCCGAGGAAATTCAGGAGATGCAGAAGCAGGTTCAGGCGGTTAAGGTCGACAGTTCACTATCAGAATACATGCTGGAGATTGCCGAAAGGACTCGCAATCACCCGGAACTGACACTTGGCATATCCACTCGAGGCGCCCTGACTCTGTACCGGGCTGCTCAGTCCATGGCCTATCTTCAGGGCCGCAATTATATGATTCCTGACGACATTAAGCAGACAGCAGTGCCGGTTCTTGCGCATCGACTGGTGTGTCGTGGCGTTTTGTCAGAGGATCATCGCCAGCGCGGGGCGCAGATTCTCAGGGCGATCCTGGACAGCATCGCAGTTCCAGTGTGATGGGACGGACATTGCCAGGTGGATTTCAGTCAGAAATGGGCATGCGAATCCTTGGGCCGCGAAGTGACCGGAGTTCTGCGATTTCTGCATCGGCTGCTCGCAGACGTCCTTCTGTTGTACGATGCGTCATGATGACAAGGCGAGCAACGCCTGTGTCATCGCCGCGATCTTCGGTTTCATCCTGACGCACACTGCTGATACTGATCCCGTTGCGGCCAAGAATGTCAGCAATATCAGCCAGTACGTGTGGCTGGTCAGCGACGGTGAATCTCAGATACTGTCTGCGCGTCAGTTCTTCCTGAGGCTGCAGTGCGATGGGAGTTCTGTCCTGCATACGCAGCATTGCGGCAAATGTCAGGGCCGCACGACCGGTCGCATAGTCAACCACGTCTGCCAGTACAGCGGAGGCTGTTGGGAGTTGTCCGGCTCCGGCGCCTGATAGCTTAAGTACGCCAACGGCATTTCCCTCGATGGCAACAAAATTAGCGGCACCGGAGGTCAGAGCAACAGATCGATCTGCTCGTACCAGAGTCGGTTGAACCGATACTTCGAGACCTCCCTGAGACAGTCGGGATGCAGCCAGTAACTTGATTCGATACCCCAGTTCGGCAGCCACAATCAGGTCCAGCAGTTCAATGTGCTGGATACCCTGACGCACAATGGAATCGAGGGACACAGAAGTCCCGAAGGCCAGACGCGTCAGGATCACAAGTTTCTGAGCCGCATCCGTGCCGTCGACATCCATGGCAGGATCAGCTTCCGCATATCCACGTGCCTGGGCTTCCTGCAGCACTTCCTCGTAAGTCTGTCTTCGATCCAGCATACGACTCAGAATAAAATTGCTGGTGCCATTCAGGATGCCTTCAATGGAGACAATCTCATTGGCCGTCAACGCGGTGTTTACCGCGGAAATAATCGGAATTCCGCCGGCCACAGCGGCTTCAAAACAGATCGTTCGTCCAAGGCTCTTTGCCAGGGAAAACAGCTCCTCGCCATGGGAATACAACAAAGCTTTGTTGGCGGTAATCACATCCTTGCCGGCCTGAAGCAGGCTGATGATTCCGGACCGTGCCGGTTCGATGCCACCAACAAGGTGAATCACCGCGTGAATATCAGGGTCACTGATGATGGACGTCAGATCTGTGGAAACAGGCCAGGCCGAAAGATCCGTGTCACGGACTTTTCCGGGGTCGCGCACCACGATTCGCCGCAGCGTGAGTCGTTTTCCGGCCTGTCGCGTCAGCAGGTCAGGTGAAGACTGAAGAATCCGGACAACACCGGTTCCGACTGTGCCACAACCTACAAGGCCCAGACCAAGATTCGCCACTTCTGACATATCACACGTTTCCGATCTTACAGGGAGGCCGTCGCAGTATCCGGGAGTCAGGTTTGTGACTGGTCCTGTTGTCAGGAACCTTCGGCCGGCCTGTTGCTGACAATGCAGCATTTTTCAGGCTGTCATTCAGACCAGCATTTCCGAGTGGGACCGCGAAGCGGAGTCACCGGTTGCAAAACAGCAACGCTGTCAATGATCATTCGACAAAGCCCCGACAGCAGACAAGTCCTTTGCCGGGAAAATAGCCTGTAAAGGAGATCGGTTTCGGTGCATTTGGCGGATGCAACCCCGGGAACGTCACTTATCTCACGGATTGAAGCGTCTGTGGCGAAAAAAGCGAATGCAGTGAATATATGGATGACGTGCGATGGCGGTCAGTATTACGCCCCCTGGAAACGAGTCATCCGACTGAGACTTGTTCCTCTGAAGATTTCACTACAGACAGGCCATTGATGTTCTGATCCTGATCACCAGCGGCGTCAGTGGTCCATTACCAGTTCTTCAGGACTCATCAAGTTCCGCCCAGAGCAGTTCCGGAGCAGTTGCAAATTCCTGCATCCAGAGATCCATCAGATCCAGGCTGACGGGCCGCTCCACAGGAATAGTTTCGGCCACGGCAACATCCCTGGATTCCGAAGCTGTAACCAGGAACAGGTCCTCGTGAAAAGGCTTCGTTTCAGGGATTTCCCGGTGCTTCTGCGGAACTCTGCAAGGCAGCAGTGACAGGTCTTGTGTCAGCGGGCTTTCTGGCAGAGTTGTTTCCGCAGACAGGCCCGTCACCTGAGCGATGGTGAAGTCCACGGGATTGCTCCATGGACCGATGTCCCCCGACGTACTGACAGCACGAACCCAGATCCGGAAGCTTCCAATCGTCAGATCGGCCCCCGAGGTATAATTCAGGGCATTGATACCAGAGACGCTGATCACAGAGCCAGCAGGCGAGGAGGTTCGCGACACCGAAAGTTGGTAGGAAGCGGCACCGTCAACTCCCAGCCAGGAGAATGTCGGCCTTTTTGAGGTGATCGTCCCGGTGGGAGTAATTACGGTTGTGCGTCCGCCAACAAACAGATCACGACTGTTGGCTCCACCACTGCGAAGCCCGCCAATATTTGCCGGGCTGACAGCCAGCACCCACCATCGATACGGTCCATCAGTGATATTGGCAGACGGCGTATAGGTGGTACCAGCGACAGACAATCCATTGATCAGCATGGTGCCACTGTTCTGATTTTTCACATACAGCTCATAGCTTACTGCCCCGGTAACGGGAGACCATGAAAAGTCCGGCGTTCTGTCGAAGGTGGCAGCACCGGGTGTCAGCGGCTTGACGGCAGGAACAACGAGAGCTTCGTAAAGTACTGACCACGTACCGGCATTTCCTTTGGCATCAATGGCGCGGATCCAGAACCGATGAACACCCATCGACAGATCTGCGGGTGGCGTCCAGCTGGTCCCGACAACATTCACACGAACCGTCTGTGTCTGACCAGTGGAAAAGTTGTTGCCCCAGAGATCGTATTTCACGGCACCGGGCATGGCGTCCCACTGCAGAGCGGGTTTAGCGACAAGCTGTGTCCGTTCCATCGGCTTCCAGGTGACTGCCGGCAGCAGAGAGAAAGTCTGCGGAGCACTCCAGCTGGAAGTTCCTGTGGCAAAGTTCGGACGAATCCACATTGTGAACTTTCCGAGTGCCAGATCAACAGGTGGTGTGTAGGAGTTTGTCGGGGAATTCGCGAGATGGAATTTTGCCGCGCCTGTGCTGTCGTTGTTGATATGAACATCATACGAAACGGCGCCGGCTATCGCTGTCCATCGCATCGTGGGACGCAGGGTAAAAGCATTGGGATTCGGGGAAATCAGACGCAATCCGGAAAACTCCGCCGCGCCCATATCCACGATGGCGGCAGCGGATCCGGTTCCAAGATGGTCGCCATCCAGAATGCGGGTGTACGAGGTCCCGCGCTGATCCTGCAGCAGTGCCGGGGCAGGCGCGACGGCAGTGACGTCAACAGCCAGAGCATTGAGGCCTCGGTCTATCGCCAGACTGCCGGACAGAGGCAGGTGGGTGAAGACAGGGCCGCCGTTATTCTGAAGTGGACTGAGCTGAGGATTAATGCCTGTTGCGAGAGTGCTGCCGCCCACAAAGTTGCCATCGGCGTCTGGTTTGGTCCCGGTTGTTGGCGTGAGAATTGTTCCATTGCTGCGCCCGATCAGACTGTATCGTGCTGAGAGAAGTTTACCGGAAGCAAGCTCAATATCCGGAGCCGTTCCGATATCGGAGTTGGATGCCAGAATGCTGTTGCGCAGCGTCATGTCAACACCGGAGGAGATACCACCGGCCGTACCCTGAACAGTGCTGTTCAGGGTGATTGTGCTTTGACTGACAAGCAGACTTTTTGCAACAGGTTGCCCCGAGACAAATGACGATACAAACAGACCACCACCGTTGGCGTTGACACCGGACGTTGCGTTTCCTGACAGAGTACTCTGGCTGAGGATCACATCGTTGCGAGTGGAATAGAGTCCGCCACCATTGGCATTTTCACCAGAGGTTTTATTTCCAGAAATGGTGCTGTTACTGATCAGCAGTTTGCCGTTACCGCTGCTGTCATAAAACGCCACAGCCCCTCCGATAGCGCCTGTACCGGTGGTTTGATTACCCGAAAGCGTGCTTCTGCTGATGCTGACATCGCCGCCGTTGGAGTAAATGGCACCTCCATAGGACCATCTTCCTGTAGTGGAATTACCGCTGACTGTGCTGTCCGCGATGGTCAGATTGGTACCGTTACCTGCACTAACAGCCCCTCCAAAACTTCCATACCCGGACGTAGTGTTTCCTGAAAGCAGGCTCCGGGAAATTGTCAGAGATCCGCTGCTGGCGTTCACGGCACCGCCCGGGGCATAGTCGCCGATGGTGGAATTTCCACTCAGAGTCACCTGAGACAGTGTTAATCCCCCGGTGGCAGCCGAACGCACCGCACCTCCGCCGTAAAAATCATCTGCCCAGAACAACCCATCATGTAACGTGCGACCATTCTTCAGTGTCATGTCTGAGATGGTCACGGTTTCCGAAGAGCTGCTGATGTCCAGAATGCGGGATGCCAGCAAACCATCCAGAACAGTTTTCGCAGCGCCGTTTCCTGTCAGCGTCAGTGCATCCCTGATCACGAGTTGTCCGAGGGAGAGGTCAAATTCCGCGGAATTGGTCTGCGATGCGAACGAAATGATATCTGCCCCTGGACTTGCATTGGCGAGGAGAATTGCTTCGCGCAGTGACAGGTCTTCGGGAGAAACGATTGTGTCGACCTCGTCCGTATTGATGCCGACAGTCAGTGGGCCCGTGAGACTAAACACTTCGAACGAGCCGATGTCAACGACACCGTTGACAATTCGCGGTACCGGAATGATGCCGCGTTGATCTGTGGTCAGTTTATCGCCACCATGCACAGAATCGATCGCCAGAAGATTGCTGCCGCGATTGATGGCCAGACTGCCTGATTGCGGCGCGTGAGACAGAGTTCTTCCACCATTTGACTGCAGCGATCCCAGCAGTGGATTGATAGCCAGTGCCAGTGTGTCACCTCCGATGTAATTTCCGAAATTATCCGAAGATGATCCCGGTGTTGCGGCCAGCCCCGTTCCGTTATTGCGACCAATCAGGCTGAACCGGGCATTCAGACCAACAGCATTCTGACAGTAAATATCCGGAGCAATTTCCGAAGCTGTGTTGTCAGCGACGATTGAGTTTTCCAGGGTCACCCGTGTCGAATTGACAAGAATACCTCCGGCAGGAAGACTGGTCGGATCAATGGTGCCAACCTGATTTCTGGTCACTGTACTCTGAACAACTTTCAGAGTTCCCCCTTCCACGGCGATGGCACCACCCCCACTTTCGCCCCCCTGAACCGCATTCCCCGAAAGAGTGCTTTGAATAACAACAACACTTCCGGAAATGGTACCGGAATACAGTGCCCCGCCAGAGGCACCGGCCCCGGAGGTTGAGTTTTCATTCATGGTGCTGTTGAGCACGGTAAGACTGCCGGAGCCGACAGAAACCGCGGCACCCGGAGACGAATCGCCGATCGTCCTGTTGAGTGTGAATGAAGTCTCATCGATCGAAATGCTACCCGTATCTGAATGCAATGCACCGCCCGGAGACCCCGTGCCTTCCGTATGGTTCTCGGCCAGGTCAGACAGGCTGAGATTGATGCTGCCTGACAATGTGCTGATGGCGCCGCCCGCAGAATCAGAAGAGCGAGTCAGGTTGTTCTGAAATTCCGATTCCGAAATCTGCACATTGCCTGCCGCTGTGGCGATTGCGCCTCCGCGTCCAAAAGAGGCTGATGTAGAGTTACTGTCAAAGAGGCTGTCGGCAACAGAGACGTTTCCATTTTCAGAAAAGATCGCGCCACCAGCGGCAGAGGCTCCGCCAGTTGTATTCCCTGAAAAACCAGAGAATTGGACTTCGACATTGCCATTCAGCGAGTAGATGGCCCCACCGTTTGCAAATGCCCCATTGGTCGCATTCGTCCGAAAGCGACAGCCTGAAATCAGCAGCTTTCCACTGGAAAGCGAGTGAATAGCACCACCACTAAAAGTGTTGACCGTTTTGTCATTATTGCCGCCGCTTGTCAGGCCATTGGTCAGTGCGAGACGTTCGATGGTGACATCACCGGCGTTTGCTTCAATTTCGAAAATGCGGCTTAATGAACCGGCGTCCACAATCGTCTTCACTGCGCTGTTGCCAACGATCCGAACGGGTGCCGAAACGTTTAGAGCTCCCAGCTGCAAAGTAATGGCGCCAAGTTCGACATCAGCAACATCCAATTCCGGCGAAAATCGGATTTCATCCGCGCCGCTGCCTGCTGCGGAACCATCGACTGAGACATCCCCATTTGCTGCTTCGAGTGCTTCGCGCAGGGTGACTTTGCTATCCTCCGTGAGATTGTCTTCAAGACTGGTGACGATGATTTGTGCGGGAAGAAGCCTCGTCTCCAGTCGCTCTCCGGTAAATGCCCTGCGCCGCTTTCGCAGCGTCTGATTTTGAGTCTTCTGGAAGATTGTGTCGAGCCATGGATGCAGTATGGATGATTTTCCAAAACAACATTTTAAAACTGACATGGTGAAGCCTCTGTGTCAGATAAGCAATACGGATCGACCTGCTCAAATGCAGGGCGGAATGGGGAAATCTGGCAAGTCCGTGGGCCAGCATGCCGAGCAGCAATGGTGCAAGAGCCACGCTACTAAAAATACTCAGGGCGAAATGGCCACCTGAATGATCATCATGTAAACCATCCAGAGTCTCCGGATCCATGGCGATGTGCTTCAACAGCACTACTATCCGGTGGGAATTATTTTCCATAGGGGCTGTGTGATTAACGCCAAGCGTAGGCTTTTTGTGGGTTGCTCTGGTTTTTCTGCAAATGCGGGTTTGTTGTTGAATGGCTTTTTAATGTTTGTGTTTTGCGATCCTGTTGTGGTTGTTTCCACACAGCCCCCCCGTCTGCGAAAGACTCTACTTCGCGTTCAAATCCGATATAGAAATGACAGGCTCTCCGGTGAATTTCCCGGGGGTTGCAACAGAAGAAAGACTGGGCAGGTCCATTTGCAGTGCCCTGCACCGGCAAATCCATTTTCTCCGAAGGCTTTGCTGAAGGAAATCGCCCACCGGTCTATGATCGTGATTGATAATTCCCGGGCAGATTTCTGTCGGACAGCTCACGTTATACACTCCAGCTTCGCGGTAATTCCGGACGTCTGGATATCGCTGTTCACCGTGACAGACCACTGTGCCACGTCTGTGGGACGATGATGCTGCAGCAGAGACCGGATGGAATAACTATGGATAACACTGCCAGACCCCAGAACGACCTTTCCGACGTGCCGCTGAGCAGCCTGCATACAAGTTCGTTTCCGGCGTTACTGGACCAGCTTGGAATCTCGCTGCTGGTGACCACCTATCAGGCTGGGAAGCTGGTGATCCTGCGCTCGGACAACGGAACACTGAACACGCACTTCTGCAATCTTCCCAAACCGATGGGTCTGGCGTTGCGAGGTCCACAGCTGGGAATCGGAACGCGGAATATGGTGCAGGAGTATCATGCCAATGATGCGGTGGCTACCTGGCGTTTGCCTGAGGGCCGGTGTGACCGCTGTTTTGTCCCGCGCGTTTCCTACTGCACGGGAAACATGCAGATTCATGAAATGGAGTGGGTTGGTGATGAACTGTGGTTTGTGAACACCCTGTTCTCCTGTCTCGCCGTGCGCAGCATCCCTTACAGCTTTCAGCCACGCTGGCAGCCACCCTTTATTTCCTCGCTGGCCCCGGAAGACAGATGCCATCTGAATGGACTTGGTCTGCGTGATGGCAACATTCGTTATGTGACAGCCCTGGGGCAGACGGATACCGCTGGTGGATGGCGTGCGAGAAAGAAGGATGGCGGAATTCTGATGGACGTTGCCTGCAGTGAAGTGCTGCTGGATGGTTTGTCCATGCCGCACTCGCCCCGCTGGTATCACGAACGTCTGTGGCTTCTGGAATCCGGTGCAGGTTCGATTGGGTATCTGGACGAACGCGTCGGTCGTTATCAGTCGATTGCAGAACTGCCCGGGTTTACTCGAGGCCTTGATTTCTGCGGTCAGGTCGCTTTTGTGGGATTGTCACAGGTTCGCGAGTCTGCCGTTTTCAGCGGGATACCGATCACTGAACGGAAACAGGAACGCATCTGTGGCGTTGCTGCAGTGCATCTGGAAACTGGCAAAAATCTGGGCTGGGTGCATTTTGATCAGGGTGTTCAGGAGATTTTTGCGGTGCGAGTCGTGCAGGGTTACCGATTTCCGGATGTGGTCACCGAAGACGATCCTGTACTGGATGGAGCGTTTATTCTTCCGGATGAAGACTATCAACGCGTGCCGGGCGCGTATCGCGGTAATGGGTCAGAAAGCTGAGGCTGTAGGGCGCGTGGCCGGACAGAATGCCGTTTGGCGATGTCTTTGTTTATACGGATTACCAATCCGTTGCGTGACTGCGCTCGGTAGTCGTTTATTGGCGACGAACTTTGGGCTTGCGTCGCGGCTTTGTGGGATGTTCAGGAGCGGTTGCTGGTGGTGCCAGGTAGGCCGCGAGTTTTTGAAGTGCCGGCTGCACATCGCTTTTTAGCCATGCGGAAAGTTCTTCAGACAGCCGGATGCCGTTTTCATGGCAAGCTTCAGAGTGGTTGCGCAGTGAGGACGTCTTTGACTTTTGTTTGTCAGATTTCTTTCCGGCTCGGGCCAGAGATTTGGCGGCGACCGTTTCATCCTGCAGACGTCCTAACTGCTTTTGAATGGGAGCCAGTTGGTTCAGCAGGTCGGTTACGCACGAGTCCGCAGTGATATCTGCCACAATTTCCGCAGTGTACCGAAGCTGCTTCGCCGCGATTCGAAACTTATGCAAGGCCTGTGAGTCAGGCTTTGGCGGGATACTTTTTAGAAGCGACTGCAGGCGATTGTGAAGCTGAAGCATGGACCACGCATATGGATCAACATGCGTGTCAGGGGATTTGTCTGACTTTCGCGTGGACTTCAGTAGCGACTGTGCATGCTGGCGAAGTTTTTTCTCGTCGATCAGTTTCACATAATGGCGTTCCAGAGACTTCTGCGCTTTTTTGCGATCGCTGATCCACGTCTTTCGGAGTTCATTTCCGGCCTTTCCTGATTTAGGAAGTGGTCGACTGAGAAGCACATCCAGATCGCGGGCCCTGCTGGTCGATTTCAGGACGGCTTTCAGTTTTCGAACCAGCCACCGGACATCTTTGACCGGGTGACAGCAGGGAGCAAACAGATCAAGACTGGCGATGGCCCGGCGCAGGGAAATCCGCAGTTCGTGAAGGTGCTCGTCGTCTTTTTTCCAGCGAGCAACGACTGCTTTCATGTTGGTCCGCACAACCTTCAGACGCATCTCCAGCATTTCGGCAGCCAGCTGACTTGCGGAAATCTGCTGCGGCTTTGATGTGGCTTTACGTGGCATGCGAGCCCTTAGTGGTGGGGATACCAGTGCGATTCCCGGAGCTTCCAAAAAAGTGATACACCGAGGTTGTCCAGATTCTCATTAAAAAAGCAATCTCACGTCGCATTCTTTTCAAAAGCTTAACAATACAGCCCAGCTTCTCCAGAAAACCACAGTTCAATATGGGCAGACAATGAGTCGTCGAGAACGTGGCTACATACTGGTTACGTATTCAGAAATGCGCAGGAAAGGGGGAATTCATCGGAAAGGCAGACAAAAGCTGTCATTTCAGATCTCTCTGTGTGGGGTTGATGCGACCAGCAACTGGTTTTTCCGGCCTTCGATTGTTTTCCTGGGCTCGCTGCCATGTTGCGGTACTTTGCGGTGGTGTTTTGTCAGACTGTGTCTTCACAAGGCAGGTGCAGGGCTGATTTTCAGAGAGTCTTCTATGTCCACGTCAAACATTGACGGAATTCCCCTGGCCTTTGCGGCTGCCGCATCGCGACTGGATCCGCGACAGGACAACTATGTTCCCGACCTGACGGCGTTGATTCTGGCACAGGCCCGACAGCATCGGGCCAGTGACGTGCACTTGAATCCGTGTGAGTTGGAACTTCAGATGCAGTGGCGCATTGACGGCGTGCTGTACACCATTGCGGGATTTGATCGAGATTTATCCGGTCGTGTGACGGCACGGCTGAAGGTCATTTCCGGATTGCTGACCTATCGCACGGATATTCCGCAGGAGGGGCGTGTTGCGCGGGAGTACAGCAGCAGTGAAATTCGCGTGACGACATTTCCCTCGCTGTATGGCGAGAAAGTGGCAATTCGCCTGTTTGCCGGAAATGATCAGTTGCAAAAGCTGGCCCAGCTGGGGCTTCCGGACCATGTGGAAGTCGCTTTGCGAAATTCCCTTGATGGGACGGCAGGCGTCATTCTGGTGACGGGACCGTCAGGAAGCGGAAAAACGACAACCGCCTATGCCTGCCTGCGTGAGTTGCTTGAACACAGCAATGGTACACGGTGCCTGATGACACTTGAGGATCCGATTGAGGTGGCGATTTCAGGAGTGATTCAGTCGCAGGTGCGACCTGCCGTGGGCTTTAATCTGGCAACGGGACTGAAGTCGTTGATGCGTCAGGATCCGGATGTGATACTGGTGGGTGAGATCCGCGATCCGGAAACAGCTGAAGCTGCGTTTCAGGCAGCCTTGACCGGGCATCTGGTTTTGACCACTTTTCATGCCGGTTCGGCAGTGGAAGCGTTGACGCGCCTGCTGGAGATGGAACTGGAGCCTTACCTTATTCGTAGTGCTCTCCGATCAGTGATTTGTCAGCGGCTGCTGCGGCGATCCTGCGAATCGTGTGCGGAAAATCGGCGGAATTCCGCTGAAGCCGAAAAATTCGCAGACAAAAATCGGGCTCACAACGCTCCCTGCACCCAGTGTCCTGTATGCGGCGGTACTGGGTATTACGGCCGACTGGTGCTTGCGGAACTGCTGGAGCCGGACAGCCCGGATCTGGTTCAGGGATTACTCAGTCGGGCCGATTCCCGAAGACTGGGTGCACTGGCGGAATCTTCGGGAATGAAGACACTTCGTCAGGTGGCTGCGGAAGCTGTGGCTCGTGGTCACACAACCCTTGAAGAAGTTCTGCGTGTTCTTGGTGGTCGGCCAGGCTGATTTTTCAGTGCTGCGGAAATGACTCTGGCGTGCTTCGCAACACTCAGGACGATGAGAACACACTATGTCGCTCACAATTGAAGATATTCAGGATCTGTCGCAGGAGATTCGGCATTTGATGGATGCGGGATTGCCGCTGGAAGCATCCCTTGCATCCGCGGGGGCTGGCCGCAGCGCTCGCCTGCAGAAATTTCTGCAGGAGCTGCAGCAGCGACTGGAACGTGGTGAAAACCTGAGTCAGATTGTGGAATCACAGACTTCAGGAAGTTCACGCATGCTCACCGCGGCGTTTGGTGCCGGTCTGAAATCCGGACGACCGGCGCTGGCCATTGAAATGATGGGAGACTACGCGGCCGACGTGCTGCTGCTGCGTTCCAACATTGTGCAGTCCGCGGTGTACCCGCTGACAATCGTGGGTGTTACGTCGCTGCTGCTGATGCTGGTGGTACAGCACTTCCTGTCTGAGTTTTATGAGTTGGCCGTTGTCGGGCTGGGAACGTCTGCGAATACCTGGCTGATGTCTGTCCTGATCTGGAATCAGCAGTATCCGGCATGGGTCTTTTTGCCGCCGACGCTGTTGATCGGAGTGGTCGTGTTTTGGCTGCTGTCGGGGCGTGCGTCTGCGATGGCCTTTCGGGGACCGGAAAAACTTCTGCTGCTGTTGCCGGGATTAAAAGGTCTGGTGCGTGACCTGCAAAGTTACACACTAGCCCGCATGCTGGCGCTGCTGACTGAAAATGGCCTGTCGCTGCAGGAATCTCTGGTACTTGCGGGCAGTGTTTCCGGAAACGCTGGCTTTGAACGTTCATGCAGTGCCATGGCGGCGGTTGTGTCCCGCGGTGATTCACTGGCCGATGTTCCTTCTTCTCTGTCCTCTGGAATTCCTCCACTGCTGTTGTGTTGTCTGAAGCAGGTGGAACGACAGGAAGATCGCATGCGGCATCGTCTTCGGTCTGCAGCAGAATTTTATCGGCAGCGATTTGATCGCGGCATGCTCTGGATGCAGATGGCGCTGCCCATCGTGCTGTTTCTGGTGATTGGTGGAGGATGTGTGCTGGCGTATTCGCTGCTGGTCTTCTGGCCGGTCGTCTCGCTCTACAATTCTTTGGCCACAATTTGGTGCCCGCTGTTGTTTTCCGGTCTGTTGTCCTGACCGATTTTTTCTCAGAGCCGCATTCCCGGGACCGGACTTTTCTTCTTCGAACGGGTGTTCCATGCAAACCTTTCAGTATCAGGCCAGGCATTCAAGCGGGCACCTGATTTTTGGCATTCAGGATGCCGAAAACGAGGAGTCGCTGGCGGCGCTGCTTCGGGATCGGGGTTTATCCCTCGCAGAAGCAAAGGTCCTGTCGATTCATGCGGGACTGCTGCTGCAGAAGTCTGAGCTTCCACGACTGGTTCAGCTGCGAGTGGGTGAACGTCTGCGGGAAGCGTTGCTGACAGAACTTCCCTCGCATGAAGCCGTACGTGCGATCGCCTCGGAACCGTTTGAGCATCCTCTGCTGATGATGATGCCGTGGCTCATGGGCTCCGCTGCGATGTTGACCGCTGCGGCAGCGTTGCTGAACTCAGCGACCAATCTGCCATCGGCTCTCTTTTGGGGCTGCACAGGGCTCACGATTCTGCTGGGGCTAAGCTGGATCTGGCTGAACGCGATGCTCATCACCAGGCCGCGACGCATGCTGTTGCAGATGGCCGATCAGCTGGAATCCGGCCAGTTGGATTTTTCTGCCCAGCCTGTGTTAGTTCCTGACGAACTGAAAGCGATTCAAACGTCTTCAATGTCCCCGGAATTGAAAGCGATTTCGATTGCGGAACTGATCCCGGAAGTTACCGAAATGAGAACTCATCGGCACAGATTAGCCGTACGAGTTCTGGGCCCCTTTATTATGTGGTCGGTTCTAAGCCTTGGGATAGCCGCCTTCCTTGAAATTGTCGTCCCTCTGTTTTCGCAGATATTTGCAGGCTTTGGTGTCCAGCTTCCGCTGATGACAGCCCTGCTGATTGGATTAAGCGACGCGACGGCAGTTTTTGGTGGTTTTCTGATTCCCGTCTGCAGTTTGACACTGCTGCTGTTACTGTGTTTTCTGTACATGCTGATCACTCAGGACTCACTGGCGTTTGTCGCCTCGCGGATCCCAATGCTTGGTGCCAGTATTCGATGGCTGATTCAGGCACGGATCTGTCGCATTCTGTCAGTCCTGCTTCGAAACCACACGACACCCTCAGACGCCCTGACTGCAGCAACCTGCGGTACGGGGCTGAAGCAGGTGCAGCAGGAAGGGGTAGAAGTGGTCCGTGTCCTGCAGCAAAGTGGAGATGACTATCAGCGCGGGCGGTATCTCAGAGGACTGCCGCTGTCGCTTCTGGGGCATCTGCAGCAACGGTCGTCTGGTCGGCAGACGGAACTGGAGACAGCTCAGGTCTTCGACGGCTTTGCGAAGTCGCTGGAAAATGCTGCAACCGGACATGGGGCGATTCTGATTGTCTTTCTGGAAATTCTGGGTGTTGTCTCTGTGGCACTCATCGCCGGATGGATTGTGATCAGTCTCTTCTATCCTCTGCAACAGTTGCTCGGAGGCTTGCTGTTCTTCAGTAATTCTCTCGGCGTTTATCTGAAGTGGAGATCACTGTCATGAACTATCTTCGCCACTGGCTTTATGCCCGCAACAAACCAGAACCACTGCGTCAGGCATCCCTGCTGCTGATGATTGCCGGCGCCGTGGGGCACGGAGATACTCTGCTGGAGACACTGAATGCCCATGAACGCGAAAGCTCTGGCGAATGGCGCGAGAAAATCCGGCTGCTGA
>CAIQIE010000440.1 GCA_903871805.1 uncultured Planctomycetaceae bacterium | reverse complement strand
TGGCGCAAAACAACTTCCAGCAGGCAGTCCAGTTGTATCGCGAACTGCTGAAAAAGGATTCCGGCAACGAGCAATCCGCAGAAGATCTTCAGAAGGCGGTCCAGTGTCTCATCAATCTGGGACTGGTGCACGAAGCCGACACGCTGGTGGAAGACGCCGTCAGCACGCATGCCGCCAATTTTCACGTCCTGCTGGCAGCGGCCAATGCCTATTCCATGCTGGAAGATGGTGGATTTGTCATTGCGGGCAAATTTGAACGCGGCGGTCACAGAGGTGGTGGCCAGTGGGCCAGCGTGGAACTTCGGGACCGAATCCGTTCGTTGCAACTGCTGCTGCAGGCCCTGAAGGTGGCCGAGTCACAACCAACGATATCCAGTGAGCAAAAAGCCGGAGTCTGGTTTCAGATCAGCGAGCAAATCAGTGCTGCCCGCCATTTTGAAGCCTGGAAACTGCAGGAACTGACCGATCTCACCAAACTCCCCGATTTTGAACCAGGAAACCGCTGGAATTTCGGGCGTCGCGGTTACATGCCACAGCCCGTGAACGGTGCCCCGGTTGATGCAGAAGGGAATCCAATCTTCCACTCTCTGCCCGAATCATGGTCGACAGCAAAATCCGACGGCGAACGCTGGCGCTGGGCGATGTCTCAGGTGATCCAACTGGATCAGAAACGCCACAGCGAAATCGACCTTCTGTGGGCCCAATTTCTGCAGTCTCAGTTCGGCACGGCCCTGGCCGATACCTCCGAACCGCCAGTGACCCTCCGTGGCAAAGACGGCAGCGATTCCACAAAACCCTCCGGCCCATGGGCTGTGAAGCAGCTCGCCGACACAGAAACAATCACCCGGCTCGCCAGTGGCATTCGCAGGTTCACACTTCCCGACGAATTCAATTTTCTCACAATCCTCAATAAGGTTGTTGCCAGGGCTGATGCATCAAAGCCGCAGGCGCTCGAAATGCTGATCTCGGAAAGAATGAGTCGGCATCAGTATCCCCGCGCAGCAACACTTCTTAAAGAACTGCTCGCCACTGTCCCAGACGAAAGCAAGCCCCCCGTTCAGGCTCGAATCGATCAGATTGAAAAGAACTGGATCTCTCTGCTTGATTCCAGCACAAAACCTGCCGGACAGGGTGCTGCATTCGAGATTCGATTCCGTAATGGCAGCGACGTGGTCTTCGAAGCATCGCCGATTAACGTGGACCTGTTGCTGACAGACGTTCGAAACTATCTGTCTGCGCTTCCGGCCGAGCCTGACTGGAGAAAGATGAACATCCAGGATATTGGCTGGATCCTGATTACCGGCGATGAAAAGAAATACCTTGCAAAACCCGTGGCGAACTGGAGCCTTTCGCTGAAGCCGGCAGTAGATCACGCGGATACGATCCAGACAGTCGCTTCCCCGCTGCAAAAAGGCGGTGCGTACTGGGTCACTGCCAGAATGCAGAATGGGAATGAAGCCCGCATGGTGCTCTGGGTTGCAGATCTTGCCATCACCAGAAAGCGAGTGGAACAGGGCACACTGTATTTCGTCGCCGACGCCGTCTCCGGAGCCCCGGTGGCCGCTGCCGATCTGGAGTTCTTTGGCTGGCATCAGGAGTATAATCGGCCCCGGGGAACGCAGATCCTAACCAGCCGCTTCGCGGATCGTACGGACGACAATGGTTTCTGTTTCCCCGACGTCAGCAATTCACAGCATCAGTGGGTCGCCATCGCCCGAACAAAAGACGGTCGCTTCGCCTTTCATGGATTCACAAATCTCTGGAACCCGGAGAAGATCGAACCTCTTGCCTGGAGTCCGATCAAAATCTATGCCATCACGGATCGCCCGATCTACCGACCAGAACACACGGTCAAATACCGAATCTGGAATCGCAATCCGCGGTTTGATGCCCAGGAAAACTCACAGGCGGACCGGGAATGCTGGGTTCAGATTCGAGATCCGAAGGGCGATGTGGTTTATGAGCAGAAAACGAAGACAGATCGCTGGGCCGGTGTTGATGGTGAGTGGACCATTCCGGCGGATGCGACGCTGGGCACATGGCAGATTGGAATTGCTGAAGAGCGCTCCGTCCTGAAATTTATCGAGAAAGATGGCCAGGCAGTGGAAGTTCCCGGACGGGAACGAGTGATGATTGGAGGAGGCAACTTCTCGATCGAAGAATATCGTAAACCGGAATACGAAGTCGTAGTCGAAGCCCCGGAAAAACCAGTCCGGCTCGGCGAAAAAGTTCAGGCAAAGATTTCTGCAAAGTACTTCTTTGGTGCACCGGTCACGGAAGCAAAAGTCCACTACAAAGTGGAACGTTCAAAAAAGGATCATCGCTGGTTCCCCGTCGCACGCTGGGACTGGTTGTATTCGCCGGGATACTGGTGGTTCTCACCACAATACAAGTGGTACCCAGGCTTTGATCGATGGGGCTGCCTGCCGCCAACGCCGCCCTGGTGGAACTGGAATCCCGATCCGCCGGAAGTCGTTGTAGAGGGTGATGCGGCCATCGGCGCTGATGGCACTCTGACGATCGATATCGATACAGCTTCAGCCCTGGAAAATCATCCTGACAGTGACCATACCTATTCAATTTCCGCGGAAGTTGTTGATCGTTCCAGAAGAACAATTCTGGGATCGGGCAGCATACTGGTAGCCCGGGATCCATTCCGTGTATTCACATGGACTGATCGCGGCCATTATCAGACAGACGACACAATCGAACTCGGCTTTCAGGCACGTACACCCGATGGAAAGCCCGTAGCCGGCAAGGGCCAGGCTCGACTGCTGTCTGTTCGCTACGACGGTAGTGACAAACCACTTGAACAGGAACTGCAGGCATGGGACGTTTCGACAAATGCCGAAGGAACGGGAACTCTGAAACTTCGTGTACCGCAGTCAGGACAATTCCGTATCAGTGTTCGAATCGCGGATGCTGAAAATCATGAAATGGAAGGCGCCACAGTTCTGTTTGTTCGTGGCCCCGACAATCGGGGCGGCGACTACCGCTTCAATGATCTGGAGCTGCTGACGGAGAAACGCGAGTATGCTCCCGGAGAAACTGCCCGCATTCAGATCAACACGAACAAAGCGGACAGCACCGTTCTCCTGTTCGTGCGACCCGTCAACGGACTCTGCCCAAAACCTCAGGTGCTGCGGCTTCGTGGAAAGAGTACCATCTTTGAACTGCCGATTACCCGAGACGATATGCCCAATATCTTCATCGAAGCAATTACCATTGCCGACGGGCAAATTCATAATGAAGTCCGGGAAATCGTGGTGCCGCCTGAACAGCGCGTGACCAATGTGGAAGTTCTGCCGGCAGAGAAAACGTATCGCCCCGGGGATGAAGCCCGCGTGAAACTGAAGCTGACAGATCTGCAGGGCAAACCCGTCGTCGGAAATGTCGTTTTGTCGGTCTACGATGCCAGCCTTGAAGCCATTGCCGCCAGCACCATTCCAGAGATTCGTCGCTTTTTCTGGGATGTCCGCCGCTCCCATTCGACATATGTCGATTCCACACTCCAGCGACGTTCAGGCCCGATTGTTCGTGAAAACGAAGTCGTCATGCAAATACTCCACAGCGAGTTTCCAGGAGACATGGGACGGCCTGGTTTTGGTGGTATGAACTTCAGACAATTGCGTGGGGGCGGAATGCGTTACCTCACAGAGGGCAGTGTTGGAATTACATACGCCAGTGAAGCGTCCCCCATGGCTCTGGGGGCTCCTGCCGCAAAGATGGCCGCCGATGGAATGCCGGGGGCCCCGGAAGCGGCAGCGGCACCAGCGAACGAAGCCGCCGCCTCTGTCCGATCCAGCTTTGCAGACACAGCCTACTGGGTTGCCTCCGCGACGTCCGACAACGATGGACTCGTCGAAATCTCATTCAAAGTGCCCGACAATCTGACCACATGGAAAATTAAAGCATGGACCATGGCTGATGGAACGCGTGTCGGCTCCGGCGAAAGCAGCCTGATTGCCCGACGCAATCTGATCATCCGCCCCCAGGCCCCCCGCTTCTTCACAGAACAGGACCAGATTGTTCTGTCCGGAGTTGTCCACAACTACCTCGCCTCTGAAAAATCCGTTCGCGTCGTTCTGGAAAATGAGGACGGACATCTGCAGCTGCTGACCGATGCAGAACAAAAAATCACTCTGACTCCAAACGGCGAAGCGCGAGTTGACTGGCTGGTCCATGTGAAAAAGTCCGGCCAGACCACGCTGCGTATGAAAGCGCTGACGGATGAAGAATCTGATGCCGTGGAAGTCACTCTCCCCGTTCAGATTCATGGCCTGCTGAAAACCGAAAGTTTTACAGGTATTATTCGGCCGGAGGGCAACTCCACCGCGTTCAGCTTCGTCGTACCGGAGAAACGCAAGCCTGAACAGTCGCGTCTGGAAGTGCGTTACAGCCCGACACTCGCTGCTGCACTTGTCGATAGTCTGCCATGGCTGCTCGAGTATCCTTATGGCTGCACCGAACAGACACTCAACCGCTTTCTGCCGGCCGTCCTTGTTCAGCGTACACTGCAGAACATGGGCGTGAACCTGGCAGACGTTAAACAGCAGCGTACCAATCTGGATGCCCAGATGACCTATCGCGGAAAATACCCCGCACACTGGGGCAGCCCTCCTGCCGCTCAGACGCGGGATCTGAGGGAACTGCCGGCCGGATTTGGACGCGGCAGCAGCACCCTTGCGAACTGGATTCAGGAACAGATCGACGCAGACGCCAAAGCGAAACGCGGACTGCCGAAGTCCTTCAACCCGGTGTTCGATGATGCCCAGATGAATCGCATCGTCCGCGAAGGCCTGAAGACGCTTTCCGAAACACAGCTTAGCGATGGGGGCTGGGGCTGGTTCTCTGGATTCGGAGAACGCAGTTCCGCCCATATCACAGCCCAGGTGGTTCATGGTCTGACCATCGCACAACAGAATAACGTACCCGTACTTCCGGATGTTCTGCAACGCGGTCTGGAATGGCTGAAAAACTATCAGGCCAGCGAACTCACCCGTTTGCGCGAAGGGGATAAGCATCGGGCAGACCCGAAGTACAAAGGTCCGCCTGATTATAAGACCTCCGCAGACAACCTCGATGCCTTCGTGGCCAGTGTTCTCAGCGAACACGCGACTTCTGATGCGGCGATGAATGAGTATCTGTATCGAGATCGCGGTAACCTGACCGTTTACGGCATGGCGCTCAGCGGTGCCGTGATGCACAGAATGCAGGATGTCCCCAAACGCGACATGCTGCTGACGAACATCGAACAGTTTCTGGAACTGGATGACGCCAATCAGACAGCATGGCTGCGGCTTCCGGAATCCGGCTGGTGGTACTGGTACGGCAGCGATACCGAAGCCATGGCCGTATATCTCAAACTGCTGATTGCGGTCCGCCCGGAGAATCCCGTGGCACCACGACTCGTCAAGTACCTGCTGAACAACCGGAAAAGCTCCAGCCGCTGGAACAGCACCCGGGACACCGCCATGGTGGTCGAATCCATGGCGGAATACATCAAAGTGACCGGAGAGGACAAACCGGAAATGACGGTGGAAATTCTCGTCGACGGGCAGATCCGCAAAACCGTGGATATCAATCCGAACAATCTCTTCAGCTTTGATAACTCGCTGGTTCTGGAAGGTGAAGACGTAACCACAGGAAACCACACCGTGGAAATTCGCCGCAAAGGCAAAGGCCCGGTCTACCTGTCCGCATACCTGACAAATTTCTCGATGGAAGACTCTCTCACGGCCGCCGGACTGGAAGTTACTGTCAGCCGACGCTTTTATCGCCTGGAGAAAGACGACCAAATCGAAAGTGTTCAGGGAAATCGCGGTCAGGTTGTCAACCAGAAAGTGGCCCGATTCAAACGCATTCCGATTGAATCCACCACTGGACTTCCCAGCGGCACTCTTGTGGAAGTGGAACTGGTGGTGGACAGTAAGAATGATTACGAGTACCTGATGCTGGAGGATCATAAGCCCAGCGGCTTTGAACCGGACGACCAGCGCAGTGGCTATGTCTTCGAAGGGCTTCGCGCTTATCGCGAACTGCGTGATGATCGCGTCAGCTTCTTCCTGACAGACCTCGCTCGGGGTCAGCACAGCATCAGTTACCGCATGCGTGCTGAAGCGCCGGGAAAAGTGAGTGCCCTGCCGGCAACGATCGAAGGTATGTACTCGCCAGAACTTGTTGGCAACAGTGACGAGATGCGACTGACCGTCGAAGAAGCGAAATAGTTTTTTCTCTTCTGCAGGCCTGCCCGACAGACTTCCTCTCTGATTCAGGGACGAAGTCTGTCACAGCATCCTGTGATTCTTCAGGCGGTTCTCGCTACTCGATACACTTGAGACCAGGCTTAACATGGCCCATCCCTTTCAATGACAGAAAGCCGTGAAAGTTCCTATGTCCTCCGGCTCTATCGTCCTGGTCCTGACAGGACCTCTTCACAAAGCGACAGGGCTGCAGGAAGTCGCCCTGCCCTGCCGCGAGACCTGTTCGCTGGGCGAGGTGCTCGGGCAATTTCTCAGGCAGTACCCGGCAGCAGTCAGCGTCTGCGGATTGACCAACCTTTCGGACAGCCCACTTGACAGAATCCCTCCGGGACTCCTTGTCCTGCGGGACAACGCGTTGCTTCCACTGATTCCATCCACAGAGATTGGCTCCTCACAGAGATTAACTCTGATGCCCATGATCAGCGGAGGTTGATCGCAGTGAATCGCGACCTGACTGAGGAAGAGCGGAGTATCTACGAGTGGCAACTGGATGTTGCCGAATTTGGAGAATCCGGGCAGCGCAAGCTAAAAAATTCGACAGTCCTGATCAGTCGTGTCGGTGGACTGGGATCCGTGGTGGCCTACGAACTGGCGGCTGCGGGAGTTGGTCGACTGATCCTTGCTCACGCCGGAAATGTACAGCCCTCAGACCTGAATCGCCAGATTCTGATGACCCACGACTGGATCGGCAAACCCCGACTGGCGTCGGCCGAACGGCGTCTGAAAGAGCTGAATCCTCGACTTGAGATACTGGCGATTGAAGAGAATCTGCACGCCGGCAACGCGGATCAGCTTGTCAGCCTTGCCGACTGCGTGGTGGACGCCGCGCCCATGTTTCAGGAACGGCTGGCAATGAATGACGCCGCCGAACGCCATGGAAAGCCCGTGGTCGAAGCCGCGATGTATGAGCTGGAAGCATCACTCACCGTCATCCAGCCCCCGGAGACACTGCGATTTCGCGATCTGGTTCCGGACGTCCCTGCAGGCTGGCAACGTCGTTTTCCGGTTTTCGGCGCTGTGAGTGGCACGATTGGGTGTCTGGCTGCCATGGAAGCGATCAAACTCCTTGCCGGCTTCGGGACGCCCTTAAAAAATCGCCTGCTGCGAATGAACCTGAGAACCATGCAATGCGACATGATTCTCCTGCAACCCGACATTCCAACGCAATGAACAAATCTGCAACCGTACCTCGGACTCGCGTCCGAGGCTATCACATGGTATTGCTTCGGAATTCACTCGCATCGCGGTGAGATCGCAATTCAGTCGCAACGCGACGGCAGGCGTTGTGTGTGACGGCATCGATCATCGTAAAATCAATCATCGGTTGCACACCTGCCGTTGCTTCGCAACTCTGCCGCGCGTGAATTCCGAACCTCGGACTCTTTTTGAACCGCGAGGCAGCGGCATTGGATTACGGAAACGCCTTTAAGAACCAGATCAGCGTATCGGTCGATCCCAATGCCGCGACTTACGCCTACGAATTGTCATTGTGATTTCACAGTGGCGAAATCTGAGTTTCAAATTCGCCATCCGCGAAAGTCACATCCAATTCAGTCTGCTTTCACCGCCTCAAGAAAGGCCTCACGGGCCTGCTGTGCGGGGGAACTGCCTACGACGGAACTCCTCCGAAGAACTCTTATAAACCTTACCCGTATCACCAACCGGCTTCTTCGTCATCCCTTGCGCTCCTTGTGCTCTCTACTCTAACACACTTTTTGAGCGTCCGCTTTTTTTGGGGACGTCCAGTTCCACCGACCCGAACCGTCAGTACAGGCGTCGGGAGCTATGACACACTGTGACATTGAGCTATGACAAGCTCTGACACAATGAGAACTGCCGGAGAATCACACGGTTTAACCGGTGGCCGACAGGTCAAGCCGAATCCAATCAACGCCCGAACAACGTCCAGTCGCCGTGGCGGCGTATTTCTCCTCCCGCGTCCCCGAAAATTCGGTCGGCATCCTCGGCCCGTATGTCCGCAGGCCGCTGCGAAACGCAAACGCAGGGAAGAAGACAGAGAAGTAGATTCAGGGAAGACGCATTCTGCGAAGGAGAGTGCCAAGGAAGTAAAACAATTACTCCCTACGGGTGCGCGCATCCAACTTGATGAAAATGCGGGCGACGAACGTGGTGTTACCATTTCTTGTGTTCGTCCCTCTCCCTCGTCCCCGGGCTCTGCCCGGGGACGCACTGCCATGCGGGCTCTGCCCGCTCATACGGCCACTACTGCCAGTCTGTCTCAACATCCAGCAATCCCGGCAGTCCAGCATAGCTTCTGGCACTGGAGTATCGCCAATGAGTCGGATCATCGACATAGCCGCGTCTCAATGGATTGTTGTGAGTGTATTCAATCTTCTGCCACATCATCTCAACCGAATCGATCTGCTTCGGATGACTTCCGTCCTGCCACATCTGATGCTCCTGATCCCGCTTATGGGCGGATCGAAAGTAGCTCAACTCCTGTAACAACGTGGCATAGCCCTTCGCTTCCATCATCCGAAGGATCGACGTCGCCGTGAAGGATTTGAACTCCCCCACGCGCTTGGAAAGTAACGGCCCGGATGCGATCCAGTGCAGGTGATTTTCCATGATGACGAACGCAAAGATCCTGATGTCGCGTTGCTGCTGCAGAAACCTCCAGCTTTGCAGAATCACATTGGCAAAATCAGGTTGTGAAAACACGGGAAGCCAGGCGACGACCGTATTCGTCATGAAGTGCGGATACGACTCTTCACCAAAACGATACCGAGAACGAGGCATGGCGAATCTCCTGGTGATTTGTTGGGACGGCAGTCATAGTCAGAGATGGAAGACAAAGCGTGTGGCCTCGAACATAACTCGTCCCCGGGCTCTGCCCGGGGACGCAGTGCATTGCGGGCTCCGCCCGCTGTATTGCAGTTTGTGCGAGCTTAACCGCAGAAGTTGAACGCAGAGTACACGCAGAGTGGTGTGTAGTGCAGAAAGTGGAGGCGGAGCCTCCGGGGCAGTGTGTCCCCGGGCGGAGCCCGGGGACAAGTGGGCGGGAAACTGGGGTCCATCCATCTGTCGTTTGACGGTTTGCACAAGTCCTGGTCCTGTTTTGCCAATCAATCTCGCTCTTCGCAACCATCCTGGTCTACTGACCCCTGGTGAGATGTAATTGTGCACCAAAGCCTCGGTTGCAGAGTCGCTTATCGTAGCGGGCTTCCAAGTTCGGTAGCAAGACACGGAGACCTGACAAAGGGCTGGTGCGAAGAGTGCTGAGGTGTGGACGTGGTGATTTTGCAGGCGACGAGCGTGCTGCTACCACAGCGCCGGTCTTTGCCTTGCACCATGATGCCGATGGCTTTGTACTGCGAAGGCGGTGCCCGAAAATACGCGAACTTTGCTGATCTGCCTGGTCTGCTTGGCGTTGCGTGATTCATTCTCTGCAAGCACTTTGCAGTGATTCGCGACAAAACACAACGGATCCTGTCCGTCGCCGAGCCCTGCGGCATTGCCCGCTGTTTTTTGAACGGCCGCGACAACGCAAACGAAACCTCACCGTGACGCTAATCGTCCTGGGCGAACCCTGACTACGGAATCAGACCGACTGCGTCGTCGCGCAAACGCGGCGAGCCTGAAGTCTGGTTTGCGGCAGGCCTGTCGCGGCAGCGGCGCTGGTGTCAGACGTTCAACCCCAGCATACGCATCAGTTCGATGGCATTGCTGCGTTCCACAACTCCGTCACGCAGGGTGTAGTCGAACAGCATCGTGCCTTCGACAATTGTGTCCTCAAAGTGCTTGTTGACAGCCTGATTCGGCATGCTGTCGGCAATCCGTGTCAGTGCAAGGTCATGAGTCGTGACCAGCCCAAGCGCCTTCCGCTCGATCAGCGAACGAATCACCGCCTCGGCGCCCCGACGACGGTCGTGCGAATTCGTCCCGTGCAGAATCTCGTCCAGAAGAAACAGAACCGTTCGATCCCCATTGGTCAGGTCCACCACCGATTTCAGTCGCTGCACCACGCTGTAAAACAGCGAACGTCCTTCCTGCAGCGAGTCACTGACTCGCATGGCCGTTCCAGGCTGAAACGGATAAGTCACAAACCGCGTCGCTCGCACCACGGAGCCACAGAATGTCAACACCACACTGGCGCCAATACTTCGCAGAAAGGTGCTCTTCCCCGACATGTTCGATCCACTGATCAGCATCAGAGGCCTCTCGGCCGTCAGGTGAATGCTGTTACGCACACAGACCGACTCTTTCAGCAGAGGATGTCCGAGTTGCTCCGCACGCAATTCGGCGCGATCATCCACGATTTCCGGAATGCAGTCCCCGGGATGATCAAAACAATACCCTGCGATCGAAATCGTGGCTTCAAGACAGACAACCGTTTCCAGCCAGTCTGCCACATCAATGCCATGCCGCCTGCGCCAGCTTTCTATTCGATAGGTCAGAATGACAAACAATCCACACATCCACGCGATCGGCGCAAAAAACTGATTCCGCATGGAGTTGTTCAGCCACTGTGTCAGTTTGCTGAGCCTGTGAATTGCTCGTGAGGCCGTCTCTGTTTCCGTATGAAAATGATTCAATAGATCACGAACTGCCGGCTCTTCCACCGGCTGCTGCTCAAACACCGCGATGACAGCCCCAAACTGCTTCAACGCCAGATCCACATTGTCCATAACGGCGGCGGTCTGACTGATTGGACGTCGTGTCATCACAATGGCAGGAGCCTGCAGGATCACAAGGCCCACAATCCACCGAAGAGACAGAATGTCCAGTGTCACAAGCACAATCAGAGGGATCGCTGCCACACCCAGTGCCGTCGCCCAGATCAGCACACCCACCGATATCGGCTGCGCAGGCTCCCTGACCCACTTCTTCAGCAGTTCTTCCGCAGCTACCCAGTTTGGGGCTTCGGGAATGCAGGCCAGCGATTCTCGCAGATGAAGGGCATGTTTCAGCCCCTGAGCTCTAATCTGCCGAACTCGAATTTCCTCGGCCTCCGGAACCGTTTTCATCCACTGTGCCAGACGCTGTCGTCCTGGCTGTGTGCGACATTCGTTCAACATCTGAAACAACGAGCCCTGGCCGAAGACGTCCAGATCATGAGTCCATGGATGCGTTTCGTTGGCGAATTCACGTCCATCCGGCAGATCCGTGGCAAAAATCCGATTCAGACGATTGAGACGACTTTCGTAAAATCTTCGCAGCAGCCTGAGCCTTTCCAGAGTCCTCATGCAGCGTCGATCAAACGGAAGTACGCTAAAAAACGTGAGCACCGGCACCAGCAGCCACAACCAGGAGACTCGCTCTGATTCACCGATACAGAGCACTCCCAGCAAAACCGTCAGCAAACCCAACACTGTGCGGATGCGAACAAATTTGCGATCCTTCTCTGTATAGACAACCGTCTCGGCCAGAATTTCATCCAGCCGCGTCTGATATGCAACTTCCGGACTGACCGGAGGAATGTCCTGACTGTTTCTGTGCACTGCGTTTGCTTCAAGCCTGGGCAACATTAACTGTTGCTGGTTTCGTTGCTGAAAAATCGCTCTTTTCTGTTCGGCATGGTCGTCGGAAAACGGACTCAGAGCAAGCCAGCCCCGCACTTTCGGATGTCCGTTCCACAAATAAGCGGCGGCATCAGGCGACCGCACTTCCACGGATCGTCTTACAAGATCCGCAATTCGCTCGAAAACGATTCTCGGCCACATTTAGGGAATTTCGGGGACAGTCCCCGGTACCAAACCCCGCCGCCGCGGCCGGATTCTTCCCCCAAGGCCCGTTCCCAACCCATCACACTACGCGAGGATCTCCTGCAGAATTCGCCCTTCCTCCGTCGGTCCGATGAGCCGATTCTGTAAGCCCTGATAAAGGTAGCTGAATCGGAAAGGATCCAGCCCAAGC
>CAIQIE010000439.1 GCA_903871805.1 uncultured Planctomycetaceae bacterium | reverse complement strand
GAATTTACGAGCAAAAACAGAAAAGCTCGTTTTTCCAGGTTTTTCCGCATTCCAAAGCGCGAGTGTATCGAGTTTGTTCGAAGAGAGTTTCGCTCGGGGTGCGCGGACAACCTCCATGGTTGCTTCCGGACCCGGTAAATTGCTCCTCGAACTAGAGAGTCGAGGCGGGGTGCAAGAATCGTCGCAAACCCCTGAAAATCCAGCGTTTAATGCAAAACGCCGAGAGCAGAGACTCTCGGCGTTCGCGGTTTACCGGTGTGTTGGCCAGTTTCGAGGCCAAAATATCAGCTCCGCAAACGAGTCTCAAACCTGCGACAGGTCGGTTATCAAATGGCACCCTTGCGAGTCCAGGAAACCGCCTCCATTGATTGGCCACCGCAAGGTGACCACAACATAAATGACCCGCTGGTTCACCCCAGCGGGTTTTTGTGTTTCTACGCCGCAAAATTCCGGGCTTTTCCAGGTTTGCCAGGCTCCGCTGTCAGAGTCCCTAACGACTCCCACTGCCGCTCACCCGGATTCCATTTCAGACCTGAGGTCCTTCATGATGCCGAACACGAAAGCATCCCGGCAATATCCGGCAGCTTCGTTCCAAAACCCCCATGCCTTCGGTGAATATATCCAGGGCACCGTGAGCAAAGCCTTTTCAGCACTGCACGTGCGACAAAAGCCAGAGGTGGATGGCCCTGTTTTCTGTTCAGAGATGGGAAACGTGATTGGCTTATTGTCCCTCGGAGCGACCTGAACCTTTCGCACCAGGCACAACACCACAAAAGAAACGATAAACTTCTCAGTGGGACACGGCACACTGATCATCATGGCTGGGATCATGCCGCAATTCTGCAAGCATGGGATACTAAAGACAAAGAAGATCGTCGGGGAAAGAATCAACCTGACGTTCAGGCAAATCAAGGTTTAATGATGAACTACGACTCATTTATCATGGTACTCTTGCTTACCATTGCAGCGACGACCGCCAATGCCGACGACTCGCACGCATTCAAGATCACGACAAAACGGGACAGCGACCGAGTGGTCGTGAAGGCCCGGAAGGACAACGTGGTATTCTCAGTCCATAGCCCGTTCGGAATCAGCAACGCCGTCATTGAGCGGGCCGATGAAAAATGGCCGGACGCCGTGGGGCTTCGTCTTCACTTGAAGGGACTGGAGAACTTCAGCGTGTCGAACGACAAGGTGAAGCTCGAAGCGTCGGTATCGAGTCAGGACGGAAAGGTGCGGCTTTGGAAGGACGGCAAGGAGGACACTCCGCTGGACGCCAAGAGTCCGTATTGGACGGAGATTCAGATCTTTGGCAGTGATGGTAAACCAGCCAGGACCATACCGCTGAAGGACGGCTACTTTGAGTTGCAGTTGCCGAAGGCGTTCTTCGAGGGGAACCCAAAGGCGATCACGTTGAACTGGATCGACTTCTATCGGAATTGATGGAGCTGCAGCCATCCGAAGCATTCATTGAGGCGTTCAGGCAGGCGAGTGATGGCGACAAATGATCGAATTTATGCCAGCAGAGGCACCGAAAAGTAAGTTCGACGTGTTCCAGTCATCGCTTCCGCACCGCCCAGCCCTCAGTGGGCTTCACCGTCGCACAACTCGGCCCGCCATCCTTGCCCGTCCCAGGCAATCGTGCTTCCAGCAACATCTTCGTTGACGCCTTCTCGATCATTTCCCAGGTGATTCCACCGAGCGGAATCTTGAGGCGGCGCTCCCAACAAGAGCCGAACTGTCCGGCAGATTTTCCGATGTTGATGTAAATAAAACGGCCCGTCGTCGGCCCGTGCGTCAGCGGCCCGAGGAAGTTCGGCAATCCGTCGTCACGGGTGTCCTTGACTGTCACTGTGAACTCGAAGGTCAGATCGACGTCCTTCGACCGCTGTTTTTGGATGGTCGTGTAGTCATTGCCCTTTCCTTCCTGGATGCCGAAGTCCACGTCAGGGGGAGGACCGACAAGGACGATGCGCAGCCGGACTTCGGACTCGCACTTCGGTGTATTGTTCTGTTTCTTCATCAGCCTGTAACCTCCAGGACGGCATGATACCGAACTCCCAGCCAGTTAGCTGGTTCATCAGGTGTCGTCCAATCAACTCGGTACTTCCTGAATGCCGGCATGTTGATAAAATCGCCGACGCTCATCTCCACCATGCCATCCTCGAACTGCATTCTCGCTGCCCCTGCAAGACGATGACCGACTCGTGCTGCGGATGGTCGTACCAGAAGTCTGCTGCTGTGGCGTGGCCGTGCGCGATGATGCGTTTGATGCGCACGTCGTCGGCCTGGAGGAGCGTGTGGACGACTTCCCTGGGAATGTGCGACGGGATGTCATGGGTGCGATCTGCGTAATGCGGGTTCAAATGTGTGCGAAGTGGTCCTCGTACAAAGAAGCGTCCTGCCTGAAAATATTGGTTCTCACGCAAACACAACAGGAAGGAACACTTCTCACGGACGGTCAGGTTACAGAATGGATGATGATCTATGCAATTCCCAGGTGACAGTTTAGTCCCTCCGTGAATCACAAGTGGCAACATTCTAATTTACCGGACGATCAGGCAGTTTTGGCCTTCCGTATCGGCGAATGATGGAATCGAGCGTGAGTTGTTCTGAAGCCTTTTTCGGCGAGGCACAAGGCGGGAACGTGGGTGATCTGATTTGCAATTCCGAGCACATTTCTTTCGCCTGACAGGGTCAAACGACTCTCTTTTGCCTTTTCCGGTGGTCGCTCGGGGCTTGCAGCCGGCTGTTTTCTGTCCGAGCTGCAGGCGGAATCACAAAGTAGCTGACGCGGTGCCAAACGCGGCTCTGATCCCCGAACGCCGACTGGGGGGTTATAGTCAACGAACGATCCATGCAGGCAGTAGCTTTGCCCGGGGCGAACCAGGTATTTCCTGCCATCGTGTTTTGGAAAACGACAGCCGATGAATGTGCTGTTCTTACTTACCAGTCGCTCAGAACGTCGTCTGTCTCAATCTCCGTGACCTGGAACATCTTCAAATCTGAATGACACCGGAAGTCCTTTTTTGTTGCTCCTCGTTCACACCTGTGGTTTCGTTGCGACTGTCGGCCGTTGCTGTTCTGGTTTCCTCACGTCAGTAGCCGCTATTCGTCAAGCGTCAGGTTGTTGTAAAGGCGACACACTGGAACGGATCGCCAGGGTCATCCCAACGCGAAAAAGTAGAATGTCCCCCTACGGCGATTCCGTTCTTTGCTGGCGGCAATGGCTTGCCTTAGTCGAGGACCTGGTCTTTTGCCTTGAGACGACCCGGTGATGGCAACGTGAGCACCGCTTTACCACCACGAACCTGGACAAGCCCCACAGTGCCTTCGAACTCTATGTCGTCCTGCTTGAATGAGAACGGAGTAGCGCTGAGGAACACCCAATCGTCGCCCTTGTCGCTTTGCACATGGATCACCCGCCCGCTGGAGAGTGTGGTGAAGGTCATGGGCTTTTCAGTCTTGAGCCGTGGCAACAGCACCGCCGTCACCACGGGCTGGTCGGCCATGGGCACCAGGATGCCGTTTTGCGTCGAGCGGAATGGCCCTTGCGAGCCGTTGGGCTGCAGTCCCGAAGCCGAGGTACGTGACCTGGCTTCCTGTGATAGCGCCGGTTTCTCCGGCAAGGCAAAATGAACATCCATGTCCACGTCTTCGGTACCGCTGACTCTGGCACCGTGTTCGAGTAGATCAAGCTGAGCCGAGGTGGTCCATAGTCGCCACATAGCCCTGGGATCCGGTTGGCTGAGCGTGTCGGACAGCACGGCGTAGTTTGGCCCCAGCGGGTCGGTGTCTTTCACAAACAGAATCTGCCGACGCCAGGCTTCCTTGACACCGCTCACATAGTCCGCCTGCGGTGAGGGGACGAAGGACTCGAACTTCATCTCGTTGCCGGCGGCCGCCGCCGAGGTAACCATGCTGTGGTCCTCGCTCGGCGCCATGCCGTAGTAACCGAAATCCTCGCACAAAATCCGTCCCTTTCCCCAGAACGTGATCGAGCCGGAATCCAGGTCATAGTGTGAGCGGTGCTTGCCCGCGATCATGTGGAGCACGGTCTCGCGCGGGCCTGGAAATCCCGTCCGCAAAATGACGCCGGTCTCGGGGAAAAGTTCGCTGCCGTAGGACGGTATCTCTTCTGAAATCGTGGGGTCGAGCAGGAGCTGGCGATAGCCACTGAGCGCTGGATAGCCTCCTCCGATTCCAGGTTCGGCGAAGGAGTTCTGTTGACGGTACATCCACTGCATCTGTCTGGAAAATTGCGGATCCTTGTCGCGCCACAGCCGCGCGACAACTCCGAACTCACCGGTGGGTTCGATCATGTAGCTGTTGCCGATGGGCGGCAGATGCCGATACCCGCCGTAGCGTGAGTCCGGCGGTGTGGAGATCTTAGCCAACCATTCCATCACCTTCTTCATTTTCGGATGAAACAGATCACCGCCGAGTCCGGCGTTGTGCGCCATGATCGAGACACCCAGCAACGCATCGTAGGAGACCAGGGCGTAGTGCGGCGCCTCCAGCCAGCCGCCGTTGTCATCGGACCAACCTTCGAGTTCCGCGTGCATCTCGTGCAGAGCGTCGTTGATCCAATTCCTCGCCTCGGGGTGCGTCGGACTAAAGCTGGCCGCCGCAGCTTTGTAGCCATAGTGAGAGGTGGTCATGTTCGGCAAGCCCGCATACCCGCGCGCTGGAGAGTAGACGTCGTCGCGGTTCAATGTGTATCCAATGAATGCTGCCTGCGCCTTAATCCGACGACGAACCTCGGGGGCCATTTGTCCACCGTCAATCACTGCATCAGCGAGGAGCAGGCTCACCGCCGTCTGCGGCCGCATGTGCGGTGCGAAACCTGGAGTCGGCAGACGCGTCTGCTTCAGATAACCGTCCACCACGTCCTGGACCGCCTTCTCAGCAGCCTGGCACAAGTGTTTGCCAAGTTCGGCATCGCCGGTGGTAAGGTAGGCTGCAATCGGCCCGCTCATGGACTGGTTGAGATACACCGGCGTTTTAGCCTGGTTGCGTCGCACAATGTCCTGACCTACCACCCTCATGTTCGCAGACTTCCGCAAGGCTTCGACATCGGCGGTTCGAATAATCATGCGCGGGTGCCGGCCACCTTCATCCGGCCATTCGAACTGATAATCCTTGATGAGATCGAGCGGGAAGTCGCCATGTTTAATCAGTAGAAGCTGCGGCAGAGGCGAACTTTGGCGTTCCAGTACGCTGGGATCCTTCGTCACATCGAGCAGGCTACGGTCGCGATCCGTTGTGCCGAGCATCCACTGACGCCTGCCCCAGAGCAATGGGAATTCGCCGCGGAGTTGGTTACGATCTACGGTGAAATTGACGATCGCGGGCGTCTGCGGCTGCTTCGATTCGATGCGATTTTGATCCAGCCAGCTCCCCGCGCGAATGGCACCGACCATGAGCATGTCGTTGGTTTCTTCTCCATACACCGAGAACCAATTGCCCTGACGAGCGCGGTAGTTCCAATGGAGCCAGGGCTCCAGCACAAACGCAGGCTCGCCATCTGCTGCGGGACCAAGTGGGCACGTCTCCTGCTGTCCGAAAGTTGAGCCTGGTATGGCTTTCTCATTCCGATAAAACAGCCGTGTAGGGCTCCAGCCCTTTGCCAGCGAGAGACGCCAGCTCGATGGCACCGGCACATCGCAGGTCTCGTCGACGAGCACTACGGGTTCGCCACGCACCAGACGGAAACGCAACTTCCATGTGCCCTGGTCACCAAACTCATAGTTTACCGTCGCATCAAGAAACACCGCCCCTTGCGCCGTGATTTCAACCCGATGTTTCGTTGGCCGGTCATCCTCGTTGAACGAGCCAGCTCCGATCCACGCTCCCGAAGGCAGACGCAATCCAGCGAATGGCCCCTCACTCAACGCCCTCTCACCGCGATGCAAACGCAGCCCAATCTGCGCATTTGACAGCTCAAGAGAGGTCGCAGTGTCCGTGATCCCCAACTCGGTTTCTTTCGTTGCCGTGGCCCCGGTCACCAATGAGTAGACAGTCTTGCCGAACTCGGGAACATTGGCAAGGAATGCGATGCTCACCTTGCCATTGGGCGACTGATCGGCCGTAACCCACTGCAACGACACGCTCTTGCCGTCGGGCCCAATTAATGACAGATCCTTCCGACCCCACGTGGCATTGACCACAGGGTAGAATACAAGTTCGTTACTCCAGGCACGCTTGAGATGATCTTCTAAGGAGAATGTCGCCACCGCGTTCTGTCCGCGTGCCGTATCGGCCAGCGAGAGGACTAAACAGAGCAACAGCATGGATCTGGTCATGGCTTTGGCGCGAGTGTGAATCGTTGGTTTCCCGAGCGATCTTCCGGTCGCGACCAACACCATGTCACCGACGTGGCTTTGTGGAAACATAGGGACTCTTTTCTCACTTGTAATGGTTTCTGCTCGCTACCCAAGGCAACGGTTGTTCAGGTTCGATACGGCTGGCGTAAAGATGCAACAGAGGGCAGACTGCTGCGTCGTGCCGGTCGATTCTCATGCTCCACGAATCCGTCAGCGAACACGCTGCCCTTAACAACCCTCGTAAGATTAACCCGACGTTGGTGATCAAACATTAACCAGCTATGTGCCGAATGTAGGGTGAGAGCTGTAATTGAATAGTGTCGTCCGGACTGGATTTTAACTTGCAGAATCAAAATGGCAATACGCCTCTTTAGAACGCTCTGATCAATAGGAGCATGGACCGTAATGAGAACGACTTTGCTGGAAGCTGGCTGAGCCATTCGTTGAAAGGAGGCTGACATTCGCATAGGGAATAAGGCAGAAACGACACGAATACATCAGCCTGAAGATGCCTCTAACAGCCCGTTAAAAATCGATAGCCATCCCCGCACAGGTGCGGTTCCATGGTCGGTGTTTTAAATAATCACTGGATTCCCGCCTGCGCGGGAATGACGTGCCTGGGGCTGACACAACCAACCGGAGTTTTTCAACAAGCTGCTAACCATGCAGCAGCCGAAGAACTGAGTCAAATTACAAGTCAGCGAAAACCAACCGCCCACGGGACATTCAGTAGAAAAATAGGCGGAGTAGAGCGCTGGACACTCGCTCCACGGAAATTCACCAAAGGGTGCGATTTATGGGAGATGGATTAAACTATTATAGTCGCGTTTCGGGTGGCTCTTGCTATGGGCTCGACTCCGGGTGTTGGTGCGTTCCCTGGTGCGCGGGTTTAGACGGTGTACAAGTTGACAGGATTGCCATTGAGCAGAGAGGGTCGCGATCAGATCCAATTTTTTCGAAGCAGCCAGATCTTCACGGAGTGGGTCAAGAGCCCATATCCCAGAACCGTGGCAGCCAACAGCGGCCAATACAGCAACGGCAATGGAGTGAAAGCGAGGTAGGGACCAAGAGGCGAGAATGGCAAGCCAATGCCGATCACCACAACGATGGCAGACATTACGGCTAATGGCCACGAAGCATGACTTTGCACAAAGGGAATCCTGTTGGTGCGAATGATGTGGATGATCAGCGTCTGCGTCAGCAGACTCTCCACGAACCAACCTGTCTGAAACAGGCTTGCACTGTGGGCCGCTGCCTCGGGCGTCGAAACGTCCCAGCAACCAAAGACGTACAGCATCATGAAGAATGTGGTGTAGTCGAAGATCGACGAGCAGGGGCCGATGAATATGATAAAGCGAGTCAGCTGCCGGACATCCCACGGTTTGGGCTTTTTAACTTGTTCTGCGTCAACCTCATCCGTTGGGATCGCAGTCTGACTGATGTCATACAGCAAATTATTGGCGAGTATCTGGACTGGAGCCATCGGCAGATACGGGATGAAGGCACTGGCTCCCAGAACGCTGAACATATTCCCGAAATTACTGCTGGCGCCCATTCGAACGTACTTGAGAATATTGGCAAAGACATTCCTCCCTTCCACCACGCCTGCCTCCAGAACCAGCAGAGACTTTTCGAGTAGAATCATGTCAGCCGATTCTTTTGCGATGTCCACCGCAGAGTCCACACTGATGCCGACATCAGCAGTACGGAGAGCTGGCGCATCATTGATGCCGTCGCCCATAAATCCGACAGTGTGTTTGCGAGACTGTAAGGCCTTGATAATCCGTTGCTTGTGCGACGGCGAGACGCGTGCAAACAAAGTGGTTTCGATGCAGGCATCAGCAAGCTGGTCGTCATTCATGGCCTCCACCTCTGTCCCAAGGAGCACCCGATCGGTCGCCAGGCCAACCTCTTTGCAGATCTTCTTCGCCACCAAATCGTTGTCGCCCGTGATCACCTTCACCTTTACTCCGCGCTCTTCGAGCGCCGCGATTGCCAACCCGGCAGTTTCCTTAGGCGGGTCGAGGAACGCGACATAGCCGTTGAGAATCAGCTCCGATTCATCTGTCCTGGAGTAGGGAGTCGAGCCGACAGGGGCTTGCTGGCGTGGCGGGACATCTTTGCTCGCAATCGCCAACACTCGAAATCCTTCGGCTGACAGACGCTCGTACTCCAATTTCAGTGGGTCGATATGAGCGTGATCCATCGGATAGAGCTGTCCGTCGAGCTCAAAGCTTATGCAACAGGGAAAAATGGCTTCCGGAGCGCCTTTACTAATGATGCGGTCTTGCCCCTCTGGCGTGCGTACCACTACCGACATTATTCGGCGTTGAAAATCGAAAGGAATCTCATCGACCTT
>CAIQIE010000438.1 GCA_903871805.1 uncultured Planctomycetaceae bacterium | reverse complement strand
TATCGCTCGATTTATTGGGTGTGTTATTGCGGTGAATTAACTCGGTTACTCAGGTAATTTTGTCTGTACAAAACCTGGCTTATTCGTACTCAGCAACGCGGTACTCGTACTCGTGCTCGTGCTCGTGCTCGTGCTCGTGCTCGTGCTCGTGCTCGTGCTCGTGCTCGTGCTCGTGCTCGTCCTCGTCCTCGTCCTCGTCCTCGTCCTCGTCCTCGTGCGACTGCGACTGCTCAGGCACAGCAGAGCTAAACCGCTGCTGCGACAGCCAGGATTCTTTTTCGATTACGAGCACGAGCACCGCCCGCCAGAGCGGACTGAGCACGAGCACGGAGAACGCAGGAAAAACACTCCGCAACAAATCGAGAATCCCGTTGTCACCCGCGCGAAAAATTGTGCTCGTGCTCGTGCTCGTGTTACTGCTTGTCCTTGCCCTTGAACAACGAGCCGGGGTTGAGAGTTCCGTTGCAATGGTGATCGCAAGTGAAAATTCAAGCGGCGAAGGGGGCCCCCAGAACCGTGGGGCAGGGCATGAACTGTAATTCCTGTCGCCCCGTTCGGGGCTTTGCGGCTTGCCGAATACCACTCCACGGGCTCGCGCCCGCGGCTACATCATGCCGTCCCATTCGGGACTTGATCGCAGCAGAGCAGCGACGTCACGTCGCGATTTTTCGTGTGTTTCGTGATTGAAATTCTCAAGGCTACGGCATTTGAAAAATGCCTGGTAAGTTTTACTATCAGTGCCATTGAACTCGCGCCCGCGGCTACATCATGCCGTCCCATTCGGGACTCGATCGCAGAAGAACAGCGACGTCACGTCGCGATTTTTCGTGTGTTCCGTGTATTTCGTGGTTCAACAATCCCCAAGGGAACGCGTCGCAATGTACTTCCGACCGCCCCATTCGGGACTCAAGATCAGGTGGCCGCGGATATGATTCCACCACCGATACAAGCAGGAACCAGTGGTAGCCGTGACGGAATGGCCGTTTTTTACTGAGTTACTTTTTGTCCGCTGGTTCTACATCCACAGCAACTTCATGTCCGGGAGAAAAGCGATGTCGAAACGGATAACTTAAAATAATCTCTTCCAGCACCACCGTCGACCGCCATTCACTGGCTTTCAGTTTTTGCACACACCGGTCAATAATGCAATCATCAAAACGGTCCAGTGAGCGGCAGAAGGCAAACCCGGCGATTCGCCGACAGAGATTGCGGGCAAATTCCTCCTGCCGCCGCAGCACCACTTTACGCAACCCCTCAACCCCCTGAAACTCAGCGCCGTCCGGCATCTTCGCCGAGGCATCCACTGGAATTCCCCGGTCTGCCTGTCGCCACTGTCCCAATGTATCAAAATTCTCCAGACAAAATCCCAGCTGGTCCATGGTTTCATGGCAGGTCTGACAGCCCGGCTGACTGCGATGCACCTGCAGCTGTTCACGCATGCTGCGAGGCCTTCCATCAGCGGCCACTGGAATCAAGGCTGGAGTGCCAGGGGGCGGAGGGAGAATTTCCTGACCGAGGAGCTCTTCCAGTATCCATTTGCCGCGTAAAACGGGGCTGGTTCGTCCGGGGAAGGATGTCGCGGCCAGCGTCCCGCCCAGCGTTAAAATCCCACCACGCGTCTGCCGATCTGCCACAACACGCTGCCATGCAGCCCCTTCTGGAAACGTCAGGCCATAATGCTCCGCGAGTCTTCTGTTAACTATGACATAGTCGGCAGTGACCAGTTCCAGAAGCGGTCGGCTTTCACGAAAAATCGTGGCAACAAATCGCGATGCTTCTTCCCGAAAGTCCGCCAACAGGCTCGGCGTGAATTCGGGATAGAGCTGAGTGTCTTTTTTCAGGTATTCCAGACGCTGCAGTCCGAGCCACTGTGAACCGAAACTTTCTCCGAGCGCATTGGCTCGTTCGTCTGCCAGCATCCGGCGGATCTGCTTCCGAAGATCCGCAGGTGTGTCAAGTTGTCCGGCGTCAGCTGCCTGCAAAAGTTCCAAATCCGGCAGTGAGGACCAGAGGAACAGAGACATTCGGGTCGCCAATTCCCGACTGGTGATCCGATAACTGCCCCTCTGTGCCGGTTCCGCTTCGGCAACAAACAAAAAGTTGGGCGAAAGCAAAATGGCTTTGATCGACTCCGAAATTGCGACATCGAACGATTCGCCATCCGCGCGCATAAGAGTATAAAGCCGTAAGAGCCTTTCCCGTTCGAGTTCTGACCATGGACGCCGCCATGCATGAGCAGCAAATTTCGCCAGATGATTGGAGACGGCAGCTTTCTGCGATGTTTCCTCCTGCGTCTGGAGTGCTGCGAGGTTGTCCGGGAAAACTCGACGCAACCCATCAAACGAGGCAGCCCGTTCCCTGACAGCGGTACGGTCCACCAGATTCCCTAATGAGTCCACCAGGAACTCGATGAGCGACGAGGATGTGGTGACGGTGCCGGCGGCTGTATCAAACCCTTCGCCGCCTGCCGGTTCCGGTGGCGGCAACTCAGCATCGGTTAAGGTCTCGCCCAGCAGTAGATGCAGAGAATTCTTCAGCTCCAGCCGCGTCAGTCGTCGCCCAACGCCAG
>CAIQIE010000437.1 GCA_903871805.1 uncultured Planctomycetaceae bacterium | reverse complement strand
TCATAAACCACGACAAATTCGACAGCCGGCGACGCTTTTCCTTCATTCCATTGGGGCTGTTGTTAATCTTTGCCAACTCCTCTTCGGTAGGTTCCGCAGGTGATTTGTCTTTGTTTTTTCGCTTCGGAAACAAGTTCCACCACCGACGGGCCACATCGTCGTCGGACCATGGCGTGACCACATCCGGCCGAGTTCTGACCACTACGTGCAGGTGATTGCTCATCACCGCAAAGCCCAGAATATCCACGGCAAAGATGCCCGCCAAAAATTCCAGTCGCTGGCGAATCCATTCCCTGCGATGCGAGTAGTCTTTCTTCGACTGCCGATCCTTCCCGCACAAATGCGTCCTGCGGACACAGCGGTTGACGACGTGGAACACCTGAATTTCCCCATCCGCAACGATCTCTCGCCGATTGACCCGTGGCATACCTGTCGCTCCGCAAACATGTGAGTGGAAGACGCTCAGCATAACAATAAAAAGACTTACATCGCCTGTCAAGGTGCATGGCACCCGAATGACCACATGGCACCCGAATGACCAGAATGAGTGCGATCTAATCGTGTCAGTCGTCCGGGTAATGCCCACTGGATTCTCGGAGACCTTGCTGTCAGAAACTTTTCTTTGGCCGTAGTGGACATTCTCGCGGTATGGGTGACAATCGCCATGATGATTGACGGTCACGTGGAACCCCTGCATTCGGTGTTTCGATGATTCAAGTGGCGCGTCACTGGGCGTTTTTTCGATCGTGGCAGAATTCTCGATCGTCGGCAGCAACTGTAATAATGACGGTGAAATCTTACACAACCGGGATTCGGCCCGGGCTTTGCGGTGTTTTTCTCAAACATCCGCTCCGATTTCGTAACGCAACCGCGAAAGCAATGAGCGCCCTGAGTCGACAGGCGGCGCTGGCCAGGCTGTCGGGTCTGTGCATGGCCAATGCCGAAACGTTATTGGCAGCACTGAAGTTCTGTGCCAGCAGGAAAATCGGGTGTTTTCGTATCAACGGCCAGATTCTGCCTTTCAAAACGCACGCGGAATTTGGTTACGGAATGACCGATCTTCCCGAGGCTGATGAGATTGTTCGGCGTTTTCAGCAGTGTGGAGAGTTTGCCGGGACGCATAACATTCGCACATGTTTTCACGCGGATCAGCTTGTCGTCCTGACCTCACCTTGCCCCGAGATTTTGGTTCGGTCCATCAGGGAACTGGAGTGTCAGGCCGAGCTTGCCGATTGGGTTGGTGCGGATGTTTTAAACATTCAAAGCGGGCGAACGTATGATGACAAGTCTGCAGCGTTGGTCCAGTTTGCCAGGTCTCTGTCGCGGCTTTCTGATCGTGTCAGAAGTCGTCTGGCGGTGGAGAATGATGAGTCGAAATTCACACCTTCTGATCTACTGCCGTTGTGCCTGTCAGAGGGAATTTCGTTTGTTTACGATGTGCATCATCATCGTTGTAACCCGGATGGTCTTTCGGTGGAAGCTGCCACGGAACAGTCACTGGCCACCTGGAACCGAGAGCCCATGTTCCAGATCTCCAGTCCGGTCGAAGGCTGGAGCGGGCCGAAGCCTTGTCGCCACAACGACTTTATTGACATTGCGGACTTTCCCGATTGCTGGCGTGGTCTGTCCCTGACGGTGCAGGTTGAAGCAAAAGCGAAAGAGGTGGCTGTGTTGAAGTTTATGAGGCAGCTAGCCGATCGCTGGTTTGTTTACATTTTGCGATGTGCCGATGGTTCATTCTATACCGGTATTACGAATGATCCGGATCGGAGACTCAGGCAGCACAACTCCGGCACTGCCTCAAGGTACACGCGCAGTCGTTTGCCTGTGGATATGGTTTACCGCGAGCCACAGCGGAGTCACAGTCTGGCATTGAAGCGGGAATTGGAAATCAAGGCCTTTTCAAGGCAGAAAAAGGAACGGTTAATTCAGATGTCGCTACGACTGTCTGTGGATGAGGCGATCTCTGACACCTGAGAGTTATTTTGAAATTGGCGCAGCTGTCGCATGATTTTCACCGGACGCCGTCTGTGTTCTGATTTGTTGAGACGCGCAGCATTGTGGGTTCCGGGCGGAAGATCAGCGGGTCTCGTTCGGGTCCAGAAGATAGCAGGAAGGGGAACGGTTTTGTGAGTAACCAGGCGTGTCCGGTTTTATTGATGCTGGCCGAGCGTTTTCCTCCGGATGTTGGCGGGGTCGCACGCAGTGCTTTCCGAACGGCCTTCGCGGTATCTTCTCTGGGCTGGAGTGTTCATGTGCTTGCGTGGACGAAGACTCTACCATCGGGTGTACTTGACACTGTGCGCACAGTCGGTTCCGGCAGTACGGGCGGAGAGATCGTGGTGCATCGTCTGGGGCTGTTTTCCGACCAGGATTTCTCCATGCAGTATACGAATAATGTGCTGGAGTGGCTGCATCAGGAATTTCAGTTTTCGGCAGTATGGGGGCATTACGTTTATCCAGCAGGTTTCATGGCCGTTGTTTTCGCAGAATTCGCAGGGCTGCCTTCGACGGTGAGTGCACGAGGCAATGACATTGATCGACTGATGTATCCTCCCGGTGATTTTGCTCGCCTGATGTGGACACTTGATCGCGCCACGGTTGTCAGCTGTGTTTCACGCGACCTTGCAGGCAAGGTCGAAATGCTGATGGCGAAGCGTATCACACCAGTAATTGTGCCAAATGTTGTGGATACCGATGTGTTTCGTCCGCCTTCCGGAACGAGTGGCTCTGATTTGCGGGCGGTGCTGGGAATTTCTGACGCTGAGGTCGTGTTGGGGTTCTGTGGCGAACTGCGCCACAAGAAGGGACTACCGTTTATTCTCTCAGCCCTGGCCACGGTACAGCAATCACGGCCAGCGTGCCTGCTGGTGATCGGGGAGGTTCGATCGCGTGATCAAACGCATCTTGCCGCGTTTGCCGCCGCGCATCCACAGGCCGCGCGGCGAGTCGTGATCACAGGGTATTTAGCACAACAGGAGGATGTTGTTCGTCATCTTCAGCTGTGTGACATCTTTTTGCATCCGTCTGTTTGGGATGGTCTGCCGAATGCGATTCTGGAGGCCATGGCCTGTGGCCGGATTGTACTGGCCAGCGACGCCGGAGGGATACCGGAGGCGATTGTCCATGGGACGAGTGGATTTATGATCCCGAAAGCTCAGCTTAATCATCTGGGCACTGGAATCATGGAAATCCTTGGTCTTGGCGAAACAGAGCGGGATCAGATCGCAGTTGCGGCTCGCCAGCGTGTTTTGGATTGCTTTCAGAAAGATCGGGAAGCAAAACACCTTACGAGTTTACTTGGGCAGTTGACGGCAATGTCCTCAGGTCAGCAGATCAGTGCGTCATAAGCATCAATCAGAGACGCCTGGGCTCGGGCCCAGGTAAAACTGCGTGTAACATGCTCCCGAGCTGTCCTGCTGAGGCAATTTGCCAGGTCCGGTTCCTGATGTAACCTCAACATGCCGTCTTTAATTGCTTTTGCGGAACCGGGCCGCACAAGTAACGCTTCCACACCATCCCTTGCCAACTCGCGGACAACTGGAAGATCGCTGGCAATCAGCGGCGTGCCACTGGCCATGGCCTCCAGCACTTTCAGTGGACAGCAACCCTGAACCAGATTGCGATCATTTCCGGTCAGCGGTGCAACGATGACATCTGCCTCACTATGCAGCATCGAAAGCCGTGATCGGGAAACAGGGGCCATGAACTGCACGAAATCTTCGACACCCAGTTTCCGGGCCTGCTGCCGCAGGTCACGCAGTTGACGCGGACTGGCAGGGCCGACCAGCGTCAGTGTTGCGGGCAGGTCCCGACGAAAGAGCGCCAGGGCGTCAATCGCTATGGAAACGCCCTGCCATGCTGACATGGTGCCCGAATACAGCATCCGCATTTCATGATTCGTGTCTCCATGGCGTACGGTACGCAAATGCAGGGGAGTGTATGTGAATACATCCGGATCGACGCCGTTGGGAATAATGCGAATCCTGTCCTCTGGAACGCCGCGTCTGACCAGATGTACGGCATTCACATGACTCACAGTCAGGATCAGATCGGCGGCCTCAAGGCAAACCTGTTCCTGCCGATGCAGTTTTCCAAGGAGTTCTGAATCGTCTGCAACATCCGGGTAGCGATACTTGAGTTCAATTGATGGAAGACCATTGACCTCAAAGACCAGCTTGTCACAAAAACGGGCTTTCTCTCTGGCAATTGGATAACCCTCGAAGATCGATCGAAAATGCACAATGCGTTGAGTATCGGCCTGCTGTTTCAGTCGCTGTTGCCACCAATGCTGTGTGTTGGCCCGAAAGTTGATCACACGTTCAAAAAGATTCTCCCCGAATGCTGCCATTGGATGATGCAGCACACCTTCAGAAAAACGAATGGCGTTTTTCATAGGATCTTCGGCTGAATCTGTCACAAGTGGGGAATGCCTCCGGGATTTCAGCCCGCTGGCGTACTCCTCAGATTCTGACAGGACGGTGAGCAAATCCACGTTACCAAAAGACTGCCCGAGTGCCGAAGTGAAGGCTTCAATATGGGTCGCGGCACCTTTGGGAGACGGAAATCTGTCGAACGATAGATAGACAATGTGTATTCGTTGCCGGGAGCGACTCATGATCTCTCGGTTCATGGAGTTTTCTCTGGTTCTCTGAGGTTCATTTCCGATAAGCTCAACATTCGCTGGAATGTCTCGAAGTGATTCCGTCGCAAATGTGACCACGGCTACTCATCGTCATCTACTTCTTTCGAAAATAGACAACCAGGCGACTACGTGGAATGATCGTTGTACGGTTCAGGATGATTTATGGGGGTTGCTGAAGAGACGGTTGCTGAGAGCACTATGTCGGATCTGTCTTCAGCTGGCAATGACGGAGTACTCAGACTTGATCAGCGGCTCTGCTGTACGATCATGTGGATTTGTCCCAATTGGGGATTTGCGGACAGATCCAATTGCTGACCCACGGGGAAAGTCTCCTGCTCCTCGGTACCGTTTTTACCATTGGAACGGATGCTGAACAGGATCCAAATTCCTGACGGGTCAACGGAGTTTGAAGTCAAGGGCAGGGCGGTTCAGGAAGAATTGGGTTGCCTGCTTCCGGGAAATTCTGGAAGATAGAATTGCGACACCCTGTGCTGTGGTTGTCATCGTGTTTTCTGAGTTGACGGTGTTGTTCCCCGATTACATGTTCGATACGTTCCGGGGCGAAAAGAATTGGCGATGCGGGCAGAGCTCGTGAGGCAATCTAAGCCCAAACGCGACTGCGGAGAGCAGTCTGATTCTGATTTGCAGATGTGAATTTTCTGCAAATGCAGGGCGGGGCGTTTGCTGGCGATAGTCTGATCGCACAACATGACAAAATTCCAGATTCAGAAGTCCGGCTAACGAAGCGCCCATCCGCTCAAACAAGGCAAAGAACCATCCAATGGAAACGCAGCGTCGAAAACGTCGTGAGCGTCCTGCTGCGGCGGTGCAGGAGTTTGATGAAACAGAGTTCAGACGATCACTTAGTTACAGGGGCTCCAATGCCGTGGGAACTGTGCTGTCCGATATGACGCGGCTTAGACAGTTCGACCGAGAGCAGGAAAAGAAGGGGCTTTTCTGCAAGCGGATTGCGGGCATGGGGGGCGTCAGTTTAATGATTGGTAGCATTTGCCTGTTTGCAGAATACACTCGAACAGGTATGGTCCTGAACGGGATTGGCCTGCCACTGACGGTGATTGGAGTTTTGCTCCTGTTCAGGTACCGCAGGCTGAACCTTGACAATCGTCGTTATGAATTGGTGTTCGGGCTCCTGAGTTTACTGAGAAAGGACATGGCCGCGACCGCTTGCATCGATGTCGCCATCGACTTTACGCCCCATATCCACAAATCCAGGCTGGCACGCACTGGGAAGGTGGGCCCCTGGGATACCAGGTACTTTGTGCATCCGTGGCTTCAGATGACTGGTGTGCTGGTTGATGGGACGAAGTTTACTCTGAAGCTTATCGAACGGCATCAGGATCGACATAAAGTCAAGATCAATCCCCGTGGAAAACGCAAACATAAATCGAAGACAAAGACATCCAGCGAGGCGATCCTCACTCTGAGAGTGAGACTCAAACGGTATCCTCGGTTCGAAAGTCTGTCCGGCGGGCTTGCAGACTCGGTGCGGATGCCACCATGGGTGCAGTTGAAATCCGTCAACGCAAATGGCCGGCTTCTGACATTGCGAACCGTTACGACAAGCCCGTGGAATGTTCCAGGATCAGACTCCGATAGAACAACGGGGCATGATGGCACAAACTGGATCGCCGTCATGTTCCTGAACCTCTATGGACTTCTGGATTCGGCCAGGTAACTTACAAAGGTCAGGACATGAACATAGACAGCGGTGTTGGGTGCTGCACAGAATTGCGTGGTAAGCAACTGCTGAGGATTGCTGCTGGTTTGTTACTGGTTTGCGGATGCAGCAAGTCAGAAGACGCTGCTTCGGCTGGTGTACGTACTGTTTCACCAGCGGCACAATCTTCCGAATCGAAATCTGCGGCACGAAGTTTACTTCAGGGAAAGATTGAATTCAAAGACGTCAATGGCGACACAGTATTTTCCCTCAAGCCGAAGGAGGATGGTGCGAAGCTTGCCGATGCTCATGAGGCGGAACTTGCACGGTTTGTTGCCGACGCTTCAAAACTCCGAGTCAGAAATACTACTGATCAGGTTTTGGGTCACATCATCGCCTCCAATGGCAAATACAAGGTTGAAAATGCCACACAGGACGTTGAACTCTGGAAATTTCAGCGGCAGGAGGATGGTGACTGGAAACTGGAGGATGGTCAGGAACGATTGATTTATAAAATTAAGAAACGGGATTACGGATTCGAGATTGAAGATGGCCTCGACAACAGTCTGGCAAAGATTCGAAAGAAAGATGGCAAAACGCTGATGCAAAATGCTTTTGGGAAGACCGTTTTCTCCACGCGGGATCAGATCTCGACGATCGCCTTTGCATGTCTTGCCTTTGACGCGATTGACAGCCAGCCACTACGCATGGCGCTCATGATAATGGTGCTCAGGGATAATGGTGGCTGAATCGGTTCCTGCCACAGACAAAGGAGATAGTTCACGATGGCCAATGACTGGGACACATCAACCTGCAATGAGAAATCGGGATTTCTGTTTCGGCACGCGTGCTATCAGGTGCCGGCAGGAAAATGTAGTGCCTGCCAAAAGCCCGTTTGCCTGGATCACTCGCACCAGGTCGCAGAACAACTTATGTGTACGACCTGCGCAAAGAGAGGTCGGCAACAGACCGAAGAACAGAGATCCGGGCCGTATGTTCAAGGGCGCGATTACCACGATCCCTATTTTTACGGGGACTACTATGGCTATCGTCACTATTATGATAGACATTCTGTCAACGATCCGTACGATTTTACCGCAGCCGATGCTGAGAATCTGAAAGGTACAGCGGAGGAAGGCTTTGAAAACGACATGAGTGAAAGCTGAATGCCAGCCGCGTCTTCAAATTATCGTCACTGGATGTTGTATGCACTCGGAGGCGGTATGGGGCATCTCACACGTGCGACATCGCTCGCCCGTGCTGCGGTACGATCTCTGATTCCGGAATCTGAGCGAACGTCAGGAGTACAAATCAGTCTGCTGACAAACAGCCCTTTTGCCAGTCAACTTCCACTCGCCACAGAGTTGGGAACAGACGCTCAGATTGTGACCCTCGATCCCCATCCTGGTCGCGATGAGACGGCGAGGTCAGTAACCAGCATCCTGCAGAATTCCTCCATGGATGTTCTGGTGGTTGATACCTTTCCTCGGGGCCTTGGCGGGGAACTGAGCGACATTCTGCCGAAACTGAACTGCCACAAGGTACTCATCCACCGCGACTTGAATCCTCGCTATTGTGCTCAGGTCGACATAGCAGAGTTTGTTCGGCAGTTTGATTGCATCCTTGTGCCGGGCGAATCGGCGCCGTTCGATACATTTCCTCAGGCTATCCAGACTGTACCATGGCTGATTCGTGATGCACATGAACTGATGTCTCCGGCTGCAGCGCTGCGAATGCTCGAAGTCGAAACTCAGAATCTGCCGGTCGTGGCCGTTATTGGCTGTGGCAAATCATCGGAAGTCCAGGAGATGCGATCAATCGCGGCACAGCTGACGAAAGACTTCCGATTACAGGCGTGCGTTCGTTTTGTTACCCCGCGGCAAACAGAGAGTGCTGCGGTGTCGATACGCTCGCAGTCCGAAGTGCACACTGTGCAACTTTGGCCGTTTCTGCAGGCGATTCGCGGTGTTGCCATGATTGTGGGCAGCGGTGGTTACAATACGGTGAACGAGGCTCGTGCGACACAAACAGCATTTCTCGGTCTGTCTCAGCCCCGGCTTTATGATCGACAGGATCGGCGTTTAAGGGCACATGAGCGAGTCAGCGGCTATCAGGAATTGCGGCAGCGAGTTGCCGTTGTTCTGGAATCCTGCTCCATGCAGCCAATAGGTTCGGCTCCACGATACGAAAACGGCGTCCACAAGGCGATTGAGATCATCGAATCGCTGTGTGGCTGACAGGAGCGGTGTTGATCTGGAGTGCATGCAGCATGGGCGTCGTTCTGGGCCCGGCGAGATCACGGGCAGAGGCTGACGTCGCATTGCCTGCGACGCAGGGAAAGGTGAATCGGCATCATGGCGAAATTTTCAGCAGGGGCTGAGGTTTTTGGAAGGTGGTGTATTCTGTTGCTGAGAACAAATGCGTGGCACAGTTTCCGACCACCTGAAATGGCGTTTGAGATGGGGTTCTGCGGTGGCACAGACAGGGCTGCAGGAAAACGAAGCCCGACGATCAGTGGTTTTATCCTCCCGGACGTACTTCGGTCAGGCCCCGCAGAAACAGTCTCACCGCACGCTGAACTTCGATAGTTGATGGGAAGGTCCCTGGCTTGAAGGCCGAGCACATCATTGGCAGTGGGGGCAGCATCAGGCCCAGCAGCTTTTCTGCAGCCCAGTCCGGATGCGGTACTGTCAGAGTTCCGGAATTGTGCAGTCGCTTCAGGTACTCGGACATCTCCCGAAGTCCCCGTCCAAAACCCGATTCATAAATCAATCGGGCGTTCTCGGGGAATCGCCGACCTTCAGACACCAGCAGAAAGCACATGCACGCTCCCTCCTCTGACATCAGGATCTTTAGAAGAGCGTGGAAGTAACTGGTCAGCATGGATTCAGGATCGGTATGTTCCGCATCCAGTTGAGGCAGAGCAGCGAAGATTTCCTCGGCGTGGGTTCGGACAGCTTCTTCGAACAGGATTTCTTTGGAGGGAAAGTGATTGTAGACAGTCGCTTTGGAGACACCTGATTTTGTTGTCACCTGATCCATGCTGGTCTCGGCAAAGCCCTGAGCCATAAACAGGACTTGACCGGCTTCAAGGATTTGACGGCGTTTTTTTTCGGATCGGGACCCCGTCTCGAAAGTGCTCATATCAGGCCCCTCGTTCGATTTGTGCCATCGCCGGTGCATTCTTTGCCGCGGTGGTCAAATGGCCGTCCTGCATCGAAATGACTCGATCGGCAACGTCAAGAATTCGCGGGTCGTGTGTCACCATCAGAATGGGTCGATGAAACTGTTTTGCCAGCGACTGAAGCTGACTCACCACTTCACGGCCAGTCATGCTGTCCAGAGCGGAGGTGGGTTCGTCGGCCAGAACCAGTTGAGGCTCGGAGACCAGTGCGCGTGCCACGGCAACTCGCTGCCTCTGACCTCCGGAAAGGCGTGAGATCGGATAGCGCAAACGATCCCCCAGACCGACCTGCTGCAACATCTCCACAGCGCGTTCCCTGCCTTCTTTGGCGCTCACTTCGGGATGCAGATTGAACATGACCTGGACATTCTGCAAAGCCGTCAGGTAGGGAAGCAGATTGTGAGCCTGGAAGATGAAGCCGATCTTTCGTCGAAGCTCCAGAAGGTCCTGCTGAGTTGTTCGGTGCAGTGCGTGACCGAGTACAGTGAGCTCGCCTTCCTGCATCGTACGCAGTCCGGCGATCAACGTCAGAAGCGTCGTTTTTCCGGAGCCCGATGGACCTGTTAGCAGGACGATTTCCCCGGGCTGAATCTGGAGTCCGACATCAAAGAGAATCTGTTTGCGCAGCTCTCCCTCGCCAAAGGCAAAATTAATGCCGTGGCCGGAAATGATTGGTTCTGACAGCGCCGACATGATCAGGTTTCTTACAAAGAGACTTCAAAAGACATTGGCGGGATCCGCTGTGCGAAGCTTTCGGATGGCCAGCATCCCGGAGAACATGCACATGAAAACTGTCACAATGCACAGTCCGATGGCTCGTCCGAACTCCATATACAAAGGAAGCAGTGTCACTTCACGAAGACCTGCATAAAGCAGGGCCGCAATCAGTGAACCCGGGATAAAGCCCAGCATCGCCAGCTGAAACGACTGCTGCAGAACCAGTCGAGTCAGAAATCCATGCGAGAATCCCATCGCCATCAGGGTGGCATATTGCGGCAGGTGGTTTGTGACATCGGTGTACAGAATCTGATACACCACAATGAAGCCGATGAAAAACCCGACGACAGTCCCCGCGCTGAAGACAATGCCGATTGGTGTGGCTGAACGCCAGTAAGAAAGCTCCACATCTATAAACTCATCAATCGTCAGCACTTTGACTTCGCTGCCAAGCATGGCCTGAAACTGACGCTGAGCGGACAGGATACTTACACCCGGACGCAGTTGCACGACACCAACATCAATCTCACCTGGCCTGCGGCTGGGGAAAAGTCGCAGAAAGTTGGCATGACTGACAAAGATGCTGCCATCGATCCCGAAGGATGCTCCAAGGTCAATCATCCCTTTCAGCGTCATTCGTCGACGGTTCAGTTCGGGCTCGATCGACTGACCAAGCTCCCATGCTTCCGCGACCTCACCAAATCGAGGGCGTCCTTTGCGGTCAAAAAGAAAAACGTCAGACTGCCGCAGCAGATGCACCTGTTCAGGAAATCCCGGAAGTTTTACTACAGGAGTGTCTGTGTCGACCCCATAGCATTGCATGGCCCGCGTTTCTCCATTCCATGGATTCTTCCATTCCATGGGTTGCATCGCGATCGCCAGTACATCCACAACATCGTTGCTGCCTCGCAGCCGATACAGCAGACGACTGGAAAACGGCATGCTGTGTATCAGATGTTCGTACTGGCTGTGGATCACAACCAGCTGCCCGTTCAGTGATCCGTGAAAGACCACGGCGCTTGCAAACAGGGCCTTCATCAGTCCCAGCTGCATCCACATCAGCGTCACCGAAACTGTCACACCGGAAACTGCTGCAAACAGTTTCATCTTTTCGTGTTTCAGCTGCAGCCATGAAAGCGGAATTCCCTGACCCACGGCCTACTCCTCACGCGCTGATACTTCAGCCGGTCGACTCCGTACTGCGGACTCCAGACTGTCGTCAATACGGACTTCCACTTTGGCCCAGGACAAACCAGAGACAAGTCTGCCAGATTCTGCGTCCATGCGAATTCGCACTTCCACAACTCGAGCATCCGTATCATCAACGGGGTCATTGGAAAGCACATCTTTGCGTCCAATGATTCTGCCAATCTCAATGACATGGCCCGAAAGTGTGTGATTCAGATTGCGAAAAATCACATGCGCCGGCTGATTCAGATGGACTTTCAGAATGTCGGACTCATGAACTTCCGCGACGACATCCATGCCACTGGTATCTCCCAGATCCAGAAGCCCGTGGTCGCTGTCAATCCGTTCTCCCTTCCGGCAATGAACACGCAGTACCATTCCCGTGATTGGACTTCGAATCTCTGTCACTTCCAGATCTGCTTCCGCTCTCTGCAATGCGGCTTTGGCTTTTCGAATGTCAGCTTCCGCAACGTCAATGTCAACCTGACGGACCTCACGAAGCGCTGTCAGGCTGGACTGGTGATGCTGCAGCTCGCGTCGCTCCGTTTCCACGTCAGCCCGGCGAATATCGAGGTCATCCTGTGTCACGGCATTATTCTTCAGCAGACGTTCCGCACGTTCCAGCTGTTTTTCGGCAAGTGACAATCGCTCCTGAGTTCGCTCCACCATCGCTTCCTGTGCCGCGATGTCACCAGCCTTAGCGCCCGCAAGGACTCGTGTCAGAGCCTTCTCTGTCAGCAGCAAACTGGCTTTTGCTGTCTCCACGTCAGCCAGCTCGCGCCGGTGTGAGTCCAGAATTGCAAGAGTCTGGCCGGCATTCACCTGATCACCCACTTCAACCAGCAACTTTTCGATAACCGCTGGTTCCAAAGTCGAAGGGGCGTTAATCTTCAGCACTTCACTTTGGGGCTCAATGCGTCCCAGAGCTCCAATACCAGTCGGAGAGGCGACCAGCGGGGCTGCGTCAGACGGCAGATTCGAAGAACTAAGAGACAGCACGACCACAGCCGCCGCAATGATGATGGTCAGAAGTCCTGCCAAAACACGAATCATATCAGTACCCCAGTTTCATAGCGTTCTCTCACATTGCTATCGTAGAAACTAAACCGTTCAGTTCAATTTCCTGTTCAGAAAATTCGTGCCGCCCTAAAAAGACGAGTGCTGTCATGCGATCCCGGGAACCCGAATCTGTCTGAATTGCGGCTTATTCCCGCGTTGTCTGTTCAGAATCATCGCGGTACTGCCAATCCGAATTATCCCGAAGGGGGACATCCCACGGCCGTCACGCTGCCATATCGGCCGGTTCAGCTGAAATCGCAGCAGGTGCCGGGGGGCATCGAATTGAAAAAGCACTGCGGTATCGGGCGTTCGCGTGGCACTCGTCTTCCTGCGGACGCTGCGGGCTGCTATTCCGGAAGTCGC
>CAIQIE010000436.1 GCA_903871805.1 uncultured Planctomycetaceae bacterium | reverse complement strand
TCTGCGACAGCGTTCTGGAATTCCCGAGTGTTCGTCTGACTTCGAATTTCGGGAGGGTGATCACCGCTGAGAGAAGATTTGCAGAAACTTCCTGTCACACGGTTGTGAAAACACCAGGAAGGTGGGTTCATTTCGCACCGGTGAAGCACTATGCATTGTTCGGTTTGGCTGACCCGCAGAGACAGCGTCATCGTTTCAATTCTGAAAACTTCTGCAATTTCCAGAGAAGAGCATAGCCAAACAAACATGGGTTCGCAAAGTCTCCGGGCAGTCCGACAGCAGTTTTCAGGCACTCTTTTTTCCTGAAATTCCACATTTTGCGCGACAAGTTCACCTTTTGTCCCACCGGGAAAGCAGCGTTTTGCTCTGGATTTGGTCCTGAAAATCCCGGAGTTAGCGCAATTCAGGGGCTTGCAGGAGTCAAAAAACGTGTTTTATCGCAGGCTGGGACCGTTAACTGCATTCTGAAAACATCGTGGTGGCCTCTACGTCGCGAGAAGTCTCGAACTCTTGAGGAATTCCGGCGTTTTAAGGCCAGAATTCCGGTTACACTGCGAACTACCGATCGATCCTGGACACCTCGTGCCAGCACCTGCTCGCACAGGTTCTTCCGAATGCGGTTGGCGATGGGTGTTCAAATCACCCTGTGTGGCTGTCATGTCCTGCCTGGGGAACTCGTTCCCACTTCAGAACGTTGTGCCACGTCGCTTCAGCCTGCCGTCCCGTTAAGTCATGACTGAAAGAGCTTTTCGATGCCACAGGTTTCATTGTCCGGAGACTCTGTGAATCTGTATGTTCGGCTGGCCGCACATTCCTGGTGTTTCCGCGGCTGTCTGCTGACTGCTGTCTTGTGGCTACCGGCATGCGCAGCGCAGGAGACTCCATTACCGGCCGACGGATTCGCGCTGTTCGATGTTGACGGAAGCGGCGGACTATCGAAAGCTGAAGTCGGTGATGACTCGCTGTTCAGCACTGTCGATGTGGATCAGAGCGGAGAGCTTTCGCCTGACGAGGTTCGCGACGCAATCAACTCGGGAAAGATCGCGCGCGATAAAGTCAACAGTATGGTCGCAGAGCGAAGAGCAGCGCTCGCCACTTCGGTGGCCTCGAAGTCTCGGTCTGATTCTGCGAAGTCGCCTCAAATACTGAAACCCGGCGAGCATCGCGTGGGACGACACGTCGCGGATCTGGCGTTCAGGGATTTGCGCGGCAACGAGCTTCGTCTGTCTGCACCGGGAGCGACAAAGTTCACCGTCCTCGCCATTACCAGTACCAGCTGTCCATTGAGCAGGAAATATCTGCCAACAATTGCCGAATTATCGAAACTGTATGCTGATCGCCCCGTGCGGTTCGTGCTTGTCAACTGCATCACCTCAGACTCAGAGGTTGCAATGGCACGTGCGGCTGAATCTCTGAGTCCTGGTGCAGCCTATGTGGCGGATCATGATGAGTCGATTGCCGGGCACCTTGGGGCAGTCACAACGACCGATGTGCTGATCCTCGATTCTGCTCGCACCATCGTTTACCACGGGGCTGTTGATGATCAGTACGGGATCGGATACGCCCTCGAACAGCCTCGCAGGAGCTTTCTTCGCGATGCCCTCGATAGTCTGCTGGCCGGGGAGGCACCGAAAGTCACCGCGACCACAGCACCGGGCTGTCTGCTGGATCTTCCGCCTGCTGAAAAAGTCGTTGGGAATATCACGTGGCATAATCGCATCTCCCGTATCGTGCAGCAAAACTGCGGCGCCTGCCATCGTGATGAAGGTGTGGGCCCATTCTCGTTGAATACGCGTGATGAGGTCCTTGCACATGCTGCCATGATTCGTCAGGTTGTGGCTGATGCCACGATGCCTCCATGGTTTGCTGCAAAAACGACAGATCAGCATTCGCAGTGGGCCAACGATCGCTCGCTGACAACGGCGGATCGCGAAGATCTACTGAACTGGCTGGCAGGCGACAGCCCCGAAGGAGATCCTGCGGATGCGCCGGCTCCCGTGACTTACGCGTCCGGATGGAACGCCGGTGAGC
>CAIQIE010000435.1 GCA_903871805.1 uncultured Planctomycetaceae bacterium | reverse complement strand
TCTGCGACTCGGAAGGTCCTGCAGAGATTCCCGTCAGACTCACAGACTGTTCGGTGGCATCTTCATTGACTGTGATGTTGGCAATAGCATCCAGCAATGGAGCGTCATTGACTGCAGCGACATTGACCACAAACTGCCGACTGAAACTGCCGTTATCATTTTCTGTAGCAAAGTTTCCATCCAGTCCGGCGTCCTCAACAGTGACCGTAACGGTCGCCGCTCCGTACTGATCCGGCACCGGCGTGAAACGAATCGAGCCTGTACTGCCGGGAGACGAATATGTGACCGACGGGTTGGGGATCAAGCCCGTGTTTGAACTGGAGGCCCGCACACGCAGAGGTTGTGATTCGCCCCCACCGGCGCTAATGCCGGACAACGACACTGTCTGCTGTGATGCATCCTCTGAGATAGACAGATCGGAGATCCCTGCCAGGGTCGGCGCATCATTGACCGGGGTCACTGTCACATTAAAGCTGCGAATGAACGTCTCGTTGTCTATTGCAGTCGAGAGGTCGCGGTCCGCACCACCATCTTCGACGGTGACTGTAATCGTGGTGAGTCCCGATTTGTCTGCCACCGGAGTAAATCGCAGAGTTCCGGTGGAATCCGGGGATGTGTAAACAATGGAGGGGGCAGCAATCAGGCTGGTATTCCCGCTGAGTGCAGTCACTCGCAACGGCTGAATGCCACCATCGCCATCCGTAATCCCCGTCAGAGGTACAGACTTCTCGGCAGCATCCTCTGCAAGAGTGACATCGTAAAGTGTGTCCAGAGTTGGAGCAGTCAACAAATGACGAGGCTCCAGAATCTGAACCAGACTGCTTCGGGATGAGCCCCTGAAGTTGCGAGTATTCCGGCGGTGGAAACAGGATGAAAGTCGCTTCAGAAAGCTCTTGCTCATGGCAGGCACTGCTCAAAAAAAAGAATATGAATTCCCGCACCAGGGAAAATATGGTGGGTGAAATTGGCGATATGCGCAAAAAGGGTAGTTCAGGGTTTGCTTTTCAACAAGTATTTGAGCGAACTCACTGAGAAATCCACGAAATCGAATCTTCGAAAAGATCGCCAGAATCATTGAAACCGCTACTGGCCCACCGAAAACCTGTTTTTGGGGTTCTCGGTGACACCCCAGGCGCCCCAGTCGTTTGCGGTGGCAGATTCGGGATATTCCGCAGTTTCAGGCTGTTGCCGGGAAACCGAAGGTCCGCAGTAACGGACGCGTGCGGCAATGCAGGGATTAGGTCACCACCCACCAGTGGCTATGTGTGCCTCTGGCAGACGTTGAGGACAGGCCCGTATCATGGAAAGCAGTTTGTTTTCGCGGCGACTTGACGAATTTTCGCTCCGTCAATCCACGAAATGTGTTCCAAACCATGTGGGAAGCGGTTTCGCTGTTTTCCCTCAGAGCACTGAGTTGTGTTTGGCAGAGGCCTGGCACTGCGTTGTGCCAGGCTGCGACGAGGCGTGCGACCGAAGCATGTCTGCTGCGGCTGCCGGTCAGCAATCACAACTACCGAGGAATCTGGTCTGGACCCGGGGATGAATCGGTTTTCTCGGGCGGCCGCACGTAGCGTCGAAACAACGATTTGAGTGTGCCGATGACGGCTGAGAACGCAGAAATGACAAGCGATCCACCGGCCTCATTTAGCAGCGTAAAGGCGAACAGCGTTACGGCGGCAGATCCGGTCAGCAACGCAGATCTAAGTTTGTGTTCGGAAGCAATTCTGCGAATGAACACCAGGGAATCGGGGGACAGAAGCTGCGTTTTGGCGGCCGAGGAATCTGGCACCGATTCAAATACAGCAGAGCCAGATCGTGGTGTTGGGACGTTTGCTTCCGCGGCAACCGTCGGGGCCGTGTTTCCGGACTCCGCAACTCTGCGAGCGAATTCCGGGTCGGTTTTTAGTGTTTGAACGACTCGTTCGAGGTAATCGACCTCCTGTTCGAGTTCATGGAGCCTGAGGGCGTTATCACGATGCTGCTGTCGAACATCGATCCATACGACGAATTTCGGAGAGAGAGCGACAGCGGCGTAGACAGAGGCTGCAGCGGCAAGCGAGCACCAGAAGGCCAGGGAAATCAACACAGAACCGGCCGGATGAACTGCCGTCAATGGCAATTCATCGGCCGGTGCGTCAGACGTTTGGTCAGATGGTGGCATTGGTTTATCAAGGCCGACACCGCCTGAGATCAGCGTATCGTGCCCCCGTAGGTCGAGGTATCACCCAGCAATTCTTCAATGCGAAGCAGCTGGTTGTATTTGCAGATTCGGTCAGTACGGCTTGCTGAACCAGTTTTGATCTGACCGGTTCGCAAAGCCACGGCGAGATCGGCGATCGTGGTGTCTTCAGTTTCTCCGGATCGATGGCTCATGACTGCGGTGTAGCCATTCTGGTAGGCCAGCTGAACGGCCTGAATGGTTTCGGTCAGAGTCCCGATCTGGTTGACTTTAACGAGGATACTGTTGGCAACGCCCTTTTCGATTCCTTCGGCCAAACGCTTTGCGTTGGTCACGAACAGGTCATCGCCTACCAACTGGACTCGCTTTCCGAGTTTATCGGTCAGTTTCTTCCATCCATCCCAGTCATCTTCGGAACAGCCGTCTTCGATTGAGCAAATGGGGTACTTATTGACCCAGCTTTCAAGCAGCCCGACCATGCCGTCGCTGTCGACGCTTTTGCCGTCAATGGTGTACTTACCGGTTTTTGCGTCAAAGAATTCTGTCGCGGCGCAGTCCATCGCAATCTTGATCTGGTCACCTGCTTTGTAGCCGGCGCTTTCGATGGCCTTCATGATGACTTCCAGACCTTCTTCGTTGGTCTTCAGGTCAGGAGCAAAGCCACCTTCGTCACCGACGGCAGTGCTGAGCCCCTTGGCGGCGAGCACCTTTTTCAGGTGATGGAAGATTTCCACCCCGGCTCGCAGCGCTTCACTGAAGGTGTGAAAGCCGAGCGGCATGACCATGAATTCCTGAATGTCCAGGCCATTATTTGCGTGCGCACCACCGTTGATGATGTTCATCATCGGAGCTGGCAGGCGATTGGCACCGACGCCGCCGAGGTAACGGAACAGAGGCAGACCGCAGACAGAGGCCGCCGCATGGGCAGATGCCAGCGAGCAGGCGAGAATTGCATTGGCACCAAGGCGGGACTTGTTGGGGGTTCCATCGGCAGCGATCATCGCATAGTCGATGGACGTCTGATCCATGACGTCCATATCCAGCAGGACATCGCTGAGTTCTTCATTGACGTTCTGAACGGCTTTCAGAACACCTTTTCCCAGGTATCGTGACTTACTTTCGGTGTCACGCAGTTCGCAGGCTTCATGGGCACCGGTGCTGGCACCACTGGGGACCGCAGCGCGGCCCATTGTGCCGTCTTCCAGATGAACTTCCACTTCGACTGTGGGATTACCGCGGCTGTCCAGAATTTCCCGTGCGTTGACGGCCATAATCAGAGGTGTCATAGAAACAGAATCTCCAAATCAATTGCTTAAAAGTCATCAGAACGAAACGAGTGTTTCAGAACGAAAAGGAAAGGTTGACGCGGAACTGCCGCAGGCCGTTTTGCAGACGTCCAGCCTGGGCTGCAGTCCTTCTGACATTGGCGGTCCAAACGTCACCCGGAAACCCGGGAACGTGCAAATTCGCGTGTCTGATGAAAAGCTTCCTTCCAGAACGCGGCATTCTAGCAATCTGTTTTCAGAGCGTTAGCGATCGGGAACGCAACAGTTTCATTCGTGGGAAATGAACCAGATTTCGGCGAGAAAGATTGCCCCAGGTGCTTCGGAACAGTCGAAATTCCAGGAAAAAACGCTGTTTAGTGCGGGGGGCAATGGGGCTTCTGCCGCACCATCCTGGCGAAAAATCGCCGATCGTGGCAAAATTCTCACCGCCAGCATTTCAGCCCGGGCGTTTTCCGGTGTTTTGAAATTCTGTCTCGCCGGCCTTCTAATACGGCCAATATTCCTGATGCATCGCGTTCCGGTGCGTTCCGCTTCGACGTTCCTTCAGAAAAAGGTACCTCCCTTCATGGTTGCTCCCATTCGCGTTGCTGTCACAGGTGCTGCAGGTCAGATCGGGTATTCACTGATTTATCGGATCGCCTCCGGCGAAGTGTTCGGGCCGAACCAGCCCGTGATTCTGCATCTGGTGGAAGTTCCTCCCGTTCTAAAAGCACTCGATGGTGTGCACATGGAACTGGATGACTGCGCCTTTCCGACCCTGGCCGGCGTTGTAAAGGCGGACAGTGATCATCTGGAAGACGGTTTCCGCGACTGCAACTGGGTCCTGTGCGTAGGAAGCATTCCGCGCAAGGCAGGAATGGAACGGGGCGATCTGATTCGTATCAACGGGCCAATCTTCACAAGCACCGGTCGTGCAATCGCCGCTGCGGCCGCTCCTGATGTTCGAGTTGTGGTTGTGGGTAATCCCTGCAACACCAACTGCCTGATTGCGATGAAAAACGCAAAGGGAGTTCC
>CAIQIE010000434.1 GCA_903871805.1 uncultured Planctomycetaceae bacterium | reverse complement strand
ATGCATCCGGAAGATCTGGCGGCGATTCTGGATGAGCAGGGGATCTTCACACGGCACGGGCATCACTGCACGATGCCGCTGCATACTCACCTTGGGGTCTCTGCGACAACCCGTGTCAGCTTTGGCGTCTATAACACGATGGACGATGTCGAAGCGTTTCTGAACGCATTGAAGCATTCAGAGAAGGTACTTCGCAGACGTGGTCAGTAGTCTAAGGTTATCGCAGGAACAGACCATCAGGACATGTTATTGTTCGGAGATAACGGCGACCATGGGTTGGTGAAGTCCGAAAACAAACTCACCCTGCTGATCAGGCAGGGTGAGCGATGGAAGACAGGCAGCAGACAGTCAACGGATCAGACTGCCTTGACTTCAAATCCGGCTCGATATTCCTTTGTCAGCAACTTTTCTGCGGCCGGGACACTGCACTGCAAATTCTTTGCATCCCAATCGATCTTCTGTCCTGGCAGGCGAGCGGCGATGTTGCCCAATTGTACGGTTTCTGTCAGGGGACCTGCATAGTCAAAACCATCGGTCGTTTTCTTTCCTGCGAGGGCCGCATCCACCCAGTCATGCCAATGGCTGCTGCCCTGGACGTCGGGCAGTTTGTAGCTGTCAAACTTTTCAGCCGGATAAAGTTGTGGCATGCCAACATGTGGCAAAATCATTTTTCCGGCCTCACCGATGAATAGCGAGCCCGCTGCGGGAAGTTGCCTGCCCTCTGGCAGAGCGGCAAGATCAGCAGGAGGTTTCAGACCGCCATCGCGCCAGACGACTTTGATGGATCCGGTCGTGTGATCGGTTCCGGGAAACTCCCATGTCACTGTTTCGGGTCCCGGCCAGACTTCTTCGGTTGTGCCGCCATTTTCGGCGAGTATGCTCCCGGGATGCCGGATCCCGAGGGCTCCGAAAACCGGATCAAGGATGTGGCAGCCAAAATCGCCAAGTGCTCCAGAGCCGAAGGCCTGCCAGTCGCGCCATTTGAACGGGTGGTAGCAATCTGCGGCAAAAGGTCTTGCGGGCGCGGCACCGAGCCAGAGGTCCCAGTTCACGCCGGCTGGAACTGGAGCCTCGGGCGGACGATCGGTTCTCTGACAGTACTGGCGTCCCTGAACACCGACCCACGAATGGACTTCGCGAACTTTTCCGATGGCTCCATCCTGAATGAGTTTCACGCCAAGTCGGTACTCCCTGGCTGAGTGAATCTGATTTCCCATCTGAGTCGTGACACCGGACTTTTCGGCCATCCGCTGCAGTTGCCGGGCTTCCCACACAGTATGCGTGAGCGGCTTCTGACAATAGACATGTTTTCCTGCCTGCATAGCCAGCATTGCAACGGGGGCATGCATGTGGTCGGGTGTCGACACAATCACGGCATCGAGTTGATTTCCGAGCTTTGTCAGCAGTTCCCGATAATCCTGGAAATGTGGTACCCCGGGAAATGCGGCATCCGCTTTTTCGAAGGCTTTCTGATCGATATCGCAGAAGGCGACAAACTTCACTGCGGGATGGGAGCCGACATTGGACAGATCGGACCAGCCCATGCCATTGACGCCGATGGCGGCCACCTGGAGTTGTTTTCTGAGGGTTGAGGCCCGCACAAAGGCCGGGCCGGCGATTGTTGCAGCCAGTGCGGCGGCGGACTGGGTCAGGAAGCCACGGCGGCGAAGCATACCTTTGGAAATCTGAGACACGGGAGAGACTCCTGTCTGGATTTTGATGGAACAGAAAGCCGCATGCTAGTGACTGAAAAACGCTGTTAGAAGTCACAGGGAGCGGGATGCGGGTGAAATCCTGAGCCGGGAGATTGTTGATGCGGCAGATCCGGGAGTCACGGTGTTCTCGGAACGGCTGGGAACAATTCAGCGACCACGGTGTCCCCTGGGGCGTTTGTATGGTGGCGGACTGGGGCCCGTACACATTATGATCCGAGAAGAGGAAAAAAGTGAAGGGGCATTCCGGGCATCCCTGCAGTCCTGTCGGTGATTTTCCAAGGCTGTTTTTGGGTGAACGTTGCTGGCAAGGGAATTGCTAAACAGAGGGTTTTCAGACCAGTCGGAATTCGACTCCGATGGAATTCGAAACCATTGTCACTGGATTCAGGCAGAGGTTGAGATATGAGATTCAACAGATCTGGGCGGATGCATGATTCTGGTTTGGGTACCCGCGGGACGGCGCCGTGTCTGGCATTTCTGATGCTGGCCCTGTTTCATGGGCTGCGGCCTGTCAGTGCGGACGAGGCCATTGAATTCAACCGGGATATTCGTCCGATTCTGGCGGCCAATTGTTTTGAGTGTCATGGATTTGATGCAAAGACACGCAAAGCGGACCTGCGGCTTGATACGGCGGCGGGAGCGTACGCTGCACGCGACGGAGTTATGGCAGTAAAGCCTGGCAACCCGGGCGAAAGTGAATTGTATCGCCGTGTGACAGCAGTAGACGCCGATTTGGTCATGCCGCCACCGGAGACAGGAAAAGCTCTGAAGCCCGCAGAGGCGGAGTTACTGCGGCGCTGGATAGAGCAGGGGGCTGATTATCAGAAGCACTGGGCGTTTGAGGTTCCGTCATCAAGGCCATTGCCAATTGTGAAACAGTCTGCACTGGTGCGTAATCCGATCGATGCCTTTGTACTTTCAAAGCTGGAATCAAAGGCATTGCAGCCACAGGCGGAGGCTGATCGAGCGACGCTGATCAGGCGGGTCGCATTTGTGCTGACCGGACTGCCGCCGAAAGTTTCTGAGGTGGATGAATTTCTGAGCGACACTTCCGTGGACGCCTATGAGAAAATGGTCGAGCGTTTTCTGGCGTCTCCGCGTTATGGCGAGGAGCAGGCGCGGCACTGGCTGGACGTCGCGCGGTATGCCGATACTCATGGACTGCACCTGGACAATGAGCGGGAAATGTGGGCGTATCGTGACTGGGTGATTGATGCGTTCAACAGCAATCTGTCGTTCGATCAGTTTACGACTTGGCAGATTGCGGGAGATCTGCTGCCGAATCCAACGCAGGAACAGCGAGTTGCCACAGGCTTTAACCGCTGCAACGTAACCACCAGTGAAGGCGGCGCCATCACAGAAGAGTGGGTGTATCGATATGCGGTGGATCGTACAAGCACGACGATGCAGACCTGGATGGGGCTGACGGCGGGTTGTGCTGTCTGTCATGACCACAAGTACGATCCAATCTCAACCCGCGATTTTTATTCGATGTATGCATTTTTCTACTCTGCAGCGGACCCTGGGATGGATGGAAACATCCGGAACACCAATCCGTTTATGAAGGTGCCCACGGAAACGCAGCGGGCCGCTCTGGCTGCTGCTGTGAAGCGTCGGGAATCCGCGGAAGAAAACCTGAAAGGTGCGATAGAGACGGCTGTGATTCAGGATCCTGCGGAATCGAGCAACACAGAAGATCAGGAGATTTCTGACTCACTGATTGACGACACATTTCCGTGGGGTAGTCGGACACGCAACACATCGAGAAACGACGCTGTCTGGGTCAGAAATCCGAACTTTGGGCCACGATCCGGGGAGCGGGTTCTTGAGTTGGCCTACGGTTCGCGATACGACCTGACGATCGAGCTGGCATCAAGTCAGGTGATCGTTCCGGAACAGGGGCGACTTTCCTTCTGGATGCGTGTGGATGCTGATCATGTACCGGGTTATGTGGCGTTACAGATTGATGATGGGCGAAATCATCGGGTGATGTGGGGACATCAGAGTGCAAGCGGGAACAGCCGCGACACGACCATGGGGCCGATTCCGTCTGGTGGTGAGTGGACGCGGATTGAGATTCCGCTGGCCACGATTCAGGCTCAGGCGGGAGCAACCATCAGAAATCTGGTGTTTACTCAGGAGGGCGGCCGAATCTGGATTGACGACGTTCGTCTGGAGGGGCGGGTATCGCGGGCGAAGGATCCGAAGTCTTCATTCCGGGCCTGGTGGGCTTCCGGAAAAGGCAGTAGTCCGAGTGGAGTCTCCGGAGAGGTGAGTGCGATTTTGAAAGCAGGACCAACGGAAGGAGCTGCTGAAAAGCCGCTGCAGGAACTGAAGCGGGTCTGGCTGAGTTATGTGCAGCGCATCACGGAATCCCCGGTTTCAGAGTTTCGGAAAATGTACGAGCGGGCTGACATTGACGTCGCTATTCTGGAAGGTGTGATTCCGGGGACCTTCACATTTGCAGACATGGAAAAGCCCAGGGACGCGTTTGTGATGCTGCGTGGTCAGTATGATAAGCCGGGGGATAAAGTCGAGCCTGGGGTTCCGCTGGAGTTTGCGGCGCTTCGTGCAGAAACGGGTGAGTTCATGACGGGGCGCCGTGCGAATCGACTGGATCTGGCGCGGTGGTTTCTGTCGGAGGAGAATCCGTTGACGGCGCGGGTCACAGTCAACCGAATCTGGCAGCAGGTATTTGGAACGGGTATCGTTAAGACGAGTGACGACTTTGGAACGCGTGGGGATGTCCCTTCACATCCGGAGCTACTGGACTGGCTGGCCATCACATTTCGGAAGTCGGGCTGGGATCAGAAGCAGTTATTTCGAACGCTGCTGAGTTCGTCGACTTTTCGTCAGGCGTCGTACGTGTCTGCGGAATTGCTTCAGGCTGATCCCGAAAATCGGCTGCTGGCCCGCGGGCCGAGGCTGCGACTGGATGCTGAGCAATTGCGTGACAACGTGCTGTATGTCAGCGGATTGATTGACCTGACGACGGGTGGCCGTGGAGTCATGCCGTATCAGCCGGGGGACATCTGGGAACCAGTGGGCTATGAGAACAGCAACACGCGCTTCTATCTTCAGGATCACGGGGCATCCCTGTACCGTCGGAGCGTGTACTGTTTTATCAAGCGAACGGCACCTCCGCCGTTCATGACCAATTTTGATGGCCCGAACCGTGAGCAGTTCTGTGTGCGTCGTGAACGGAGCAATACCCCACTGCAGGCCCTGCAGTTAATGAATGACGTGCAGCACTTCGAGGCGGCGCGAGTGCTGGCGGAGCGTGTCATGACTGAGGGTGGAAAAAGTTCGGCCGAGCGAATTGGGTTTCTGTACCGGACAGTGCTTTCGCGGTCGCCGGCAGAGCAGGAATTAACAATTGTCCGGGAGGCCCTGGAGCAGCAGCAGCGGCATTATGCTGCTATTCCGGAACAGGCCGCGAAGGTGATCAGGAACGGAGAGTCGGCGGTCAACGCAGAATTGTCGCCGATCGACCTCGCAGCATGGACGATGGTCTGTAGTCTGGTGCTGAATCTGGACGAGACGATTTGTCGGAATTGAGAGCAGATTCAGAGACGTTTTCAGTTGTGCCGAGGGGATTCCCGAGTGGCCCGGAACAGAGATTTTTGCGGGTCAGATTTGGGGTTGAGGCGAACGAGTTTTCAGCGGTTGTTGCTGATCGAAAGTCAGATCGATGAAATCCATTGCGAATCGTGTCCTGAGCTGTGTTTTTGGGGTGGTGCTGTTGT
>CAIQIE010000433.1 GCA_903871805.1 uncultured Planctomycetaceae bacterium | reverse complement strand
GGAACACCGCTGCAGCAGTACAACTGTCATCGAATTGCGACCGAATCGCGTTGCGTTTGAATCGCGAAGCAACGCCATGTGACATGGCTCCGAACACGAGGGACACAAAAACAGCTTCCGCACTCTACCGCCCCCAACCCTCGCTGGGAAACACCGCGACGCCAGGCTGGAAAACACCGCTTCTGGTGACACAAATCACCGCTTAGAAATGATTTGCGACGAATCACAACAGTTGGATGGCCCCCGGTTGTTTGCGGGATGGCCCCCGGTTGTTTGCGCCCGTAGTCGACGACCTGATCGCGTATTTCCTCGGATACCCACTTGTGTCTCAGGGGGCCCCATCGGCTTTATATGTTCCTGCAGGAGCTGAGCACTGACTTCGTTCTTCTGCCGGAGCTTCGCCTCAAGGACCTGGATTTTGGCGAGGTTTGCGTCTTCCTGCCGTTTGACATTGGCAGAGTTCGGCTTGCGTTCAAAGGCCGCCTCGCCGTTTTCAAAAAAACTTCCTGCCAGTTGTAGAAATTGACGACACTCGTGCCGTGCTCGTCCCAGACCTGCGAGACTGGCACCGTCTCGATGAGGTGTTCCCACAAAATCGCGACTCTCTGCTCAGGCATTGAAATCTTACGCGCAGACATCAGGCAATACCCTTTCTGGCATCGCTCAACCCCAGCACACGTTTTCAACCATGGCTCAAACCCGGGCAACACACCCACCGCAGACTCAAACGAAAAGCTCGTCAAGCGGTCCTGCGTGCGAGCAGCCATTTTGCTTAAGCACAAGATCTTCATTCCCATAATACTTGATGGGGTTGCCGTAGGCATTCAGCAGAGTGGTCCACCAGTCTCCTATGGTCCGACAACCCTTCTCACCATATTTCGGATAACGCAGATAACGACCGGGTAGCTTGAGCTTACCGCCTCCTCCGCCAATGATCAGATAGGGCCACTCCATACCGGTTCCATGGTGATTATCGCTCGAATCCGAGAGGAAAATGATCATCGTGTTGTCCAGCATGTCTCCGTCGCCCTCAGGAACCGCTCGCAGCTTCCGGGACATCGTCGCCAGAAGTTCCGTATGGTGTCGCTGGATGATCTCACGGTATTCGGTCTGGCTTCTGGTGCCTTCGTTGTGCCCGATGCCATGGTTGTGTTGGTCGATCCCCAGCTTGTTGTAGGTCATATCAACATTATCGAGCCGAATAGTGACGACGTTGGTGAGGCCTGCAATCAATGCCGCTGTGGCCAGATCAAATTGTGCTTCCTGACGAACCTCCTCGACAGTAGAAGAAAATTTGTCGGTATAACCAGGCGCTTGTGCTGCTATCTGGTCCTTCATGCTCGACAACTTGCTGTGCCGTACCTGAAGCTCCTCAAACGCGTTGAGGTACGCGTCCATCTTACCATGTTCCGACGAAGGAATAGCCTTTGTTACCTTTCTGATATCATCAACCATGAAATCGAGAAGATTGCGTTGCAGCTTAAACCGCTTTTCAGCCCCGCTGCCGGAGGAAACAGCAGAACCAAACAGTTGTTCGTAGGCAATATCGGGAGACCCCTGAAAGGGAAGTTCCTGTCCGGGCCCGACGGCACTAATCCCCGGATACATTGTCCCGCCATAGTCCGTGCTTAAGGCTTTTCCTTTGATTGCCAGTCCCAGATGATTGAAGGGCGCTGGATTGAGCCTGGCCAACTCGGCATCAGCGGTGGCTCTGATGACCGCGCCCGCATCAAATTCACCCCCAGTCATGTAGACACCCATCATGCCAAACCAGCTGGAGTGGCCGCCACGGCACATTTTCCCCGAAAGCCCCTGAACGATTGACACCTGATCTTTAAACGGCTCCAGGGCACCCATCGATGATGGTAAAGCGACGCTGGTCAGTTCTTCATTGAATAAACGACTGCTCGATTCTTTCCCTTTGAATACTTCCGGTGTTATGCCATCGGGAATGATCCCGCTCGATTTAACAACAAACACAAAGCGATTGGGAATCGCGTTCGAGTTGCCTGCGGCCTGGAGTTCCACCTGTCTCAGAAACGGCGACAGGAGAAAGGATCCCGCCCCCAGTGAAAGACTCCTCAGTGTGTTGCGTCGCGTATGGTTCATGGTGCTACCTTGACGTCGGTTCCAGTGTTTTGCGGTAAAGAAATGAGTCAGACGAAAGAAGGGAAGTCAGAAGCGCCTTGAAACTGCCACCGCTCTCCACGTAAGCCCTGTCAGCGGAAATGAGTGTTTTTGAGTCAGCAAGCGTTTCATTGCGACCCATAAAATAACGAAACACATGCCGGATCATGCATTGACGCACTTTATCCGATTCGGCCAGTCGGTTTATCAGTTCCAGAGCGTCCCTGAATTCGCCATCCAATTCCGGCTCACCCGTATCAATAAGCTCACTTCCGGCATTGACCGGTTTGGTATCTCCTGTGCCCAGAATTTCCTCACTTCGATACCGTCCAAAGTCATCATAGATCTCGAAGGCATATCCCACTGGATTCATCTTCCTGTGACATCGCCAGCATTCAGCTTTCTCTGTTTTCTGCAATCTTTCTCTCAGCGTTTTCGTGTGGTCTTCAGGGATTGAGGCATCCACTGTGATGGGAATGTCCGGTATCACGCCTCCCAGCAGTCGCTCTCGCACCCATTTGCCACGCCGAATCGGGTCTGTGCTGTCATTCAATGAATGGGCGATCAGCCACGCTGGATGCGTCAACATCCCGGCACGGTGCGGTCGCTTGTAAGGCTGCGGCAACAGGAAATCCTGCTCATCATCCCTGAGGTCATAAACCATCGGGTATTTTGTATACAGAGCCTGCATGCGATGCAAAAGGATATCTTCGTCTTTGGTGTCCATCCAACTATACTGCTCCGCCACGATTTGCTTTATCGCAGCGACACTGCCATCGAATCCTCTGTTGAAGGCGTGCAGGTTATATCTCACATTCAGCTCATCCCAGCCCTTCAGATTCAGTCTCTGCAGGAGCTCCTGCTGCCTGGCTTCCGGATATTCCCCTGCATCAAGTTCCTTTTGATATTTCCGGTAGAAATCGTAAACCGTGTTCCGAAACGTGGCCCTATTGAGAATGTAATATTCGTCCGACGTCAGCAGTTGACGGAATACGTCCTGATCCTTCTCAAGGATGTTCATGACGAAGAAATCAGCATCTCGTTCGTACATGGCAGGGTAGTTTTCGCCGTAGTAGGCAAATCCACCCGAGCGATCTTCATCCTTGAAGACCTTGTGGGCCTTCGAGTAGCCAAAAAACTCCTGGAAGAAACGCAGAATCCGTGGTTTGTCAATCGCGTCATCCTGAAGGATGCGTCCAACCTGTACCTCCGCATCCGCACTGCTGCTTAACTTTCCCGCTTCGACGGCCTGAAGGAGCTCCGCATCGGGGCGACGATCCGTCAGAGCAAAAGCGATGGCAAACGCCATTTCCGTCCCGGACAACATCCGACGCCCGTGAGAATCTGCTTCGCCAAGACCAATCTCAACTCTGTAGACGGATTCGTGATGCAACATCACCGCCATCAAAACCAATCGCATGGCCTCGGCATTCCCGCCCTCGTTGGCTGTCTTCCTGAAAAGCTCCGAGTAGTTGCTGATCTCTTCTTCACGCGGCTCTCTATAGACAACCTTCCTGAAATGTTCGCTGATTGCAGACGCCACCATAGCATCAGTGGGACTGGCGTCTGAAGAAGCAATCGGAGAATGTCTGATGAGTTCATCCGCCGCGCAAGCCGCATTGCTCATCAGCACACTGACGACCGCTGAATCGGCAAACAGGAGGTTGGCATAATCCCTGATGCCCACTTTATCTTCCAAAGGAAAAGGCTGCCTGAAATCCCTCGCCCCCGGTCCGTAGCTGGATTTCAGATTTTCGAATACTTCAGGACTCGTTCTCCACAAGCGCGCCGGTGAAAACGGCTCAGCACTGATTTCTCCACTGAAGAGCTTTTCATGGTTCACATAATTGCCAAAGCTGGAACTTTCCAATTTTGTGTAGAGATCAGACTCGTTTCCTGATTTTTTCAATTCGGCATTGATCCAGAGCATCACGGCATCTTTTTCGCGTGGATCAGGTTGTTCACTCCCGGTCGGTGGCATCTCTTCCAAATGCAGTTGCCGGAGTACCGTTTTCCAAAGCTCCATGTCACGGCCGGACGCCAGATCAAAACTGAGGCTGGACAGGACGACACCTGACTCATTGCTGCTCTCGCCGTGACATTCGGCACAGTACTGACGCACGAATGGCAGGACAGTCTCGTCGAAGGTCTTTTTGTCTGACACAAGCGGGGTGTTTGTCTGACCCGCCTGAGCAAACAGCAGGTTCGAGAAGCACAACAGGACGGCGATCAAGGTCATCGCCAAGCCAACAAAAGACGCGGTCAATGTCCCTGTCAATAAGCCAACTTGCAACCGTAACTTAGTGTTCATTTGCAGAGCTCGTGCGGCCACGTTGATTTTGAGATATGGACTCACTGCTCCGGCTTTCCATCAAGAGATGCATCTCAGGAAGAGCAAAGTGTGTCCAGGATTCCCCGTCCCCATGAGCGTGGAACCGCTCCGAACACGACGAAATTCGAGCTTATCATCGTGGGGGAGCAATTGAAAGCTCATCTGGCAAAACTGGCGCTGGAAACAGCACGTTCGTCGCTGCCGGAATCCGCAGGTTCGATGTCACCCGCAGGAATTCCCGGGAACGGGCAGGGAGTGTCCTGCCTCTCGGCGCAGGCCGCTGGGGAGTGCGGAGCTTTGGTCAAAACTCATTCTCGTCAAACGCCGGGCTGCACAGCAGAGCGTTGGCGTTTCGAGTGGTCGGGAGAGACAGGCCATTCAGGGGCCATGCACCATGATTGGTCCAGGTACCCGCCATGCCAAATCGAGACGTGGGTGCGGTTCGGTATTTTTCCAGAGGTAATAACCCCGAACAATGGCTCGCGACCAACAATGGTCAACTTCACCGGACGTCATGGTGAGCCCATGCGATCGGAGGGTTCGGCTCGGCTTTGGGCCACCGCCTCGGCTGCTCGCCTGATCGCCTGACTCCGGCCCTCCAGCAGCCGGCGCAGATAGCCGATCATGAAGACCGAATCCACCAGCAGTCCAAGCGGACCAAGAGGCGAACGGAACTCGATTTCATCAGTCATCACTGTACCCCCATCTACAGTCTCGAATCGATGGTCGTGGGCAAACGACTGAAACGCACCGCGGGTCATCACGTCCCGGAAGTACCTCGGAGAGTCAAAGCTGGTGATCTCGGAGGTGAGCCGCTGGCGGACGCCGAGATGCCTCGCCTCCCACGTGACGGACTCACCCAACCCGATCAGGCCACTGGTGCGTCCCGCGACGGCCCGCTCACCGGTATGCCCAAGCGACCGAGTATGGAAGTCGATGTCCCGCGCGAGATCAAAACATACCTCAATCGGGGCAGCGATCCTCGTCACGATCCGGAAACTGGCCATTACCCACCCTCAGATTACTTTGCCGAATGATAGAGAAACAAGGTGGCCGAGTTGAAGTTTGCACCCGGGGCAGTTTGCACCCGGGGCCATCCAAAAGTTTGCACCCGGGGCCATCCAAACACAGACCCGTCACTTGGCAAATTGCACTTGGGGCTTGCACTTGGGGCCATCCAAACACAGCACGAAACCCGTAGCTCCTTGGTTGGATTTACTACATCCTTCACCTGTCTCCAACTACTGATCTGCCACTGGCTGCAGAGCGGGCCTGGCCGTGGCGTTGAATCTGGAGGCTGGAGTAATGCGGTTGGCGGCACGACGTTTGCCAAAGTGTTCGACGGCGTGCAACCAGTGTTCTGGAGAAATATTCAGACGATCCAGAATCGGCAGAGCATTCTTTGGGATCGCTCCACGTTTGCCGGGCTTGAGCTGCCGGCCGGTCCAGTCCAGCAACTGCAGGTACTCGGGCAGTGTCATAAACACGCAGCCTTTGTTCGAAGCGCGGCGGCTTGAGTTCTTCGTGCGAACTTTCTTCCGCTTCGGTTCCAATTCCACAGGAGCCAACCAGCCGGCCTTCTGGCCGTGCTCAATTCGCACGTCCTTCGCGTCCTGCGTTGAGACTTCGTCCGCAGATTTCAGGTCAACAATGCGTTCCTGAACACTTGTGAAATCGCTCTTCTCTGGCGTTGCCGCAATACCAGCTCGAATCGGATTCAAGTCCACATACGCCATGCAGGCTGCAATCGCCGCCTCATCCGGAAGCACAGTGGTCTTGAAGCGACCTTCCCAGAATCGGCCGGTGCATTCGTCTTCAGCATTTGCCATGCGAGCGATCACTTCTGACGTGCAACGCATGAACCAGGAAATGCTGGAAAGACGAGCCCGAAGTTCGGTCAGAGTCTTCGTATCGGCCATCAGTCGATTGAGATCCGTCTCAGCTGGCTCGGCCGGGGAACCATCCTTGTTTCGCCGCTGAGGGAACAGGTTCCACCATCGACCAGCGACCTCTTCATCCGACCATTCTTTCACGACATCCGGCCGACTTCTCAGAATGACATGCAGGTGATTCGACATGACCGAAAAACCAAGTACATCCACTGCGAAGATTCCCGCCAGAAACTCGAGCCGATTCCGCATCCACTGTCGCCGATGCTCGTAATTCTTTCCGGTGAGGTCATCGACTCCGCAGAGAAACCCACGCCTCACACACCGATTGACGCAATGCACCACGTGAATCTCACCTTCTGACAACACCTCGCGACGATTCTGGCGTGCCACGGCTCATATCTCCTGATTTTTCCGGCTCTGCAAAAACATGTCGACTTGACGAGGTGCCAGGATATCAGTCAAGCTGCGACTGTCAATTATGTTTGGATGGCCCCGATGATTTTTCCGATGATTTTTCGACCGAATTTTCAGGGACGCGGGACGAGAAATACACCGCTACGGCGACTGGTGTGAGCTATGTTCCGGGCTGGGTGAGGCGGACAGTCGTGGGAGGCCTCAATAAAAATGCCCGAATCGCTTTCGCAGAGCGATTCGGCTGCATATCTGGGGAGGCTGCATATCTGGGGACACAGCACCTCAAACGCCCTCGGCCGGTCGGGAGAGTTGTGCCGATTCCAGGGATTTTCATGGCTGCGTTGCGATGACGAAATGCTGTGTCCCCGGCCGCAGGCGATTGGCGTCTTTGCGTGACAAACAAATCCTCACGCAAAGTCTCAAAAAGAACCACGAAAGCAACACCGTGGCAGTTCTCATTTTTTTAACGCGGACGGCAGGCATTGAGAGACCAGGTGCTATGCACCTCAGACTGCTTGAAAACCAGTCCCATGACTCGTCAGCACTGACACGAGCGACAAAAGTCGGAGTGAAATTGCAGAGAATTGAGAGGCTTGACCTGGTTGTGGGGACGTCGGGGTGCTACTTTTCGCTGAGATTTGCGGGAGGAGCAACGCAGTGCGGTATCTGGAAGATCCTCGACAAACAGAGCTGTTTGATGTCTTCGCTGAAATTCTCTCGCCGGTGGCCTATCGCCGGCTGACGAGTGGCTGGCAGCATCTGTTTCGGTGTGCAATTCTGAAGCTGATGCCGGCGGGTAAGCTGGCCGAGCACTTTGATCCGGCGATGGGGCGACCGACGAAGGAGCTCTATTCCATGGCCGGGCTGCTG
>CAIQIE010000432.1 GCA_903871805.1 uncultured Planctomycetaceae bacterium | reverse complement strand
TGCTCCAGCGTGAACTGATCAAAGGGCTTGTTCGCATTGAAGGACTCAATCACATACTGACGAAACGGCGAAACACTCATCTCCTGGTCACCGTGGTACCCCACAGTGTCTGCATACCTCACAAGGTCAAGCCACCACATCGCCAGACGCTCGCCAAAATGCGGAGAAGCAAGCAGACGATCCACGACCTTCTCATAGGCCTCCGGAGACTGATCCGCAACAAACTCGGCAACCTCCGCCGGTGATGGTGGCAGACCAATCAGATCGAAATTCAATCGCCGCAGCAAAGTGATACGGTCCGCTTCCTCGGAGAAATTCAGTTGCTTCGCGGCAAGTTCCCGCTCAACCAATTCGTCAATCTTCCCGGCGACCACCGTTGGCGAATGCTCCACACCAGCATTCAGATCCGCACGAATCGGAAGGAAAGACCAGTGGCCCTCGTATTTCCCTCCCTGCTCAACCCACCTGCGCAACGTCTGAATCTGACTCTCCGTCAAACTCTTGCCACTGGACGCAGGAGGCATCAGCTTCTCAGGATCCCCCGAAACCACTCGCTGGATCATCAGACTGTCTTCCGGTCGCCCGGAAACGATCGCGCCGCCCGAGCCATCCGCTCCATGCAGCCCCTCCCGCGTGTCCAGACGCAAATCCGCCTCTCGCTTATTCCGGTCAGGACCATGGCAGAAAAAACAGTTGTCCGAAAGAATCGGACGAATATCCCTGTTGAATTCAATCACGCCGGACTCTGCAATATCCCGAACATTATCCCCGATGGCAAACAGCGGATGACAAAACAGCGTCGACAAAAATACAGTGCAGATCAGTGAGCGAATCAGCATGAGGATCCCCGGTGGCAGGCAGACTTCAGCAACTGACTTCATGAAATCGTCAGCATCAGCCACATCTACTGGCTGTTACTGACATGCGTCATGAGGGCTTAACGGCATTCCGTACAAACAGGTGCGACGGCGCCTGAGTGTCTCCCTATTGTGCTTTGAAAACGCGGCATTGTCCAGAACACGGCGTCCCCAGACGCTGCGGGACTCAGTGGCCACCTGGAAATACCGGGGATTGCCATCGCAGCCGCAACCCTGCTTCCACAGCAGGCTGTCCAAACGCCGACGACTCACCGGTCCAATTTGCATAAGACAACGGCGCAACTCTGACGGATCCAGATCGTCAGCCCACCGATCCTCCAGGAGGCCAGCGACTCACGCTCACAGTGGACGCTTTGAAACAGCGATGACAACCGGGGCGCAGCAATCAGCGGATTCCGTCTACGGTTTACTTCTCTCGTTTCAGAATTCCCTTCTGAACCTCTTCCACAACCTTCGCCAACACAGCCGGATCCTTTGACTGAATCACATGGGCAATACGCGTCGCCGGTACTTTCATTCGTACCATCACCTCTTCAGCAGTCTCCCACAGCTTCGCCTGCTTCTTCGGTGGAGCCAGATACAGATTGGTCACCAGTTCCGCCAATCGTTGCTCGTCAATCTGGTCACGATTGTCGTAGTAACGCTGGATAACCTTCTGCTGGTAGGCGGAATAATCTTTGTTGGACATGCAGATCCATACTCCAGAAGATGCGTGCTTAGAAGAAGTCCCGATACATTCAGGCCGCTGCACTGGTCACTGAAGACGAGGCGAAGCCTAAGTTCCAGACCGTTTTCCACGGATCAATCGACAGGAAGTCCACGCTCTATTCGAATTCGTCGAACTTCGGCCAGCACAGCCTCCACAATGACCGAATTTTTCGCGATTCGAATGTACTGAGTAAAATTAACGATCAGATTGACGAACCAGGTTGTGATTGCCATCGCAAAATGCAGCGTGGAATCAGAAATTCCTGTCGTCTCAACCAGCGAAACAGCCGTCGCAGGATCCGCTACAGCACCAAAACACCCTGTCGCCAGAACCATCAGAAACGTCAGCATTACGCCCGGAAGAATCCCATACTTCAGCTTCTGATTCCGCTTGTGGTACTCTTTTCCAAGACTGTAAGCCTGCGATGTTTCTTCCACCCAGCGGCCTGTCCCCATGAAATAGGTAAACAGTAACGCATGAACCAGCGTGACGCTGGTGAGCGCAGCAAGGCCAACCAGGATATGCGTTCCGATGCGGACATTCACTTCGGGGTCGAGGCCCCCCATGGTCATGGGGTCGCCAACCTGCAAACCCAGTATCAACGATGCCAGCATCGACACATTGGCCAGCGCCGCCAGCGTCAGGAAGATGCGTTTCATAAAGCCCTGCCCACCTGGGACCGCGCCCAGAAACTTCTAAAGTCCACAATGTTCGTAGAACCCACGCACGCCGTTTCAGCAGTCACTGTTCAGGGCATTATCCGATGGATTGGGCAGCAGAACACCTGCCAACGGCGCACAACCCGCAACTTTCCCGTTTCCGGAGAGCAAAAATAAGGGCCACGCAAAAAACAGTCTGTTTTTCACGCGGCCCCAATCGTTTTTGCCTGAAAATCCATCACGCATGGCACCATGCGGTCTGACCAGTGTGGCACTCCACACCACAAACTGTCAGATTTCACCCGCCTCAGGGATTCAACACCATCGATGTCTTCTGCTTGACAGTCTGCTCAACCTGCTGCCCAAACTGACGAATCGAAATCTCCATGGTCAAATCCATATCCGATCGGGCGATTCGTCCAGTCGCTGCGTCAAAAGCCACCTTGCCGCCACCTTCAGATTTCTTCAGAGTCACCTGCTGTGGCTGCCCCTCCTTACTCTTGATACTGATCGTTGGCTTCATCGTAATCTGAGCCAATCCAGTAGACGGATCGTTCCCGGTGTAGGTCAGCACCGAACTGATTGTCATAACTCCAAACTGCAGGTCGACATTCTGAGTATTCTCCCAGGACTCGCCTTTCTTCACCGGCTTTTCCGGAAGCGTTACCGCGGACTGAGTCATAATCTGCTTCAGCGTCTCTTCGTTCATCACCGAAGTGCCACCACCACTGGCCAGCGCCTTTACAAGTGGCTCTGGCACGTCGACAGACGCAATCTGACCGGTCGGCTTCATGGTCACAGCAAAATTCTCGTTGATGATCTTGCTGAAGACATCAGCCATTGTCTTCGCAATTGCAGACTCAGGCGGAGCGCTGTCATTGGAATCATACTTGAAGCCCCCAATCAGCCCTCCATCCGAAGAAACCTGAACGCGCTCAATCGCCTGATTCATAACGACGTCACCATTGGATGCCACGTCCTGAATCTTCCACGACATATCCATCGTCTGCGACATGGTCAGACTCTGCTTCTGGCCAGCCACTGACATCTGCATATCCGTGGACTGCGTTACCACATACTTCAGCGACTCTCCCGCAGTAAATTTCCAACTCAGCTTTTCCTGAGCCTGAGCAGAAACGGTTGAAAGCACACAGACTCCCAGCACTGCCAGGAATGAACACAAGCGCAAACGCATCGAACTAGTCTCCCTCGGATGAAATTCACGTCCCGGAACAACTGCAGACTGCCGAAAATACCTCCCTGCCAGCGCCTGCACCCGCCCCATTATAGCAGAACCGGCAAATTCTGCAGAAGTCCGAATTCCGGGGATCCAGGACGACCTGCACCACTCCAGTCACCCACTCCCTGAATCACGCCACTCTTTCATGCCACACCAATCCCCCGAAATCCAAATTGCCGCCAATAGTGTTCAAACAAGTGTCGTTTCAACGCTATTCGGCAGGCCGGCAAGGTGCCAGCCGAAAAATCCCGCACATCCCCTTTCATAAAGCCTTTCCATTCAACACGTTATAACGTCAGGTGCATGGCACCGGGATGCCACACTATAACGTCAGGTGCATGGCACCGAGATGCCACACTCATGGCACCGAGATGCCACACTTCGTGCTCGTGCTCAGCATCGCGGTGCTCGTGCTCGTAATCGACGCTCTGTGTTTTCAGGTGCATGGCACCGGGTGCCGGTCGTTCCAGGCGTTCGTCTGCATCGCTTTGTTCTGGCACTTCTTCGTGCTCGTGCTCAGCATCGCGGTGCTCGTACTCGTAATCGACGCTCTGTGTTTTCAGGTGCGTGGCACCGGGTGCCGGGTGACAATCGGCAGCTGTGTGTTACCGCTGCAGGTACAGGGGCCGCGGGCATTTTTGGTGCGTAGCATGAAGCGCACGTGCTTGAAATTAAAAAGACTGCAACGCATGATCCACCGAAGACCTGAAGCCCGGGGAGGCTCGGCCGGAAATGCTTCACTTCAAAAGTGATCGTCCGCAATGACTCGCCCTGCACCCCCCACGTCTGGATCACACTCGAATACGTTCCGGGTACTCACTGTGGCGTGAGCGAAAATCCTGGAGGGATGGCCCAAAACTATCCGCCCGCGCCGTCCTCAATATACACGAGGTTGACAACCCATCGTTTCGAAAACGTCGAATTCCCCGACCCGTTGCAGGACAGTGGCCGTCATCGTGTCGCTGCCATCCGAAAGACAGTATCTGCTTCCGACAATTCTCCGAGCCCTCGAACGCAGAGCAATTCCATGACCGACTGGAAAAACGACGACAATCCCTTTGCAGTGAACACTATGCAGGATCGAGCCACCATTCTGCATCCAACAGATGTCCCAGTCGCAGAGCACACAGACTTTGAATTGCTCGACGATGGCATCATCACGCGCAGCGGCCTCCGGTTACCCGCGTGGTGCCTGAAGTCCGTCAACGAAAAATCGCTGAAGCCTGTTATACTAAAATTCGTAGACACCGACCCACCTCAAATCGGACGGGGCGAGAGTATTGCTCGAGTTCTCGTCAACATTTCTGTCGCTGCCATCCTGAGCTTCGCTGCCTTTCCGATTTTCCGATCCGGAAACCTTGTTGGCACAATTGTCATATCCCTTCTGGGATGTCTCTGGCCGCTGCTGCCGTTTTTTTTGCGATGGCTCCGCAATCAGCCACCGCAGAACATCTGCAAGGTCAACGGATTCGTGAGTCGTTCCCGAATTCGTTTCCTTTACAGTCTGTTCTTTGTTTTTTCTGTCCCATATGTGATCGCCATATTCATTGCTTTCTTCTTGTTTACGACAGCCCCCGGGGTGTCTGCGCCTTCTCACCTGTCGACGGTTGCAGCACTGTTCGTCGCACTTGGGCCGATCCTGCTGATCCTGGTACTCATCGCCCTGCCAAAAGTGCGTCTGAAATGCCGGAAGCTTCCCGACGGTCGATTTCACATCACTGGATTCACTCGAAAGTACATGCAGCGACTCAGGCAGGAATACAGGAACTAATTCACGACACCGCTCACAACGGCTCTGCGCGACTGCCGCCATGGTCCAGCAAGCCGCTTGCTGGACTCCGTGCAGGCCCCCGGGCTGTCTGGCCACATTCCCGGTTGATGCCTTCCGTTTGCTTCACTCCACCGTGCTGCTTTTCGCACGTCGCGGCGACTGTCAAAGCGATCCAAAAATGCGTCGAACAGAATGTCGATCGCGGGCGTGATTACCGTCACCACCGAGTCGAGAACGCGGGTGGGGAACGGGCTATCGTTGCTGAAGCTGTAGCCGCAGGCGGTTGAGTGCGGTTCGTGCGGCACGCTGGCGGAAAATGGCGAGGTTGCCGGACATACTGACGTCCACAAATTCCAATTCCGGGTTGCGCCGACTGGCCACGGCAATCGTTCCCCGCCTGACAGTCACTCCAACACTGGTCGCGTCGTCGAAAAATGGCGAGGACAGCAGGGCATAGTCCGCTGCGTGGTTTTCAAAGTAGCCGCGACACAGATCTTTAACCAGAGCCGGCCAGCGCTCCAGAGATTGCACCGAGCGATCCTGAAATTCTTCAGCAT
>CAIQIE010000431.1 GCA_903871805.1 uncultured Planctomycetaceae bacterium | reverse complement strand
TCAGTTGGTAACACGCCCGAAATTTCCGTCATCATCACGGCGTGGAATAGCGGCCGTTGGATAGCAGAGACGCTGCGTTCGGTGTTTCGACAGTCATTTCAGGACTTTGAAGTGATCGTCGTTGATGACGGATCAACGGACGAGACGGCACAGATTGTGACCAGCTTCGACGACCCGCGACTGCGCTATGTGCGCCAGGAAAATCGTGGTCAGTCGGTAGCGTCAAATGTGGGCGCTGGCATGGCCCGGGGGCGTTTTCTGAAATTTCTGGACGCTGACGACCTCTGGAATGTAGAGCATCTGGCGGCACAACATCGCACCATCAGGGACTGCCCCGGAGGCATTGCATCCTGCACCTGGGGCTACTTCCGCGAGCATTCGGAATCCACGCAGCCACGCATTGAGCGGGTCCATCGCGATTTTGACGACCCACTGGAATGGCTGGTCACCTCACTGACGCAGGATGAGGGGATGATGGGGGTGTGGATGTGGTTAATTCCACGGGAAGTCTGGCATCGACATGGGGGGTTTCACGAAGAGCTGACACTGAACAAGGACTTTGACCTGAGTATCCGGTTGCTGTTGGGAAGTCGCTGTGTCAAGTTTGCCGGTGGGGCTTTGTACTGCTATCGCAAGGGAATTGCCGAAGCTGTTACTCAGAATCGCGGTCCAAAGTCGCTGGCTTCGGCGCTGCGAACCACCCAACTGGGCACGGCCTCGCTGCTGGCTCGGGAGGATTCGCCACGGATACGCAGGATTTGTGCCAATAGATTTCAGATGTGGTTGTTTAGTTTCTACCCGGAGTATCCTGATCTGGTGCGTGAGGCGGAGCTGCAGATTCATGGCCTCGGCGGAAGCGATTTGCGGCTTCAGGGAGGCTTGCTTCTGAGACTTCTCAGCCCGTGGCTCGGATGGAAAGGAGTGCGGCGGCTGCAGGTTTTTGCCAGGTCTCTTGGCTGGGTGCGCATTCAGAAATGGAAACAGATGCGGCAACTGCGGCGGGTGAGATGAGGTTGTGGGCCTCTCTTTGTGGTGCGGTGAAAATTTATTTTCACTTGTGGAAATCGTTTGTCGGTAATGTTTTTCTTTTTGAGGGTTTGGTGGTAAGATTCTGCCCTGTTGAAGGCATGGACTGGGACCTCCGCGTGTTGGGGCACCGCATGTTTGTAGATTGCAGGTTCGCCGACATGGATTCCGCTGCCACTGAACGGTGGTCGGAAAGTGCTGCGTCGGGGGCCTGTTGCCCTGATTCGAGTGAATCACTCGATCATGGTTGTGTGGCGGGATTTCCATGCCTGAAGTTTCCGTGGTTGTTGCTGCCTGGAATGCTGAGAGCCACATTGCGGCCACGATAGATGCAATTCTCAGACAGACCTTCAGCGACATTGAACTCATCGTTGTTGACGACGGCTCAACAGACGGAACCGCTGAGATTGTGCGTGAATTTCAGGATCCGCGGATACGGTTGGTATGTCAAAGCAATTCAGGGCAGTCTGCTGCAGCAAACCGAGGTGCCTCGCTGGCGACCGGCCGGTTCCTCAAGTTTGTCGATGCGGATGACCTTCTGAATCCGGATCACATCAATTTGCAGCATCAGGCGATTCAGCAACATCCTGATCACGTGGCTTCCTGTCGCTGGGGTTACTTTCGGCAGAACCCTGATCTGGCGGTCGCAAGTGACGATGCGGTGTGTCGCGATTATTCGGCGGGTCTGGAATGGCTGGTGGACAGTCTGACGCTGGCTGACGGGATGATGGGTGCGTGGCTCTGGTTGATACCTCGGGAGGTCTGGGATCGCAGTGGTGGCTGGTGTAAAGAGCTTTCGCTGAACAACGATTTTGATCTGAGCATTCGGTTGTTACTCAATTGCGCTGGCGTCAGGTTCGCTTCAGACGCCATCTATTTTTACCGCAAGGGAGTTTCCGGTTCACTGAGTGGCGTGTATTCGCGTAAGGGGCTGGAATCGGCACTTCGGACGACTCAGGCTGGTTCAGCCAGTCTGCTGAATGTTGAGGATTCCCCCAGAATTCGTCGGATTTGTGCTGATCGCTTTCAAGGTTGGCTGTTTCAGTTTTATCCTGAGCATCCGGATCTTGCCGCTGTAGCCGAAGCGGCGGTTGCCGAACTGGGGGGCAGTAGAAAGCAACCAAGTGGTGGGTTGGGGCAAAAGCTGCTGACGCCAATCATCGGCTGGAAACTGGTGCGGCGGTTGCAGGTGCTGGCAGAGCGATGTGGCTGGCGTCGGGTTCAGCGCTGGAAGCACCGTCGTCGCCTGGCGAGAATTTCCTGAACGTGACGGCGACAACAATTGCCGGAATCCAGGCAGGTTGAGTAGCGGATGGAATTGACTCCGGTTGTTCCGCCATCGGCCACAGGACCTCGAAGGCAGGGAATGTTACGGTGGTTCTGTCTCCCGAACGCCGGGGATTGCCGACGACATAGACCAGCGGTTGCCGGTGGTCGCATCGTAAGGCAGGATGAATCGCCTTTTCGTCGAGTTTGTGGTCGGCGTTTTTGTGCGGCCGTAGTGGCAAATCGCGAGGTTCAGATTGCACCGTATGCGCGGCGATTGCGGGGCCGGGAGCAGGATATTCTGGCAGCCCTTGCCTGATCCACAACAGCCCTCGGTTCTCGGGATGACTGTGTTACTGTGTTGGCCGCTGAGGCGGGATAGTGAATCCGCATGATGCAAGTTTTGCTTTTGTCGTATGGTCACGGGCTGCACCAGCAGGAAGTGATTTTCGCGGTGCACTCCATTCTGCACCGTAGAGGCCAGGATGCGCCCTGCCGGATTGTGATCTATACCGACGAGCCGGATGTGTTTGCTGGTCTCCCGGTCAAAGTGCAATTGGTCACACCACAACAGTGGCAGGAGTGGGGGGGGCCGCAGAATTTCAATCATCGTCGCAAGATTCTGGCGTTGCAGCATTTGCTGAAAGAATCCGGATCATCGGTCGTACTGGTCGATGGTGATACGTGGTTTCGGGGCAGTCTGCAAAACCTGGCAGCACGAATTACGCCGGGCCGTGGCGTGATGCACATTCAGGAGGGGTGGGTGTCTGGTGTGCAGACACCCTTGTATCGCAATCTGCATGCGCTGCTGACGCAGGAATCCACGATTCAGGATCTGGGAATTTCGCCGGATGCCTGGATGTGGAATGCCGGTGTGATTGGTCTGCACCCCGACCAGTTGCCATTGATTGAAAAAGTTCTGGAGATCACGGACCGACTTTGTGCCGTTTCGTCCCTGCACATTCTGGAGCAGTTTGCTTTTTCGTGGGTTCTGCAACAGCACATCGAGCTCACCGAAGCTGCTGACCTTGTGTTTCATTACTGGCCACCTTATCTGCACAAGCCGTTTCGGAAGATCCTGCCGGGCCTGATGCAACAGGCGGAGGCATTACCGTTCGCGGAGCGCAGCAAGTTCCTGTACCGGCATCGGCCGCGGCCGGGACTACTCCGCCGTGGGAAGGTCATTGCAAAACGCGTTCTGCAGTGGCTTGGGGTGCTGCGTGGCTACTGTCGCTCCAACGAATGGTGAATCGACTTCGGCCGCCAAAGGCTCCACGAACCTCGCAACTAGCCGTATTCGGGGAGGGCGAGGTTCCACCCGAGCCGCGAAGATTTTGCGGTTTTTTGGGGAGGGCGAAGTTCCATCCGAGCCGCAAGGAACTTGCGTCCTCGTGGTGGCCGCGCCCTTCTGAATTTTATGGCATCTGTGTAAGAGCACTGGCCACAACCGGACGAAACAGGAAAACAAGGAACTGATCTTGTCGGGGTTGAAAGGAGATCTCGGGTGAAAGTCACCGTAGTGCATTGGTTTCCGCTGGAGCAGTTTCCACCGGCGCAGAACCTGCTGCATGTGCTGGGGCGTCAGGGCCAGATCGAGTTGTCCTGTCTGACGACGAGCAATGATCGGGGCTATCCCGATTTTTTTGTTTCTGGCTGTCAGATTTTTCGCAGGAGATTTCCCGGTAGTCGATTGAGCCGTCTCAGCCGATTCTGGCTTTTTCTGTCATTTCCGATCAGCGTCCTTCTGAGGTTAGTCTGGCTGAAGCCGGACGTAGTGATTTATCTGGAACCGCACTCCGCGCCCGGCGTGTTTCTGTATGCCGTACTGAATCCTCTGTGCCGTATTTTTATTCACTATCATGAGTATCGTGAGTTAGCGCACTATCGAGAGCGGGGCAATTTTGTCGCCAGGATTGCGCACTGGCTGGAATCTCACGGCTTGTATCAGCGCGCCGAATGGATTTCGCACACAAATGCAGATCGTGTGGCTATGTTTCTGGAGGATGTTCCGGAGGTTCCGTCGGCGAAAATGCGTGTGATGCCGAATTACCCGCCTGCTGACTGGGCAACCGGGGATGCAGCCAGATGGCCCGCAGAAGGGGAACCACTGCGTTTGTTCTATGCCGGAGCCGCCTCGTTTCGTGACACCTGGATTCGGGAGGTCTGTGAATGGGTGCTCAGGCAACCGGCCTCGGACGTGGCATTGGATCTGATGATCAACAACAGTGATCAGGTGACGAGGGAATGGCTGGAATCAATTCGTTGTGATCAGATCGCCATCAACACTCAGGGCGTGGATTACTCTGAGTTGCCCCGGTTACTGCGAAGATATCATGTCGGATTGATCCTCTACCGGGGAACGACTCGGAACTACATTTACAATGCCCCGAATAAGCTCTTTGAGACCCTGATCTGTGGGCTGGATGTCTGGTATCCGTCCTGCATGCTTGGGGTACGGCCCTATCAGCGAGCAGATGTTGTTCCG
>CAIQIE010000430.1 GCA_903871805.1 uncultured Planctomycetaceae bacterium | reverse complement strand
TCGCCGCCGGTGAATGTCAGGACTTTGTCTGCATACACATCAGTGGCCTTTACGGGTTCCATGGGCGTCTGCTGAATCCCGACAACGTGATCTCGCCAGAGCCATCGCAGAGAGTCCGGAAGAATTGCACCGCCATGTTTTCCGTTGTGCCCGCCAGATCCTCCAACAAACTGAAAATCATAGTCGCGAAATCGCAGCGATTTTTCCAGTTGCAGATTTGCCAGCCACCAATTGCCGTGTTCATTGTCCAGATCGTTCTCGCCGTCCTGGAAAAAGATGCGGATGGGTTTTCGTTCTGTCTTTCGAATCAGGGCCTCGTAGTTGTGACCGCCGCGAATATTTGTAAAGCTGCCAACGTGGCTGAGAACCTTGCTGAACCATTCCGGGTGTTCCCATGCGGCCGTAAAGGCGCAGATGCCACCGCTGGAGATTCCGCAGATGGCTCGGTCCGCTGCTGACTGAGACAGATTCAGCTTCATGGACTGTTCGACATGCGGAACCAGTTCCTGCATTAGAAATCGAGCATACTGGTCGCTTAAAGTGTCGTACTCAAAGCTGCGATTGGATGTGCGCCAGCGATTTTCCGGCACAGGACTTCCGCTGTGTCCGGGATTAATGAACAGCGCGATGGTGACAGGCATTTCACCCCGGTGGATCAGATTGTCAAAAACAATCGGTGTCCGGAATTGTCCGTTTTCATCCACGTAGGCATGTCCATCCTGAAAAACCATCAAACATGCGGGTTGAGTCCCGTCGTACTGTGCAGGGACATAAACGAAGTACTCCCGCACGGTTCCTTCGAAGATGGTACTGGTCCATTCGTGTCGGGTCAGTTTTCCCGATGGCACGCCCTCCTGTCGGTTTGAATCCGGGCCGAGCGTATAGATCGCATCCGGGTCCTTGTTCTGTGCAATTGCGATCTGGGACATGAAGCAGCATGAGACTGCGATCATCAGAAGCAGCGAAAGGCTATGCGGCGTATCGTGAAACATGGGGAATACTCCTGATTTTTTCAGGTGATGGAAGGATACTACGAGAGGTTCTGCGGGCGTGTGAAAGGGGAAGCCGCGGGTTGCTGAGCCTGGATGTCTGTTATCTTTGCTTCATTCCCTGCTGACCGAAAGGTAATCCAAAAGCTCCTGGAATCACGAGGCCCGGAATCGGCGCGTTTGGACGTGGTTCAAATGTACTTAATAACTGACGCAGAGATTCGTCCATCTGAGGACGGGTGCTGACAGTTGTCTGTGGCCGGTTGGTTGTACCGCGGACCTGAACGGTCACCCATTGGGTGGCACTGGACATCAGCATATTTCCAATCAGGTTCTGAGGCGAGCGGTTCTGAGGTGGGCGTGAGTAAAAGTCCATCACGACATCACTGTCAAAGCCAATTCGCCCACGTCCACGCAGCGACAGTGCATCACCGATCAGGTCGATTGGATCAAACCAGAAGGCTTCGTCATGAATGTCGAAGGACACCAGTGCATAGTTGAATGCCGTTTTGTTGGACACCAGAAAATTTAGTCTGGACATGGCAGAAAGCAATTCCAGAACGACCGGGACTTCATACAGGGCTGCGGGGTGAATCTGGACCTGCCCCTTCCCCTTTAACTTGCGGGCTGTGTTTCCATCGCCGGCCACAAAGATCCACGAATTGACAACTCCCTGAAGGCTGGTCTGCTCCGGGGCGTGCTGCCGGGCATAATCCTCAAGCAAGGCATTCTTCAGCTCGGCAAAAAAACGATAGCTGCTGCCGGCAGTCAGATCCACCAGTCCGTCCATTTCCAGAACGCCACCGAAGGCCTGTGCACGGATGCGCTGAGTTGTGGGGATGTCGATGGGTTTGACGCGTCCCAGAATCACGTCACGACTCCCCAGAACCAGTTCATCGTCCGTCATCAGCCATGGCCCGCGGATGCCGCCGATCGTCATACCGAGAACTTCCGTTTGATCCAGCTTCAGGTCGCCTTCGTTCATGAGTTGCTGGCCGTCCCAGGACCCGGTTGCTCTTACAAGTCCGGAGATTTTCTGCAGGTCCAGCCCTGCAGAGATACGGCAGTCCCTGAGTCTGCAATTCATTCTCCACGCGGCCGTTGGCGCCACGGAATTGTCGGCCATGCCGCGAAAATCCATCTCGGAAGATTCCAGCGAGATGGTTCCCTCGGGGGCAAGTCTTGAAAGTGTTTCCCTCCAGCTGCCCGGAAGTGCGGCACGGAGCTGATCATCCGGACGCAGATCGATCGCATTGATGTTATTCAGATGCACCTGCCATTCCCCATCCGGCCCCACCTCTGCCCAGCCAAGAGCGGTAATGGGTGCCCCGTCATGCTCAGCCCGCAGGGTATGAATTTCACAGTGCTGTCGCCCGGCAGCGCGGGGATCATTGGGATCAAAGCTCAGGTTTGCCGACTTGATCTGCATCCGATAGGGAAAGGGTCTGGGATAGATCGTTGCGTCATAGACCTGAACATCTTCCAGCCGAACGTTCGGTTTCTGATCGGGGAGTGCTGTCCACGAAATAACCGTTTTCAGATTGATCCGGCCTTCTGGGTTCACAATGGTCCAGATGGACCGCGAAGCGGAATTCAGTGAATTGAACAGGTCCGCGTCCAGTTCGGCCCCACGAGCCGAAACGGTCAGTTCAAGCACCCCCGGGGCTGGAAGACCTCGAAACTGCCCGCTGCCAGTGATCTCACCTTTACCATGCCGGCCCTGCAGATTGGCAAAGGTCCACGTTTTCCGTTGCGAATGAAATTCCACCTCGCCGCTGAGCTTGTCAATATCATAGGGAAACCCTCTGAACCGCAGTTTGCTGTCCCGAACTTTTCCCTTCAGCACGATGTCCGTTGGCTGATCCAGTCCGGGGGAGCGATAGCATTCCAGATGGGCTGTTGCCACACCGGTCAGATTTAGCGATTCAATGACTTTTCGCCCCTGTTCATCCAGCGCATCACGAAATCTGGTATCGATCGGGAGTGTGTCAACATCAACATCGAACCGCAGCTCCATTTCCGCTCCGGGATTTCTGAGCCAGCCAACGGCGGTCACAGGATCCGCGCCGACTTTTCCTGCGGCCGTGACGTCAAAAATCACATCTGCCATGGATGTGGCCGTTTCGGGCAAAGGACGCTGCTGAAGCTCGGCAGAGATTTCAGTGACGGTCTGCCGGAATCGATGAAACTGCATGCTGCCGTCACGTGACCGGCCAGTGACCGAGGTGGGCAGCCATTTTCCGGAGGGAAATCTGCGCAGTTTCGCATCACCCGTGATGCGTCCGCCTGGCTGAAAATGGTCGAAGAATCGCTGTGTCTTTGGCGGCATCAGTGCCTTCAACTGCATGGTCACCGGGAAATTTTCCAGGTGCAGTGCCGCTTCCGGGGCTGCTGCATTTTCGCCCAACTGCATCTGAAAATGACCAGAGACGAGGGCCTCTCCGTCTCGCGCATTCTTCAGCCGGGCAATAATATTCAGGTTATCAAAAAACAGCGTGGCATCGATGTCGGCAAACCGAAATGGCAGTGCTGAGCATGCCAGCGAACCATTGCGAATATCCACCTTCAGACGTAAGTCCGGAATGTCGGTCCCCGGTTTTCGTTCCGCATGAAAATCCACATCCAGCAGCCCCACAAAACGGGGTGCGGTGTGACCAGTGCCAAGACTCAGGGAACCAGTGGCTTCTGGCGGCTGCGATGGCGTTTCGGAAGCTGGCTGCGGCAGAACCCGTTTCAGCACGGCATCCAGGTCCATCAGCTTTTGAGTGAACTGCGGTGTGGTGGAGCGTGCCAGCTCTATCAGACTCTGGTCCGCCGTGACATCGCGCACTTTGCCAGCGATCGACCAGCTTCGGCTTTGAAGATTACAGCCCCCTCTGAGGGACAGCGTGCCGGCGCCCGGAAGCACCAGATCTCCGAGGAAATCATAGGCATCACCGGATCCCGGAATGGCCTGAAATTCCGGCACAGATAGCTGAAGCTCCGCAGGCTCGATGTTTGCACCATGTTCCAGCAGCACCTGCGCTCGCAGGTCTCGAATATTCACCACCGGCGGAATGAATACGGCATTCTCGTCCCGCTGAAACTGATACTCCTGCCAGTTCCAGCGCCCTGACGAAGAACGCTTCAATACCAATTGAACATCCTGCAGGTCCAGGGAACGAATCAACAGGGCCTGCCGCTCGATCAGCTGGGCTTCGTCCACAGTGGCATCCATGCGTGCGATGCGAAGCAGCAACTCGCGGTTTTCTTTGTCACGGATCTCGACCCCAGTGAACTGGATCGAAGACGTGCCGTGCAGATGGATTTCGTCGACATGCAGGATCAGGTCGGGAGCCTGACGATCAAAAACCTGGGTCAGTTGGTTTCGGATCAGACCATCCCACCGAGTCCAGACGTAGACGCCTCCTGCGCACGCCACAGCCACTGCTGCGACGACGAAGAACAGCATCCATCTGAGCACAGAAAAGACGTTCATGCATCCCTGCCGAAGATCACAAGTCGCCCGATTTGATCGGAGCACTGGTGAATGTCAATCCGCTGACACTGTAGGCCTGAATCCCGCAAAAAATCGTTGCATGGGTGATGCTAATCCGTGGGCACAAATCACAGACAGCGGAAATTCCACCGGTAAACGATATCTGACCGACCCCACAAATACCATATGAACCAGCAAAAACTGCAGAAATGGGGCTGCCAGCAGGGCCAGCTTCAGGGGGGCCGAACGTGCTTTGAAAACACCTGCGCAAAGGGAAGTCCAGAAGAATCCGTACCAAACTACGCAGATTATGGAAAAGAAACCACCGGAAAACCCGGTCGCCTGAAGCGTCGGACTCAGATATCGCAGGGTTTTCCAATATGCCAGTTGCATGACCCGGGCAGGATTTGCGAGAACAAACTGCCATGATCGCCGCTTGTAATGCTGGTTGACGTCGTATTCCGACATCTTTGAATACAATTGCTCGTCATCCAGAAAACGCATGTCACTGGATCCTGTCGCCAGCGGATTCAGGCCGTCGTACAGACTGGGGCCAGACCAGAGCGATGTGTGGATCCAATGGCCCGAGACACCGTAGTTCCTTGCGGCCCACGGCACCAGTGCCAGCCAGCAACCCACACAGATGGTTCCAGCCAACACGACTTTCCGCCAAAGTCCCCGTAGGCCCGGAGCCAGCTGCACCAGAAAGGCGGCAATCACCGGCCATAAGATCCAGCCCGGTCGAACCAGTACCCCCAACCCCGTGACCATCCCAGTTCGCAGTCCCGGCCACAGACCTTCTGCACCGCCGATATTGTCACTACCGAGTCCGGCAGCCCCCTCACGCGACTGCCACAAAACAGGAACCAGCGACAACAGACTCAACAGGACCCAGAAGGTAAACCATGTCTCTGAAAGAATCTGGACATTACTGCCAATCTGCAACGGAGAAATCGCTGTCAGTAGCAGGGCACAGAAGGCAGTTCCCCGGTCAAAGAGTCGCTCGGCAAGGCGAAACGTCAGCCAGCAACAGGCGGTCCCCGTGACTGCCATGACCAGTGAGGCCGCAAAAACACTGTCGCCGAATAGTAGAATTGAAGCCGCCAGCAGCAACGGAAATCCCGGAGTGCGCAGAATTCGTCGTGGTGGAGAATGGATCGCGTACTCTTCCCCCGCCGCAATCCGCTGTCCAAGTTCCCAGTACCCGTTTGCATCACCTTCAATCAGAAACCTGCCGCCCGAGGACGAAACTTTCTGGTCGATGACCCAGGCCGCAGCAACGCGCAGCGCGAGGGCCAGAAACAGTAGTGACCAAAACAGCCCTGCCCTGCGACGCTCCGTAAAGAACGGATCACTCGCAACTGTCGTGGTCGTGCGACAGACTGCCGATCCTGCCAACGGTTTAACCCCGCTCACGGAATTCATCCTGCGATTGTGGTTGAATCAGCAAAACAATAAGTACGGAAATTCCAGCCACCAGTGCGAAGGCCCCGAAAATCAGGTTCAGCGGCACCTGCCGATCCCTCAGATAGCCAAATCCCCAGTCACCAAAGCCGCCACAACTGATGCTGACAAGATTCATGATTCCATAGCCTGTGGCACGCAGATCAGGTCGGGTAATCTGGCAGAGAATCGGCATGTTATTGCAGTCGAAAAATCCCCAGCCAATTCCAAACAGGATTAACCCCATAATCGCGACTCCGGCAGTCGGTGCATTCCCCACGGAAAACAGCGACGGTAAAAACATGGCCATCCCAAGAGCACTCACCAGAATCCGCCCCCGAGACGTCCGCTGCATCCAGCGATCCGCCAGAAATCCGCCCAATGCCGCTCCCAGAATCGATGCCGGATGCACAAATGTGGCAACCAGCCCGGCCCGCCCCTGACCCAGCTGAAACTTTTCCTTCAGAATGTCCGGCATCCAGTCCTTCACGACCCAGCCCGCAATCGCCGGAAGCGTAAAATACAAAACAAGCAGCAGATAATTGCGATTGCCCAGCAGTGTTGAGATCGCCGTGACAGGACTCAGAGACTTTCGATCGTCGACTGCACTGCGGTTCCTCAGCAGTAATAACAATGGCAACGAGTAAAGCACTCCCGCGATTCCGCAGGTGGAAAACGCGAATCGCCATCCATATGTGGGCGCCTCGGCGACATAGCCGGCAAACCCTCCCAGAATCAGCCCTGTATAAATTCCGGCCTGATGAATTCCCACCGCTCGAGACCGCGTCTGACCAACATGGTAATCCGTAATCAGCGCCAGTGCCGCAGGAATGTAAAAGGCTTCACTGATCCCCATCAGTGCTCGCATCATCAGCAACTGCTCATACGAGGTCACCCATGCGGTAAACCACGTTACGGCAGACCAGACCAGTAAGCTTAATCCAATCACGTGACGCCGGCTGAATCGGTCCGCCACATAGCCCCCAAACGGACTGAGCAATGCATAGACCCACTTGAACGAGCCCAGCACAATGCCCCAGTTCTCCTGAGTGTTCATTCCAGGAATGTCGCTGACCATCGACGTCTTCATGGCCGCCAGCATCTGACGGTCCAGATAATTCAGCATCGCCACTGGAAACAGCAGCAGCACAATCATCCATGCATATCGCGACAACGTCTCCGCGTGCAGATCACTTTGCGGCAACTTCTGGTGCTCCTGACCGCAGCCGGTCGGGGCTTCCGCTGCGTTTTTTCCGGCCATACGTTTACCCACTCAAAAAAAACTCGGGAGTCGTATCTTCTGCTTCACGGTGTCGCGCGTCAAACACGGACTTCGCTGGTTTTTCGCTGGCGGCAGATTTCTGAACCCGTCTGGAGCAGCGAACTGTAACGAGTCTCGGCTTCGCCAACATGGCGAATATTTTCCCCCCCATCTGCAAACTCCCTTCGCGAAATGTTTCCTGTCCCGATGGACAACGAATACACAAGTCTGTGTAATTGTGTATGTGCAGGTCGGGGTGAGTAGGCCTCGCGGCAAAAACCTCCGCAGCACAAATGCTGGTCCATACGCAAGTCCTGAGACTGTAGCAGCTTCGCATGATTTCCAATATCTTCACCGAGTCCTGCAAAGTATCAGAACCCCTGGAGGATCGACGGCTGCTGACTGCCATGCAGGCAGGCGCTCTGGCTTCGGTCTTTAAGGTTCTGGCGAACGATACACGCGTCAGAGTTCTGCACTCTCTGATTCGGTCGCCTGAACTCTGTTTGACCGAACTGGCTTCTTCCATAGGAATGAAGCCCCAGGCCGTTTCCAATCAGATTCAGCGTTTGTCGGATCTTGGGATCGTGGCATCTCGGCGTAAAGGCAATCAGGTGCACTACAGAGTCATTGACCTGTGTGTGCGTTCTCTTCTGGAGCAGGCACTATGCCTGACGGAAGCAGTCACGGTGCGCAGTACGGAAGGATGTTTAAAATGTGGTTGAAGGAAAAGCGGACTCTGCGGAAGCTTGCGGCGGAGTGCTTTGGCACCTTTGCCCTCGTCTTTGCCGGAACCGGTGCGATTATCATCAATGATGTCAGTGGTGGCGCGATCACTCATGCCGGCATTGCTCTGACCTTTGGACTGATTGTCCTTGCGATGATCTTTACGGTGGGTGAGGTGTCTGGCGCTCATCTGAACCCCGCGGTAACAGTGGGACTTGCTGTCGCAGGCCGTTTTGAGCGACGGTTGGTAGTTCCCTACTGTCTGAGCCAGGTGGTGGGCGCTTTCAGCGCCAGTCTGGTGCTGAAAGTTCTGTTTCCGCAGCATGCAACACTGGGGGCCACTCTTCCTGCTGGCGCCGTGCTGCAGTCCTTTGTTCTGGAAGCCATTCTGACGCTGATTCTGATGGTGGTGATCCTCAGTCTGTTTTCCTGCTCCGGAGAAAAACGTGTGATCGCGGCCATTGCCATTGGGGCAGTGATTGCTCTGGAGGCGATGTTTGCGGGACCAATCTGTGGCGCCTCGATGAATCCCGCCAGATCCCTCGCCCCGGCGGTTGTTTCCGGCCAGCTTCAAAGTCTCTGGGTGTATCTTGTGGCACCGGTTCTGGGAGCTGTTCTGGCAATTCCGCTGGGCGCTGTACTGTTTGGTGGTGAAGAGTGACTGTCGGTAAAGAGTGAAGAATTTGTGGAGAGCTGTGATGACAGAGAAAAACCCGGAACGACGCAGTCTGTTTTATCCAGAGGTCCTGAGATTTCTTGTCGAACGTGAGGCGGAAGGAGACCTGATCGCGACAGAACGAAAAGTGGAACTTTTAAAAATCAGCGAATATGTCACTGCTAAGCGGCGGAGCGGGGATTCAGTACGACTGACCTTTATCTGTACCCACAATTCGCGACGCAGCCACCTGTCCCAGGTCTGGGCCCAGGTCGCTGCCGACTACTTTGGTCTGTCGGCAATTCAGACATTTTCGGGGGGCACCGAGGCGACGGCGATGAATCCGCGAGCGGTCACGGCGTTGCGTGCTGCGGGGTTGCAGATCGACGCTGATGATGAGCAGTCCGGGAATCCTCGCTACAGAGTCCGCGTCTCCGCATCGCTTCCGTCGCAGGAATGTTTTTCGAAAGTTTTCAACGCCGCCCCCAATCCGGCAGAGAATTACTGTGCCATTATGACCTGTTCGCACGCCGACGAGAACTGTCCGGTGGCCATGGGCTGCGATCTGCGAGTTGCAGTGCGTTACGAGGACCCCAAAGAAGCCGACGGAACACCCATGGAAGCTGACCGCTACCAGGAACGCTCGCGGCAGATCTGCCGCGAAATGCTGTGGCTCATGAACCACGTCACCCCGTAATCAGCCCTGCAGAGAGCTGTTCCCTCGGGACAATGACGTTGAGAGTGCTGAATTGAGAGTACTGAATTGGATTCAGTCCGGAAGGTGACGAGGTGGCCTCGTTTGGACGATGGTACAACGCTGCGCGGCAAATCTGACAGGTGTAATTCCGGCCGGGAAGGTCTGCAGGAATGACCAGCCGTCAGCGGGGGCGGAACTTCATCCTGGCGGAGCGCATTTCCCGGCGATCGCTGGCTTCTTTCATGCGTTCACGTTTGTCGTGCTGTCTGCGCCCTTTACAAAGTCCCAGACGGAGTTTGACGAAGCCCCTCTGAAAAAAAACGGCAAGGGGGACCAGCGTCAGGCCGTCATTTTCAGCTGCTTCCGCGAACTTGCGAATTTCCCGCCGATTTATCAGCAGTTTACGCTTCCGCTGTCGCTCATGATTAAAGATGCTGGCCTGGGCGTATTCGGCGATGTCGCAATCGACCAGCCAGACTTCCCCGTTATCAACGCGTGCATAGGCTTCTTCGATCGTGATTTTGTTATTCCGCACGCTTTTAACTTCGCTGCCAGTCAACACCATCCCGCAGTCCAGTTCATCAAGGACGTCGTACTCATGACGAGCGCGGCGATTGGTACAGACGATCACTCGGTCTGTATCCGATACGTCGGATTTGCTGTTTTTTTTCTGTTTCGGCGATGCCATATTAGACTCCGGTCCCGGATCCGCCCGGCTGACAGGCTTTGGTTTCCTGCGAGAATGCGGGGTGGATCGTTTCTGTACGGTTTAAGTCCGCTGGCTGTCTGCAACGTGTCCCAGACCAGGGAATTGCTGGTTGTCCTGGAGGTTTGACCATGATGTGATGTCACAGAAACCTCAATTTAGCTGCCTGTATTGTGACATTCCTCGCCATCGCGTCCAGTCTGGAAACACCAGAGTGCGTTGAAGGCATTTCTGGAAGGAAGGCCCAGCAGTCACCGTTGCTGATGCCAGTGGATCAGCAGCTTCCTCAAGCAGCCACTTTGTGACGACTGCAGAGCTGTGATTTGGATGCGGAAAATCGGCTGCGACGCATGCCAAGGCCTTGTTCAACGGGCGGAACAGGTCGGCAGCGGGGCCTGCATCATGGATCAATCTCAGAAAAGTGGAGCATCACCGTTATCATGGGCCGTGTCCTGGCGGCTCTGTTTCTTTGCATCAGGCCTATCGCCGGAAACGGTGGAGCGTCGGGATTTCATGTCACCGGCAAATTGCTCAAACCGCACCATCAGCACGACAAAGAACTTGCGAAGCAGTTCTAGGCAACTGAGCAAAAGCAGACCAAGAGTGCCCCACTCGACATACTGCGGGAAGCTGATCCAGAGCAGCAGGTAGGGCTTCAGCCATACGATAATGGCCAGAGACGCCACGACCGCAGCCGATCGCGGCAGCAGGCCTGACTGCTGCTGTTTCAGAGAGTGGCTCACAATCGCCTGTTCGGCAAACCGTGTGGACATAATCCGGATACTGTTCATGTCATCGCGGAGCTTCTGCATACTGGCTCTGGGCCGATAGATAGTCACACCGTGAGTCAACTGCAGTGCTTCAACTTTATCGAGAGGTGGTGGTTGAGGGACTGGAATTGAAGACTCCGTATCAGGTTCAAGGTCCAGGCTGCGCTGGCCGGACATGTACTGGTCTATATAAGAAACCGCAGACTTCTTTCCACCGGACGCACCAGTAATTTCCGCTGCAGACGAAGCCGATTTGTTCTGGGAGAATTCTGAATCAAATCCTGTATTGCGGCTCGTTTTTTCTCCCTGGGGACCAGATCGCTGGGGTGTCGGATTCCGGAGATTTGAGATCAGTCGATCCATGTACTGCTGCATTTCGTTGTCCGCAATTTCCCGTTCGAGTGTGCTGGCCGCTGAATCTTTGGAAGCATCGGCAACTGCAAATCCCTGTGATTCCGCAGTTGTCTCGCCCTGATCTGCCAGATCAGTGAAGGAGGGACTTTCAGGTTCATCCGGTGTGTGTCCGCGAGCGTCAGTGTCCTGCACCTTCATTCCATCGGTCTGGAAGTCCATCTCCAGCAACTTTATCAGCTCGGCACTCAATACCCCAGGAGTCTGCAGGTGAGACTTTTGTGAGTTTGAGAAAGACATAGAGCCGCCATGTGGTGTTCTATCGGCATTTTCCGGGGGGCCCGTCGGTTTCCCGAGGGCCTGCAATTCAGGCTCCGACGCGGCCTGCTCGTAAAGTGTTAGGTGGTCATCATCCGGGAGCCCTACGTCAATTCTGAGGAATTCGTCGTCATCTTCCGATGAGGATGAGTGGAGTTGAGAGTGACTCGACATCACCGAACCTGTTTGGGCCCCGCTGAGATTGATGTAGAAGTCTGAAGAATGAACATTGCTGATAACATCTTCAGTCCCTGTATCTAAAGGTTCCGGGGATTCTGTTGGTGAATTCGGCAGTGTCGCAGCAAATGGACCTCTGCCGGACATCGTTGCCAGGTGATTTCGAAGTTCACGAATCAGGTTATCCCGGTCCTGCAATCCCTTTTCAGCGTTCTGTATCTGCTTCTGCAGAGTTATCTGATGCTCGGTCTGGAGCTGATTCACCGTGCGCTGACTTTCAACATGCTGATGCACCTCCTGCCGCGACTGCTGCAGCTCATGTTTTAAGTCTGCGATCATTAAATCCCGCTGATCGATTACGTCCTGCAAGTCCGATACTTCAGAATTCTGTGTCTGGGCCGCTTCTGCGGCGATCCGTGTAAGTCGCTCGACCTCTTCCTGAGATTTCAGGAGAGCATTTCTGGCTGCTGCCTCAGATTCAGCGCGCTGATTCATGATCGCGTCCTGCTCGGCCAGCCTGGCCTTCAGCTCTGCCGTGCGGGAGTTCGCTGATCGAGCCTGTTCGAGCGCCTGTCTGAGTTCAACAACCATCACTCTGGATGAAGACAGTTCTGCAATGGCAT
>CAIQIE010000429.1 GCA_903871805.1 uncultured Planctomycetaceae bacterium | reverse complement strand
TTTGAAGATCGGCTTCTCCACGGGTGGCAAGTTGTTGTTCGGCGTTCCCAAATCCGCTAAACAGATCATTTCCGATGTCGCCTGTCCGGTTTCCGGATTTGTATAAGTTATTCTCCGCTGGGTGCACCTGAATGAGCGATAACAGACGGCAGTCACTGGCTGGATCGTCTCGCCAACTGTTCCATCGGGGTTGACGACAATCACACTCTTAACTATCTGAATGCATTTGGTTTCCGCCCCCGGATTCCCTTCGCAACTGAAGAAGTCTTCGTAGAGCACTGATCCGTTGCAACCAGCGATGCCGCCGCAATTCTCCAATGGACACTGGCTGCAGTACACCACGGCCTCGGGGCACCAAACCTTTTTTGCCTTCTCCTCTGGGCATCCAGCATATTGCTGAGCAAATGCGAGTACCCCGAATCCAGCCACGCACAAAAATGCAAGCACACCCTTCACGGCAGACCCTCCCACATGTACATTGAAAAGACTCTAACTCGTAGATAGAACCGTTATCTCACTTTTTCGAATGCTGGATCCGGCACTGGGTATACCTCTGGCCTTGACTGGCGACTTACTTCGGCCGACAGATGGCATGTCGACTGCAAAACGCGCCCGTCCTGCTGCCACATAGCAGTCAGCAACACATCAACTCGCCCGTTAGCGTGGCTGAAATCTGAAAGAATACTCACATGATCGCCGGATTTTATAGCTCGCTTTTGATAGCGGAGTTTGACACAAGAACATGACACGTCAAGATGCATCAACGTTAAGTCTGTCAACCCTCGATTGTGGAATGTAACGAAACACGGCGACTTCGCATCGGTAAGGATGCCAAAGTTATAATTCTGTGCACCGAATCCGGAGTGAGTGCTTTCCCGAAACGCTGGAAAGAACCATAAGGCAGCACTAAGCCAGGTTGACACTCCTGCTAAAATCCTGAGTCGGTGCATTGAATGAATCGATCGGAAGGGTAAGATAAAAAACGCAGGTATGTTAAATGTTGTGTTGCGGGCAATGCGAAAGAAGCAACATAGAAAGTAGATCGTAGGGTTCCGGGTGTTTGATAGGTGTACGGCGGTGCCGTTCGTATAAGTCCGACTGCGCGTCTCTTGTTGTCCGTCCTGCTCGCGATGCTTGCCGATTGACCTTGCTGCCCACAGGTCACTCCTCGGATTGCACTTGCTTGACGGGAGAGAGGCGTGACGATCAACAATACCATCACGTCGTCCTTTGCCGCACGGTGGAAAACGCGATTGTCCTAACGCAACGACATTCAAGGCCGCTGGCCAGATGCATCGCTTGGGGCTGGTGGCGCTGGCCCCTCTGACAGCATCCAGTCGTTCTTTGGCAAATTCCGCAGCTGCCATATAATGCTCCGCATCACCCTCTTGTGACACAAGGTTCGTCTGTGGTTGTGATTCATAGACAATGGATCCAGTCGCGAACGTCATAGCAAACACGGCGGGATCAATTCCCACGTTCAATTGCGTGCAATCCAAGTTCATAGGCTTTCGGTTACCATTGCTGATTGATCTGCACTGCGCGTGATGTTACGCGGAGAATCTGACGTAATCGCGACGTTGCCCACCATGCGGCAAGACCGATTGCTAAGCCCAATGCAATCGTTTCAAAAAAGTCAAACATGACAGTGCTCGCCGTCAACGGGGAGCGATAAAGCAGGAGAACGGGAGTGAGGCACGGTAGAATATTACTGCGTAAGGGGCGTGTCAAGGGCCCGTGGGGTAGGTTCTTTTGAATTTTGGGAATTATTTGTCGCCGTCGTTTGGTCTCCAGAGGACGGCACACTGCGCTTTTGCCAGCTTGTTCGCCACGGCTGACGTACCCCTCTCGTCGGTTCTTCTGAGATTTTGTGGTTAGTTTTCGCCTGGTGTCACGCTGCCGTTCACAGCAGGGTCAGTTTTGCGTGATGAGTTTGGGAGCAGGTTTGTTGCTGAAAGCTGCCCTGACGGCATTCAGGATATAGTCGAACGGTCGTTTGCTGACGCGGCGGCAGGTTCCGTAACCGACAGAATGACAGCGAGATTCTGACTTCCAGTTTTCTCTTCTGTCCCAAAGCTCAGTTTTCGAAAAATGACCGACTTTCGCAGGGCCTGTTCCGCAGCGTTGTTCGTCGGAGACACTCCCGCGTGGTGTGCAAAGACAAACAGGCTGTAACACTCATTGCTTAGACGGCGACAGGTTTTCGCAGTCTTCGGCTCGCGGCAAAGAGTACCGTCGTAAAGTGCGTCCAGGACTGCTGCCCGGAGTCTGCGATAATGTTTATCAAATGTTGCCCGCTGAATCTGGTTCAACTTCAGCCGATTCCAATGGTGAATCAGTTCCTGCCCGGATTCCTTCAGCCGCGTACCGATATCGACGGAAACAGACCCACGATCGATCATCGCCTGAAAGTCTCGCAGCAGGTGAGCCCAGCAGAACTGACGGCATTCGTCCGCGAGGTGGTTATAGGCCGAATAGCGATCGCACATCATGATACCACTGAAACCTTTGCCCAGCAGATGGTGAACCTCGTTACGCGAACGCGATGGGCGGCAGGGCCAGCGCACATTCTGCGGGCTTTTGGTAAAATGGGAAGGATTGCGCTGGGCAGGGTTATCTCCTACGATCGTGGGATTAACGTCCGCCCCCAAGTTCCGATGGAGATGCTCCTGTGGCAGCCAGCAAGAATCAGCAGTTCGAACTTTACGAGTTATTCACAGCCTTCGAGAAACTCGAAGATCCACGATCCTCAGTTAACCGCCTTCATCCTCTCGTAAGTGTTTTATCTATCGCGGTTCTGGCAGTGCTCTGCGGTGCCGATGGCCCCACGAATATCAGGGCGTGGGCAGTGGCAAGAAAACAGTTTCTGCAGACGTTTCTCGAACTGCCCAATGGCCTGCCATCGCGGGATGTGTTCCGCCGAGTTT
>CAIQIE010000428.1 GCA_903871805.1 uncultured Planctomycetaceae bacterium | reverse complement strand
TTCCGTGTCGATTTCGGGACTTTAATCCATCCTCGTTGTACGTGACATCCAGGCTCCAATGGCACGTGTTCTCGATGCCCCAGTGATTGCGAACATACTTCGCGAAAAGGGATACATCAAGGGGTAGGCTGCTGAGGTAGTACCGAATATCAGTGTGCTCTTTTCCGCTCCTGATGGGGCACCTTCAGGTGGCTGGCACCGGTGACGCGGCTGATCATGAGTGACCGATTCAGGACTCGGGCCATGGAGACTTCCGTCGGCATATTCGCTTCCCAGCGCATGTCCTCACTGGCGCTGCGAGTTGGTGTCTCTGCCGGCCCAATCTCTCAACGTCGACAGCTGCCGCGAACGATCGACACGGGCAGAACGCAAAGCAATTGCAGCGAGGTAGTTACAACACAATGAACAGGTGGATGGCCCTCGTTTTTGTTGACACCGCCCCCACTGGGCCCACGACTGACCAAACGACCGTTCGACGCAATGAACGAAAGTGACGAAGATGCGGGCGGAAGTGACCTTACCATCGGAAAACGCCCGGATCGCCCGTTCCGGTGCACCGCTTGCTTCGCCCTAGTTTGGAATCGGGAGCAATCGTCCATATGCGATGAGTACACCGCAGGTCAGCACTGTCCCCAGTATCGTGCAAAGAACGGCAAGTTGGATGAACGTGAACATTTTATTTAGCCAACAAGATTTTCCCCAGACTTGCCAAAGGAGTTCGCGGTCAAGCTCTAGTCCGGCTTTCGCATCTTTTTCGACAAAAGTATTCAGGTATTTGTCGAATTTCTGCTTCCCCACCCAACCAAAGAACAAAACGTTTTCAACCGTGAATTGAAGGGAAGCGAACTTGATATTTGGAAACACTGCGAAGAGTGCGAATAGGAAACCGAGAACAATAAGCCCCCCAGCCACGGCGTACAGAATCCCTGGTGTGGTCTGGCCAAACGTGCTAAAGACTTGGTAGTCCTTCGTGACCGCAATATAGCCTCCGAGCAAAAGTGCATCTGCGGCAACGATAAGGCCTGCGGTCGTCGCAGCGAGCGAAACCTGCTGCTCGACGTGATTGAAGTGAGCAAGTGAAAGTTCGCGACCGCGATTCGAAAGCTCTATGGGACTTGCTGCAGAAGGCTGATTTGGATCGTTTGTCACGTAAGGTCTCCGATGCAATTGTAATAGGCCGAACGCCAAAGGTAACCGGGCGGCGGACACCGGCGTAGAATCCAGAAAACGCGCCAACCGCCGCTCCGACTTGTTTGGTTATGCTTCACTGCATGGCGAAACAGAAGTGACAACAAGCCGAGTTGCCACGGAAAACGCACGATGTCCTCCGCGGTAACAGCGTGGCGTGCGCGTGCCGAAAAGCTGAAGCCTCAATGCGCTGAACGTTTGGCTCTGCATTGTTACCCGCCCCTTAAGGTGTGGAAATGACGTCCTTAAGTTTCTCCATTGGAAAACATGCTGTCAAACGGTTTTCTGAATCTCGTGGACTGTTTTTGGGAACTTTTGTCGCCTTGCTGTGACCCGTCACCCACCGCAGATTCCGCACGCCCTCCCCTTGCTGGAGGTGCAGGCTCTCCCTTTGCTGGTATTGCGATAGTGCTGGCAGCTGGAGCTGTGGTACGCAAACTGGGGGCCATCCACCTGTCGTTTGACAATTTTGTACGAGTCCCAGGACTGTTTTTCGAGGGTTTTGGACTCTTGAAAAAACAGGGCGTTAGCGGGTGGAGTTTTCACCATGGCGCAGGAGAATCGGCGGGATGTTCTGGCGGATCAGGACGTTCCGGCTGTCCACTGCCTCCCTCGCTGTGTCCGTCGCGCGTTTCTCTGTGGCGACGACCAAGTCTCTGGCCAAAACTCTGGTGAC
>CAIQIE010000427.1 GCA_903871805.1 uncultured Planctomycetaceae bacterium | reverse complement strand
CTACCGACTGCCGCTCCGCAGATTCTGGACGGGCTGCTGTTTGATGAAAACGGCATGGACGACGCCAGCCAGCAGCGGATGCAGCAGGTGACTCAGGTGGGCAGCACATTGACGCCGCAACTGGTCGACGAATTCAAAGCCCTGGCCATTGCCAACTGGACAAATGCCGGTTTGACGGTCGAGCAGTTGTCGCGGCTCACCAGCTCCACGATTGAGATTGGCAATCTGGACGATGAGGGCGCCCTCGGCCTGACAGGATCCTCGCGGATCGTGCTGGACGACGACGCCCTTGGGTACGGCTGGTACGTGGGTTCGATGAGCGAAACGGTACCGGAAGGCACGATGGACCTGTTGACTGTGTTGACCCATGAAATGGGTCACGTGCTGGGCTTGAGCGACCTTGACGGTCAGGCCACACCAGACAGCCTGATGGCCGGCACCCTGCAACCCGGCCAGCGGCGCAGCGTCAACGCCATCGACCTCTGGTCGGATGGGGCGACTGCTGAGGGGCGGGACTTGATTGCCCCAACTGACACTGCTGCCCCGGCTGACAGCACCTCCCTGATTGCCAGCGGTTCCCCGATTAACAATGGGGATGTTGTGGTCCGCGTTGATCGCATTGACAGCGAGTCAGATTCTGATTTAGGACGAATGATTTCTGCCGACTGGCTTCGCCAGCTTAGTGGGATTGACCAGACCAACCTGCCATCGACATCACAGCCCGTTGTGAAGGTAAAAGCCCAGCAGACGTTAACTCAGCCGGCGACCATCGGGCAGTCGGTTGCGGGCCCTGTGGAAACCCAGGAAGACCTGCAACTGCTTGACTCAATGTTTACCGACTCTATCCAGGTGTTGGGTGACCTGGACTGAATTTGTTGGTTCAGGGTCGTCCTCGCAGGCATCGTCAGAATCTCCCAGAGGGGGGACACCTTCCCGTTTGAGGAAAGTTGCCCCCCGTATCTGAGTTTCGTGTGTTTCCTGATATCGCAAAACTTGTCTTACTGAAAAAGTCAGTCTCAGTCGGAGAACGGTTGTCACCTGCGCTGGCGGGCGCAAAACCCGAAGCATCCGCTGGTGAGGTTGTTCTCTGCTGTGAATTGCAAAAAAGGAAGGTTGAGTCATTTTCAACCGCCTGGGAGCAGCACCTGTGTTTGCAAAGTTCGGTATCCAGGGTCTCTAACGGTATACAAGCCTGCCGCTGACTGGTGCAACCAATATGGCCTTAGTCCCCGAATACTAATACTTCCGGGGCATGCTGGATGTTCGGCTGATTGCTGAATTATGCTGGTGTGTGCGAAGTCAGGCTTTGCCTGCATTCTGTTGGGCATTTCACCAGCAGTGCGTTTTCGCGCGACTGCCGTTTAACCATTAGAAATCTCAGACCTTCGGCAGTCAGAGAAACTGCGAAGGCCGGATGAAAGCTGCGTTACTGAAACACGACCGGACCATAAACCGGGATGGTGGAGATGCTTTCAACGCCAGAACGCAGTCTCGCTCCTTTCCGAATCGCTTATGCTGTTAGCAGATTTCCGCTGTGTTCGCCTCGGCCATCCATAGCAATAAAGGATTGCAGCCTGGAGCGTAGATGGAGCGAAGGTCATCGAGGCAATCAAACGAAGGCAGTTCAGAGGGAACTTCGCCCCCCGAGGGAGGAGTGACTCGCTGAGAACTGCCCGGGCAAAAACCGCAACTAAGCACCCTAATCGCCGTCTCTGGCACCAACACTGCCACACCCCAAAAAAACGGTTTGAAACGGGGTAATGCCCAATCTCAGCGGAGAAAGAGCACCTTGCCCCCGGGGACAGGGCTTCAAACTGGCGAGGCATGGCAAAGTGAGCATTGCCTGCCTCACTGGTCTGAAACAACCATCCAACTTCGGCAGTTGTTGCCGATTACCGCGGGGACAGTGGCGAGAGGACTCCGGGTTGCGTCACATTTGGGTTACCCAGTGACGGGAGCAGTGCCCTGTCGAGCGAGTCCTTGTAGTTCTCCAGCTTCGCCGCAAGTTCGGGCAGCAAGGGAGAGGTGTAGGGGGAAGTTGTATTTCCCGTCCACATTGCAGCACGCATTTGGTCAAGTTGCACCTGCCGGAAGTTGTACGGGCGGAAGTAGTAGGAGCCGCGTGCAACTGGAGAAATTGGGCCGATGGGAAACATGTTTCCGGGACTGCAATGCAGCAGACTGTCTGTTCTCAGCGGGTGAGCCCGATGCTTTGAGGACGGGCTGTTGGCGTAAACAGGTGCCGTTGAGTAAGGATATCCGGCCACAAAGGGAGAATAGCCGGAATAGACGGGCGCCGGGTAGGTGGCTGTCTGAAATCCCTGACCGCCCGGGCACCAGGCTGATTCAAACTGAACAGGAGGAGGGCACCAACCACTTGTCGTCTGGATTGGCGGGATGCAGCACATGCCGCCGGTCGTTGACATCGGCACGACTGAAGGACAAGCGGGCCCATAGGGCATAGCCGGGGGGATTTGCATTGCCATCGGAGAGCACATCAGTGGAGGCATTGAACCATAGGGATCGCACGCCTGCGGTACCATCAGCGGTTCGGCGGCAGAACCTGCCGGATCCTGCATCATTGGTTCAGGAACGGGTGGCACCTCTGGGGGCACGTCCTGCAGAAGAACATCACCGGGAGGCGCAAATTCGCCGGGATTTGCATTGTCCTGTCCTATGGCACGCCCGGATGAAAAGAGTGCAAGGATGAAAGCGGACTGAACGAAGGCACCCAGGGTAAACTTCATAGCGAATTCCATTTCTGCAAATCTTGAGCCACAAATCCGTTGATCAGGGGAACGAGGCTTCTGCTCAGAACTCGCCAGTCTGCTAATTCTGTCCTGCAATTCCCGACCCTGTGTCTCTTCGTCCGAGGTCTGCCTGTCACTCACCCGTCATGATGGGTCAACAGATCGAAATAACGGGAAAATCCAAGCCGCTTCGTTGTATCTGACAGCATAAAAACAAGCGGCTTTTTGCGTCAAATCGATGCGAATGTTACAGGACGACCAAACCAACCTGATTCAGAAACACGGCAGAAGTTGCCAGTATGAAGGGCAGACAGGCAGCATCAGGGATCAGATTGTGCGGCATTGACGGTTTTGCTGAAAATCCTGCTTTTGCCGATGAGTATGGTTATTACGAATGAGGGAAATCAAGGGGCGCGCCACCAACAAAATCTGCGGGGATGAAATACTTCGAGAAATTTGCTGAAGAATATTTGATTTGAGTTTTTCATCGATCAATGGACTGCCGATGAGATACCGAAGGGTGACTGCCAATCGGGCGTTTGAAGCTGGAATACGGAATCTTCTGTGTTCGGCTGACGCTCTGTTTTGCCCAACGGGTGCTGCATAAAGGGTCCGTTGTGAACAAGCTTGTGGGGACAGGGAAATGTACAGGTCAGGAATACCGGGAATTTCGGGAGTTTTGCTGTGTCTTGCCTTCAGCCTGCCTGTAACAGGGCAGGAAAATGGGGCGCCTGACGCGGTGGATTCCATAAATCGTACGATTTCCCATATCAGTGAACCCACGGCGGAGCTGCGACTTGAGCAGCGTCATTCCAAGGTGGTGTTGTTCAAGCAGAACATCGCGCGAGCATCAATCGCGGATCCTGAAATTGTAGAGACAACTCCATTTACGCAGCGCGAGCTGGAGATCATCGGGAAGGCTCCCGGGCGGACCACAGTGACGGTCTGGCTGGGTGATCAGAACTCATCAGAGTTGTTCAGTTTTGTGGTTCACGTTACGCCACAACAGAAGGACCTGGCGCTGCGTGATCTGGAGATTCGTAAGCTGGAGCAGCAGATTTCGCGTTTGTTCCCGAACAGTTTTATTCGCCTGATTCCTGTGGCTGACAAGATCATTGTGAAGGGGCAGGCACGCGACGCGGAGGAAGCTTCTCAAATTCTGTCCTTCCTCCGTCGCGGGGGCCAGGGTGGGGGCCCGGGGAATTTACAGGGCTCAACGGGTCTGGGAACCGGCACCGCCGATGCAACACTGGCCAATATGGATGAGATCAACCTCGATTCCGTCACCAACGCCATGACGATCATCAACCTGATACGAGTTCCCGGTGAGCATCAGGTCATGCTGAAGGTAAGAATTGCGGAATTGAAGCGAGCGGCAGCGAGGAGTCTGGGGGCCGACTTTGATGCTGAGATCGGAGACTTCATTTTCGGAGCGGGAACAGGCGTGGCTGGAAATGCCATTGTCAGCGGCACATTTGGTGAGGACAAGTTCAGGGTGACATTGCAGGCACTGGAGCAGCGTAAGGTAGCCAAGATTCTGGCGGAACCAACTCTGGTCACGATCAGTGGGAAGCCGGCGACGTTCATCTCCGGTGGTGAATTTGCGGTTCCCACCGTTGTTGGGGTCGATGGAGTCGGAGCAGCAACGACAACTTTTCGTGGCTATGGCACTATGCTGACGTTTACTCCGACTGTGCTTGACAAAGATCGTATCCGGCTGCAGGTGAACCCTCAGTTCAGTACCCTGAATACTGCCACGAAAGTCAACGGAATCTTTGGACTTGACACTCGATCGGCTTCGACGACGGTGGAATTGCGAGAGGGTCAGGTTCTGGCAATCGCCGGACTGACACAACAGCAGCAGAGTGGAGAAACAAGCAGACTTCCGGGATTCGGTGATATTCCACTGCTGGGAAGTCTGGGGAGTGCTCGGACGTCAAATTCTGATGAAATCGAACTGGTGGTGATCATCAGCCCGGAAATTGTACATGCGATTGACGCCAGTGAAGTGCCACAGTTGCTGCCTGGGCTGAATATGACAGAGCCAACTGATGTGGACTTTTTCCTTCGCAACCGCATTGAGGGCCGTCCAGGTCATCATCACCGTGCGACGGTCTGGCCAAACTATCGCGATCAGCTGTTGCATCCGAATCTGTACTTCAACAGCTATGAGAACAGTGCGAGATACTTTTCGACCGGCAAGGTGGGCTTCTCGCAGTGACCGTTTGAATACAACTCGGGGTGCTGAGAGGCATGGCAACTGGCACTCCAACAGTTTCGCATTACGCAGTAAGTGGTACGGTGTCATCGGGAAACCTGTTCAGGCACAGAATGGAATTTCGTGTTTGGACGTTTTTGTTGAGGAGCGGTCGGGTGGTAATTAACAAGAGTGGAAGACTGCTCCTGGCGGGATGTCTTCTGACAACAGCGGGATGCATTCGTGACCGAATTTCTGTCCCCGCGCCATTGCCGGATCCACCAGCACCCATCGGATCCAGTGTGCGTCCGATTATGGATTTGCAGGAAATGCATGGGGAAGCGAGTGACTTCGTAATTTACGAACACGAGTTTGTAGCGGGAACCTCCAGGCTGAATCCAGCCGGCGAGGCGCATCTGCGACAGATTGCGGCACGGGCCGGACAAGTGCCATTTCCGATCATTGTGGAAGCTGCTTCCACTGAGTTGGCGGCACTGATTGATAACTGTCCGCCCTGTGACCGTCTGGATGAAGACCGCCGAAATGTGATCGTCGCGGCCATGACACTGATGGGTGTTCCTGCTGCAGGTCAGCGAGTGATCGTTGGGACAGCACTGGCTGCCGGCATGCCCTCCGCGGAAGCTGAGCGGGCCTATGGAAATTCGTTAAGCAATGGCGGAGGTGGTGGTGGCGTTGGTACTAGTGGTGCTGGTAGTACTGGTGGTGGTGGTTTTCGCTGATCGCGTGCCAACAATTTTTATGTCAGCAGGCAGGATTGACAGCCTGAAAACGGCTCCACGTTTGCTGACCAGTGTGGTCTGAGAGATTCTGGTGACCTGAAAGGGATCGAAACAATGTTCCGCAATCGTAAGCCCCTGCTCGGTTTGCTGATGCCTTTGGTACTCGCAGGCTGTGCCTCAGCGCCGAACTTGACGGCTCGCATCACCGGTCGTTCAGAAGACGCTTACCAGGAAACGTTTCTTTCTGCCCGGATGACCGAGCAAAAAGGCGAACTCCTGAAAGCTTCGCAGCAGTATGAAGAACTCCTGAAGAAGTATCCCCGTAAGGCGGAGTTGCATCATCGATTGGGAATCCTGAGCCAAAAATCGGGACGCCCGGAACAGGCTGTCAATTATCTGAATCAGGCACATCAGATCTCTCCCATGGATGTGGACATCCTCTGCGATCTTGGGTATTCGCATTACCTTCAGGGAAATGCCGAGGAAGCACTGAAGATCTTTCAGCAGGCCCAGCAAATCAAACCCGGCCACACCCGTACACAGTCGAATCTGGCGATTGCCCTGATCGAACTCGATCAGGTGCCTGCGGCGATGTCCCTGCTCAGACAGAGTATGGGCGAAGCGGCTGCGGCGACGACAGTCGGTTTTGCTCTGGCCCAAAAGGGAGAACTGACCCAGGCGCAGCATTATTTTTCCCAGGCTCTCGATACGGATGCCAGTAATCAGCAGGCGGCGGAAGCGCTGGTGCAGATTAAATCGATGCTTGCCAATCAAAACTCCCCGGGTACTACTGAATCTTTGGCTGGCGCTGCTTCTCAACTGCCGGCGTTTCCACGCGAGGCTTTGCTGGCGAAGGATGTTGAGAAGGATGACGAAAATGGCACAGTGATCACCGAGACGGATTCCATCGATACGATTGGCTTGACGGCACTGGCAGCGGGTTCGCCAACTGTTGAGACAAGCGACCAGTCTGCCAGCAGCGTGGCAGAGAAGGAACCGGCAAGTACCACTATTCTGGCCTCTGACCTGCGACTGATTGGAACAGACCATGCCCTCCAGCTCACCGAGTCGGGCGGTGGTATCGACAAAGGCAGGGTGGGATCCGATAAGTTGCCGGTTTCAGAAAAATCCGGGTCCTCTCCGATCGTCTCAGTATCGGATCCACAGGAACACACAAAATCCGGGATCGTCGAAATTTCCTCAAGTGTCCTGAAGCATCCGGTCTCGCGAAGGGAATCTTCCGACAGCAGGGGAGTCTGGCGGAGTGCCCAACATGGCAGTCAGCAGTCTACGCAATCCCGTCAGATCGTCTCTGTGGATATGCTGCAAAACGACAGCGACAGGGATCTGGCCGATTTTGCTCAGGGAAGTCCTATAGAGGCTATTCACGATGCTGGTCGTTCCAGCAGGAAGGCAACGATTGTTGAGCCTCAGTGGGGCAGCAGGCACGATCAGCAATATGCTGACGATGCGTTTACCCGCGGGGCTGAGGACTATAAGGCTGGACAGGAATACGCCGCAGCAGCAGAGGATCGTCGATATCGATCACAAAGTCGCTGGTCACGAGATTACGAATCCCGCGAGAGCATACCCGCTCCTGAGGCCACACCAGCGCCAAGCATCGTTATTTCAGGGCAGACGTTTGATTACCAGCGTCTGGCTCAAATGGCAGCCAGCGGACAACTGCAACTGAACCAATATCCTGGCACACCCGGGCTGCCACAGCAGCCAATGGCATTCTCCAGCGCGAATCCGATTCCGATACAGGGACCAGCCCTGACTCAGGTTGCGTACATGCAGCCGCAGCCGAGCACCGCGGTTCCTCAGGCTTATGTGGGAACCCCTGGGCAGATTCCTGCAGGATTAATGGCCGTACCTCAGGTTGCAGGCACACCGAACCCTGGTTATGTTCAGGCATCTGCAGCATTTCCGCCGGCTGGTGCACATGTTCCTGGAGCCGTGCAGCAGAATGCCGGAATTCCAGTGCCCGCTTTTGCTGCTGGCTATAACCCGAATCAGCAGCCAGTGGTCCAGGCAGCGACTATCCCGCAGTACCTGCCGGGGCAGCAACCCGGAGTTGCAGTAACCGCGGCTTCAATGCCATCAGTTGTTACGCCGCTTCCTGCTGCGACACCTCTACCTATCGTTTATGCTCTTGGGCAACAGGTTAGTGTTGAACAGAATGCCACTGTGCCTTCTGCTCAGGCCCACGCTGCTGTATCCTCTGCCACTTCCGCACTCCCGCAAATGCTGACACCGGTTGTCTCCACAGTCACACCGGCCGCACCAGCATTCCCGATCACTCGTGGAACCGAATCCACGGAACGCGTGTCGGAAGCAAAAACGGCTCCGCCAGTCGCAGCATCGGCAACAGGAACTGTGGGCGGGCTTCCTCTGGCATTTTTGCGGTCCTTCTACAGCCAGATGCCACAGGATCAGAAGACAACTTTCTGGCGAGACCTGCGGCAATTGCCGGGGACCGTTTCCCCGGCGGAACTTGCGGCGTACCGTGAACTGGCCTTGTCAGCGACGGATCTGGCGAGGGTTGAGGCAGCCATCACGATGCTGGCCGTCTACAACCAGAAAGATCTGGCAGAAGAACTGCTGAAGGGGATGCACAACCATCCGGACCCGATCGTTCAGCAGTCGGCGCAAACGGCATTGTCTATGCTTCGAATTTCGGGGGCGCCAGCAAAGTAGTACTCCTGTCTCTGATCACTGCCAGTCTGTAACGCTCCCCCGACTGGCCGCATGAAAAATCACTCGGGATGCATCTCTGTGCCTCTTACAGGCCTGGGTTGCATCCCGTGATTCATTTGGCCCGTGGCAGTGAACTCAGTCGCCGTGGCCCTCGATCGCGCACCAGCCACTTCGCAGACGTTCGACCGAAAGTTCACAGCATGTCTCAGTGCGAGCATGCTTCCGAGCCACTTATTCGCTGCCTGGGTCCGTGTTCCCCGCCATATGCCTTCAGGCGCCTCGGCAGTCACGCTTGTCTACTGATTCGCCGTTTCTGATCAGCAGAAATCCCCTCGGATGTTATTAACAATCCGGATGAGGTTGAGTTCCTGCAGAATTTCCAGCGGCTCGCAAATTCAGAACAATCCACACATGTGTCAAACTTGACCAAAGGCCTCTCTGGATGTGCAGACCAATTCGTTTTCCTTTTTGACCGGCGCTTCTCTGCGACTTACAAGAAGGACACAGTGAATTCCACCCGCAAATCCGGGCCCCACTGGGGTTTAAGTACCTTTGCGAACTGACCGAGGCGATTTGCTGCGATTTTCATGGGTAAGACCCACGTATGAATGACGTCGTTGGGTTTCTCCGAACATCTGCCGCTTTTCGCGGCTTGAATCCAGGGCAGTATTGGATCGTTGAATCATGAATCTTCATCGATCCATTTTCACAGTGCTGTTGTTTCTGATTCTTGCTGTGCTCATGGTTCAGCGGATCCGTGAGCAATTGAACTACGGACAGGTGCATGTGCGATTCGGTAAGGAGACTGCTGCCTCCGTCGCTGCAGTCCATGCAATCGGGCCTGGCGGGGAAGTCTGGTTGTTAACTCGCAGGGAGGACGACCGCAGTGCATTTAGTCAGTTTGGAAAATCCGGGCCTTTGATCAGCCTTCGAGTTTTTGCGAAAGAAGGCGTCTCTTCAACGCCACTGGTGGAGGAGATACGAATCGGCGAGAACTGGTGCCAGCCATCGTGGCCAGTTCCGCTTCGGAAGGGACCTCTGCCTTTCATCCCTTCGCCCGCATCATACGAACTCCGGGCCTCGTTAAAGATATCGGAATACGTGCCAGAGAATTTCTCCCGGTGGAACTCTCTGGATCCCTGCGAAAGCTTCAATTGGCAGGGTGACCAGTGGCTACTGGTCACCCCCTTCTTCCAGGCCCTCGTGTTTTTGCTTGTTCCATGGTACCTCTACCGACTGATCTGCCAAATGACCAGATTTGGCGGTAACCCTGGCCATGTCGGGGATCCGTTTAAATTCGGTGTAAGCCGATGGGCAGTTTTAGGTCGAGGTCTTGTCTCCCTTGTGCTCGTTTTCACATTGTTTCTGGCATTGCACCAGTTGTATTGTGCTCTGCCAACCTTTTTTCGCATTCGCTGGGGAAATCAGTTTATTGCATCCCTGAGCCTCATTTCGGCCATTGGCAGCTTGACTTTTGTCTATTGCAGGCGAATCGTAGGCCTTCCCGGAGACAGAGAGAGACTGCAGTTAGTCAGTCTGCTGCTGGTGGTTGCCGGGGTGCTGAAAGTGCTCTGGGTTCTACTTCTGGACTCTGTACAAACAGGCGACTATGAAAAGTATCTGTCCTATGGACAGCAAATGGCCTCCGGGGATTGGAATTCCTTCTCCGGTCGCGAATATTACGGCTTTCCAGTCTTTCTGCGCAGGGCCTTTGTCTGGACCTACCCCCTGTTTTCTATCGGCGACTCCGGGCTCCGTGTGATCGAAGTCACAAACGTCATCCTGCAGTTGCTCACAGGCATGATGTTTCTCTGGATGGTTAGTCGCATGTTTTCCCTGTCAGTAGCATGCTGCTCGCTCCCATTTCTGTTTTTGTACCCGGGATTCTGGTACGCAACAACAATTGTCAGCCACAACACTCCCGGCTATTTCTGGATGCTTGCGGTGTGGTGTGTTTTTGAAATCCTTCGGACGCTGGAACAATCAGCGCCGGGCGACTCTCCAGGATCTGCTCGAATGATCCGGCGGGTGCTTGTCTGTGCGACTCTGGGTCTCTGCTTAGGTCTGCTGGAGCTGACGAAGTCTTATAACCAGATTCTCCTGCTCAGTCTCGCGTGCTTTTCGATTCTTGAACTACTCAGCACAACTCGACAGATTGATGATAATTCTGGCCGCCAGATATGGTCTCGTCGACTGCGAATCTGCCTTTTTGTCGGCGTGGCCTGCCTGATCAGCATTCGTATTGAGCGCACCGTGGGGGCCGTCATCGATGCAAAGGCGGGACCATTTCAGACACTTCCGTTCCTTGATCACATTTTGGCTGTTGATTCACAGACGGATGGTAGCGCTCGATATGTTGACTGGTGGAAAAGAGACTTCTTTCCCCTTGTTTCAGGACCGACACGGCAGGAATTGGCTGTTCGCAAACTGATGCATGAAAAGCTGACCGGGGGGACTCTTACTTTCACAGGCATCCTGCTGAAGAATCGATTCTACAGCGATCAGGTCATGGACTATCCAAACCGTGCATTCGGGGCACGCAAGGACAGCGTCGAGGGGCTTCAGGAAGTCTACCGCGTGCCATGGTACGGGACGCAGAGACGCGTTATTTATGCCGTTTATTGTGTATTACTGATCGGTGCCGTGCTTCGGTGCTTCCTGTTGCCATTATTCGCAGTGACCAGGGCAGAACTATTCCCCCTTATTTTCTGCGTGGGCGGTTTTTTCATTCTCGTACTTATCGCGGAGTCGTGTCCGTACTATGGAGAAATCGCGGTTTTCCCGATGACCTGGAGTACTGGACTTGTGTTGGAACGATTTTGTCGGTCCGTTGTAGCAGCAGGGGGCGACAAGTGAAAGATTCTGAAATCAGACTGCACCTGCATTATCTGTTGAGGGGAAGTGCAGGCGTGTTGTTCATCGTGACTCTGTGGATTCTTACCGGAAGAATGGCGGAGAGTATGGAGCTGGGGTTCCTGAGAATCAGGATCCTCCCTGAGACGAATTCCATGGGGAAGTCCAGTCGCGATGCTGTTGTCACGGTCTCACGTTCCTGTGCAGCGATCCGATTTTCTGACCAGCGGCAGGACTTACTTACGGGCGAAGAAGTCTCTCAGACATTTCTGCTCTCTTCACCGGTTCCGTCAATGGCTCACCGCCTCGAAGTTTTTGTCACGGGAGATCAGAGGGCGAGGGCGATTCCACTGTTGGTGACAGACTTCGTCCTGTGGAAAGACCTGCCGATCGAATATTCAGTGACGGTCAACGGAAAGGTGGTTTCTAATGGCCCGATAGAACAGCTTTCCAGACCATTTTTTCTGGAAATCCCCGCAGTGTTCTTTGCGAGGCAGAATGGTTTTTCTTCAGACTCGGTACAGGTCTGCCTGACATTAAAATGCACTCAGAGTTGCGCCTTACCGTCAATAGCACCGGCACTGGCATTTGAGTATCCATTCTACGGAAACCCAGACTCTGAACGCGCATCAGGTAACGTGCCTTTGGAAGATGAGTCCCTCATACGGGTTTACAATCACGCTTTGATCAAGTCTCATTGAAGGGGGACATGCAGAGGCGTTGTACCGGTAACGGAATACAGCGCGACGCAGGGATGGATATAATTTATGAGTCATGAGCAGACAGAGACTTCTGGCAGTATTGTTAACAGCGGAAAACTGATTTCCATAATCGCACCGGCTTATCGCTGCGCAGACTGCATACCGGAATTATTTCGACGGCTGGTCAGCGTCCTGCGCGGAATGGGCTGTCGTTATGAAATTCTGTTCGTGGACGACTGCAGCCCGGGAAATGACTGGCAGGTCATCCGCGCAATTTGCGAGTCAGACACGAACGTACGTGGTATCAGGTTGAGCAGAAACTTTGGCCAGCACTTTGCCATCACAGCAGGTCTCGATTACTGCCGAGGTGACTGGGTGGTTGTCATGGATTGCGATCTTCAGGATCAGCCGGAAGAGATCCCAAAACTGCTGGAAAAGGCCAATGAAGGTTTCGGTATTGTTCAGGCACGTCGACAACACAGAAATGACAGTTTTTTCCGTCGCTGGATGTCAAGATTTTTTGTGTGGCTCTATAATGTCCTTGGCGACCTGAAGGCCGACAACACCATAGCCAATTTTTCGGTATCATCTTCTGCTGTGATTCAGGCGATACGAAAATACCGAGACCGCAGTCGGACTTTTCCGATGCTTCTCGATCTGGCCGGATTTTCCAAAACTACGGTGGATGTCACACACGCGCCACGTTTTTCGGGACGCAGTGCCTACAATTTTGCCCGGCTGATGGAAATGGCCATGCAGTTAATTGTGGCCCAGTCTGTTAAGCCACTTCTGTATTCCATAAAGTTCGGGTTTTTGCTGGCATTTTTGTCACTGAGTTATGGGCTTTTCATCTTCATCCGACACTTCACATTACAGCAACCAGTACCAGGTTGGACGACACTGGCTTTACTGGTCTGTTTTCTTGGTGGACTGGGATTTACGCAGTTAGGTATTATGGGACTTTACCTCGGTCGTATACTTGATGAGGTTCGTCAAAGACCACTTTACATTGTCGATCAGACCCTGAATATGTCCGACATACCGTCTTCAGAGCAGATTCAGACTCAATGGAGCCGATCATGAGTACGAAACTGGAACTGGGGATAATTGGTGGCGCTTTCAATTCGGCAGTGGGGCGAACGCACCAGATCGCTGCACAAATGGACAATCGGTGGGCGATCACTGCCGGGTGCTTCAGCAGAGATATCCAGAAAAACAGGGCAACAGCCCATGAGTTGCAGATTGCTGCGGGAAGAAACTACAGCGACTGGCGTCAACTGCTGGAGTCGGAACGCGGACGCCTGAAGGCAGTTTCTGTTCTGACGCCGACTCCCGGTCACGCAGAAATAGTCTGCTACGCACTGGAACTCGGCTATTCCGTCATCAGTGAGAAAGCGCTGGCATCCTCAGTGGAAGATGCCGAGCAAATGATCAAGGCTCGGGATGAATACGATGGATTTCTAACGGTGACTTACAACTATTCTGGTTACCCAATTGTTCGAGAACTTAAGCATCTCATCCGGAAAGGGCGACTTGGGCGTTTGCTTCACGTTCAGGCAGAAATGCCACAGGAGGGATTTCTGCGACTGGTCGGAAAAGAAAATCGACGTCCTGAACCCCAGCCGTGGCGGTTGAGAGATTACGAAATCCCGACTGTATCACTTGATTTGGGGGTGCATCTGCATCAGCTGGTTCTGTTTCTCACAGGTCTGCATCCGATTGAGGTGTGTGCCACACAGCAGAACTCTGGTTGCTTTTCGGGAATTATCGACAGCGTGCAGTGCCTCGCTCGATACACACAGAATGTTTCCGCAAATCTATGGTTCGGAAAATGTTCGCTGGGATACACCAACGGACTGCGTATACGAATTTTTGGTACGGAGGGGGCGGCGGAGTGGTATCAGCAGAATCCGGAGGAAGTTCGGCTTCATGATAACACCGGGAAAACGCAGGTCTTGACAAGAGGCAGCAACGAAGCCGAAATCTGCTCTCAGGATCGCTACGGTCGATTCAAAGCAGGGCATCCGGCCGGATTTATCGAGGCGTTTGCAAATTACTACGTCGACATTGCAGAGGTCCTGCAAACAAGGGCGACATGCGACGCCTCTGGAAATTACCTTGCTACGGGCGAAGATGCGGTTGAGGGACTTCGAATGATGGAGGCGATGAGTCGATCTTCTGCGGCCAATCAGTGGGTGCGCGTGTTTGAAGAGATGCCGAAAAGTCGACAGTCCGCAGCAACAAACGACGCCGGTAATGGAGCGTGTCAATATTCTCTGGAAACTTAATTCTGATGAAGGGCCAACAGCAGGTGTCGAAGGTCGCCCTGGAACCTGATCCGGCGATGCAGGTTTACTCCTTCAGGCCAGAAAGCAATCTTCAAAGGCAAACGCTCGCGGGCTATGGAATTAAAGCTGCGACCTTGATTTTCGTCATTGGACCGGAATGGAAGCATCGATGAACAGTGTATCCATGAATCAGGCTGGGCAGTTTATTTGTCAGCAATTCCTTGCCGCGCCTGTCTCCAGGAGATTTCTGTTTGGCGCCACGCCTTACGCGGAGATGGTGGCAAGGCAGATCCCGATCGCCGGGATTCTGGACGACAGGATCGCTGCCAGTGTCTTTGCGGAGCGGCCCGTCGTGCGACTGAAGGATTGTCCTCGAGATGCTTTGATTGTCAGCACCATCCTTGGCAGGATCCGTACCGCGAGTGACATTCTGAGGCAGCATCAGCTGAATTTCTGTGACATTTTCACTTTCTGCAGATGCTGTGACCTTCCGTTACCGGCGATGCGGTTTCTGTCGGGATTTCGCGAAGACGCCGAGATGCACGCAGCGGAGTGGGACTGGATTGAGGAGCGTCTTTCCGACGAGGAATCGCTTAACACATTTCATGCCCTCAGGCAGTTTCGTCTGAGTGACAACCCCGCCTATCTGAACAACTTCATTGAGCGTCAGCACCTGCAATACTTTGAGAATTTTCTTGAACTCAGGCCTGCAGGTGAGTGTTTTGCCGACCTGGGAGCATTTGATGGGGCAACTACGGCGGAATTTATTCGCAATTGTCCGGAGTTTGAATCGGCATGGATTTTTGAGCCTGACCCGGTGGGATTCGCTGCCGTCAGCAGTCGGTTTGGCAATTCCCCACGGGTGAAGTGCTTTCCTTACGGTGCTTCTGACAAAGAAGGTGAGGAGAAGTTTACGAGTTCGGGATCGACATCTGCGTTTGGCGAACACGGAGAGATCACTGTCAAGACTCGATCCCTCGATCAATTTGAAATGCCAAACCTGAGTTTTCTGAAAATGGATATCGAGGGCGCGGAACCCCAGGCGATTTCCGGCGCGAAAGAAACAATTCGACGCTGGCACCCTCGAATGGCCATCTGTGTTTACCATAACCCCGGCGATATCTGGAAAATTCCGCAGCAGGTGTTTCGGATTCGCTCTGACTATAAACTGTTTCTAAGACATTACACCGAAGGTGTTGTCGAAACAGTTATGTTTTTTATGCCCATCAAATGAAACAATTACTGATAGCTGGTGGCAGTCACTCTGACGTGCCTCTGATTCTCGCGGCGAAGAACCTGGGGTTTCGGGTACTGACAACCGGCAACCAACCGCAGGACTACGGACATCGGTATTCCGATCTGTATGTTCCCTGTGACTATTCGGATCCTGAGGCTCTGCTTGCGATTTCGCGACAGCATTCGTTGCAGGCCATCGTACCATGCTGCAACGATTTTTCGGCCCTCAGCTGTGCGTTTGTCGCCAAAGAACTTGGGCTGCCGGGTCATGACAACCCTTCAACGGCGGCAGTGATCCACCATAAGGATCGATGGAGATCTTTTGCGCAGGAGCACCACATCCCCGGTCCAAAAGCCATCGGTTGCACATCTGAGCAGGAGGCATTCAAGGCATTTGCAGCGCTTTGTTTCCCATTGATCATCAAACCAGTCGATTTGACCGGAGGTAAAGGCATTAAACGTGTGGATACCGTTTCAGAAGCGGTGGCCGCAGCGGCGGACGCCTTTGCTGTCTCACGAGCGGGTCGCATTGTTGTAGAGGAATTCGTGGAGGGTACCCGGCATGGATTTACCTGCATTCTGAAGAATCAGAAGGTGACTTTCTGGTTCTCTGATGACGAACATTATCATCTTAGCCCGTATTTGGTTTCAGGAGCTTCAGCGCCTTCTTCACTGACGCAGGAAACCCTGCAGTCGATTATCGGAATCAGTGAACAGATTGGTAAGCTGCTGAACCTGACTGATGGAATTTTTCATGTGCAGCTGATTTGCAGATCAGACGCTGGTCCCTCAATTCTGGAGATCTGCCGTCGGCCACCGGGTGACCTCTATGTTGAACTTGTCAGGCACGCTGCCGGTGTGCCTTATGCGGAATGGATCGTGAGAGCCTTCGCGGGACTTTCTCTGGACTGCGTGTCACACGTCGCCGTCAGCAGTTTTGTAACCCGCCACTGCATTATGGCCGATTCCGCTGGAGTTTTTCAGAGCTTTCAATTTGACGAGTCTGTGGCAAAAAAGATTCGGGAGCAGATGACTCTGGCACAGACCGGAGACCAGATAGTGCATCCGGAATCTCACAAACTGGGAATTGCTTTTGTGCACTTCAGCAGTGAGCATGAACTTCGAAATACGACGCCTGACCTGCAGAAAAAAATGCGGGTAGGTTTGAATTGATCTGGCTTCGTCATTTTCGGGACGCAATGTCGGTATGCCAGGGAAGAAAATGTCCTGCGACCAGAACACCCATGAAAGTGTGCCTGGCGTTCATGAACTTCTACAGCTTTTCCATCATGGCAACAGTTCACCGAAACGCCGGAAGTACCAGTACCACGGCACTGACTCGCCACCGCTTCCATTGAATGAGATCGCATAGTAGCGGGGGTGCCATTTTTCATGGGAGATTTTCGCCCATCTGTAAAAGGCCATTGTGTAATCCCAACTCACCTGGTGGCTACGCTGATGATAACCGCGAGATCTCATGAATTGACCACGTTCCATCCATTCAGATAGTCACACACCTATGATCAACTACCTGGTTGCCAGACGCAGTACCGCAATTTCGGCAATACTGGTGCTGTGCGTTTTCATCGCTGCATTTTTGCATCGTCAGGTCAATGACCTGAATTATGGCGAGATTCATGTGCGAATCGCACCGGAATGGCGTCCTGAAATTGCGGCTGTGCTGGTGCGACTCAAAGACAACCGTCTAAGCACTCTGCGGCCACGCGAGGAAGACAGGGATGTCTACAGCATGCTCAACGGTGTAACGCCCGTGACATCCGTTGTGATTTGCGGAAAGTCAGGATTTCATCCTGGTGGATTGACGCCGGAAATCCGCTGCGGTGAAAACTGGATTGGGCCCGGTCGCACGCTTCCAGTAGTGTCTCCGCCGCAGACGCTGACTGTGAGTCAATCGGCGAGTAACGAGCAAAGGGTCTGGTTTGAGTTCGCTCCGGAGCCATACTCAAAAAATCGCCTTCTAAGCACAGTGGGTGCATTGAACTGGCAGGGCGATTTCTGGATGATCGGTGTACCGCTGCTGCAGACGCTGCTGAGTGTGCTTCTGCTGTGGGCAGGTTATTATCTGCTGCCAAAATCCGGGCTATCCGGGACTGAAGAATTCTCGGCTTATGCGGCGTTAAATCTCAGGGACACGCCACTGTTTTCTTTGGCCTTCGGCAGCGTGCGTTGCATCCTGATCCTCCTGATTCTGCAGCAACTGTTCGAATTCTGGCCGTTGCTCCGGGACGTTCGCTGGGGACAGCAATTCTCTGTGGCGTTCCTGGGACTTGCGGGGCTTCTGGCAGTTGTGTTTTTCTACATTAGAAGTATTCGCAATGCCGGGTCAGACAGACGACGGATTGTTTTTGCCGGCATCTTTCTGTTCGCTTCACTGGGGCTGAAGTTCCTCTGGGTGCTGAACATCGATTCTGTGCAGACAGGTGATTACGAAAAGTACTGGAGGTATGGAAAAGCGCTTGCGATGCATGACGCAGCGCAGATTGGCGATGCGAACTGGCCGACTCGCATAGTTTATCTTCAACGAGCCTGGGCGTTTACGAACCCGATTGTTCGGATGTTGGGGCCAAATTTTTCGGCGATCGAAATCAGTTCCGTACTGATTCAGTTTCTGACAACGGTCCTGTGTGCCCTGTTGATTCGCAGGATGTTCTCGCTGCAGGCCGCCTGCTGTTCGCTGCCCTTTCTGATTTTGTATCCACCCTTTTGGTATGCCCCCACGCTGGCCGCAATCAATACTGCGGGCTTTCTTTCGATGATTGTGATCTGGTGCCTTGTCGATGTTGGCACAAAGTTTCTCTGCAGTCTTTATGGAAAACTGCTGGCCACCAGCGACTACCTGAAATGGGGTGGCCTGACAGTGCTGTTCGCGGTTTTCCTGGCGTTGATTGACCTGCAGAAGTTGTTTGGAATTTTTGTGATTTTTACTGCGGTGTTTACCGGATGTTACGCGGTGCTCCGTTATCTGTGGATGCCTTACGAAAAGAGGCCGTTGAACTTCTTTCGAACCGTATTTATGGCGGTAGCGATGCTGTATTTTTCATGGCATTTCAGCAGGATGATGCAGAAGTCAGTGAACGCGGACCTTGTCAGAATGAACGGCCCCTTTCCCGCTCTGTCAATGGTTGAGTACCTGTCGTCTGTTGACTCAACCACGAACGGTGACGGACGGTCGCTGGATAACTGGCGATTTGCTTATGTCCCAGTCGTACCGAAAGCGCTTCGTAACAGGCTGCTGTTTCGGAAATTACTGCACGAGAAGGTAGCATCCGGAATTGATCTCTGGCTTTGTGCGCTGCGAAAGAATGCATTCATGTCGCTGCAGACGGATTACAAAAATCGTACGTTTGGCGGTTATGCGGCGGGTGTTGAGGGTCGGTGGGAGTTTACCCGAGTCCCGTGGAATTCGACCCAAAACTGGATCCTTCAGGGCTTCTATTCCGTCATGCTGCTACTGTCACTGCATCGTCTGCTCTGCTCAAAAATGATGCCGATTGCAGCGAGCGAACTGTTTCCGATTGTGTTTGTGGTGTTTCAGTATCTGGTGATTCTGATGGCCCTTGAAGCGGGGCCGTACTACGGTCACATTCTGGGCTTTCCGCTGGCATGGAGTGCCGGGCTCGTCGTCAGTCGTATTTCGAACGGACCACGCAGTGTGCGGGCGCTGACCCCGGAATTATTTTCCATGCTACCCGGGGCACTGACACTCACCGTCGTGATTGTCTGGCACCTGATTGCAGGTATGGCTGTGGACAGATCTGAGCTGGCCTTCCTGAAAATACAGCAAAAGGAAGATGCCGCTCCGTCGGGCGCGGCGACCGTCGAGCTCTCTCGGGTACACGCAGCGCTGTCATTTCCTGCCGGTACCAGTCGGCTGCGTTCCGGAGACAGCGTCACGGCATCATTTGTCATCCCGGCGGCCTTTGCTCGTAATCCCGAACTCTGTTTTTTCCTTTCGGTGAATGCACGGGCACGAAACATTTACCGGAAGAATACGTACTGGGACGCACTGCCAATCGAGTATGAGCTGGTTGCCGGGGAAAAGGTCGTCAGAAAAGGACAACTGGGTGAACTGCACCCGCCAGTGCTGATTCAGTTGTCCAGAGAAGATTTTGCAGTTCAGCGTTCGGAAGACTCTTCGACAGGTTCGCTGCCCGAGCTGAAACTAACCTTGAAATGCCTTGCCGACCTCAACATCTCAGCAAGTGGCGTTATGCCGGCCATCGCCATTGAATACGCGTTCAATCCGCTGGAGGCATCTCCTCAGGTCAATCCTGCTGCCAGGACAGAACAAAAGTAGCACATTCCCTGAGATTTCCGCGGAGAATTGCTGTCCCGCACACAGGAGATGACAGCGCAGAGAGGCAGCGGGGTTGACAAACCTCGCTGCCTCTTTGCTGGTCTGATTATCAGAATTCTCCGGGTGCCAAAGCCGCAGGCTATTCAAACGACCGATCGAGAGTGAATACATTTGAGTATTCGTCGACCAACCACTTCATCTGCTGCCAGTCGAAGGGACAACGCTCTGACAGCGTCTCAAGATCCCTGTCGCCCAATGCGTCCGGAGTGACGACCGGCAGACCGGCATGAGTGACCAGCAATTGTGTAAACAGATGCTCCTGTCGCCATAATACGCCGGAAATCCAGCGATGTGGAGCCTCCCAACCGGTAGAGTCGGGCGTGCAATGGCCATTACGTCCTTCCTGTTGCTCGAACAGTAATTGACGCCACGCCGGATCTCGGAGAAATTGTCGATACAATCGAACTCTGTCGGGATGAGCTGCGGCTCGCTCAAGCCGTCCCCAATTTGCGCAGTACTCGAGGTTATCAAGAATCAGAACCCCCCGAAAAGTCAGACGAGAAACAGCTTCCAGAACATCTTTCCTGGAAATCCCGTCGTTCACGAGAAATGTCCAGTCCCTGCACTGGAAGATTGATTCACCCACATCCTGATACCCCTTGGCATGCAGGATTACCAGATCTGACGCATGGAATCGTTCCATCGCCTCCGTTGTATTTGAAACGACTGCCGTGCGAAAACCCATCGCGCTGGCAAGTGCAGCCAGTTCCTTAACGTAGCCTTCATCACTCTCTACTGTCAGAACGTTGCATTTCTTAGTGAGAAAATATAACGTCGAATTCCCCCCGCCCCACTCCAACACAGACGGGGTTGTGCCACACAATTGCGGATACCACTTAAAAACGTTGTTCAAAAAGGTTATGCAACCGTGTGTAAACCATGGTTGAATTCTTAGTTTCATCTGAAACTCCGCACTAACTGTGAAATGGCGCAGCAGAGAAGGACTGCACCGGATTGTCAACTTTCTGATGATACCAGCGAGGCACGAGACAACCTACCAAAAACTTAAAAACGCTGGGGAATTCAGGCTACCTTTCAAAACGCCGAATTCCAGAGAATGTAAACAATCAGTGGTTTTGTTCCGAACACAACACCTGGCCCGCATCCGCCGACGCTGCGTTGGGTGGATTCAGCACATACGGAGCATCAGTATTCAGATCATCATCGGCCGACAGTCCTGGAAAAGATTTTTGGTGCAGCCTTGCAACGCCGTGAAGATACTCGGTCGACTATCATGTGGCGTGTCACTCCAGCAGGGCGCATCGCGAGACCGCATCTGAACGACTGCACACAAAATGCGGGAATCCGGTCACGCGGTTTGATTTTGTAACACGCGTCTTCAGGGATACAATGCCCGGAACCTCCTCCGGTTGCGATGAACAGGCATTGACGTCATTTGTCTTGCACTCTGTTGTATTTTACTTCGCCGCCCACCTTACCTCCGGGGAGTGAGGGGCTTTCTCGAGTGCGTCATAAATAACGAGAAACAACATCAGGAGTATTGAGTGGAGCGAAAAATGGGTGGAACTGATTCCCTGAGGGTTCATTACGGATTGTTGCTGGGATTGAACAAATCGTGGGAAGTGACCAATGTCGTTCTGAACCAGGACGCCGGGTCTGTGACAATCACCGTGGAATTTGCTGACCTGAGTGGTGTGTGTGCGCTGTGCGGAGCAAAGTGCGAACTGCTGGATCGCTTGCACGAGCAACGTTGGCGCCATGCGGACACCATGAAATTTGAGACGATTCTGGTCGCCCGGATTCCTCGCGTGAACTGCATGAAATGTGGTGTGAAAGTCGTTGATGTTTCATGGAATGATACGCATGCTCGCTTCACTCCGATCCAGTGAACCGTTGGTGCGGCCCGCAGTCTGAAACGAAAGGAAACTGCCTGATTACTTTCATTCCTGATGATGAAGTCCGGGACTCAGATACCCGCGTGCGAAAACAGGGGTGAAATGGATCAGGACTGCTGACTTTGGGGTATCAGCTTCCGACCGTCTATCAGATCTGCACACCATAAGTTTTGCTGTAGGCGTTCGGAGACTCACGACAGACGTCGCTGGACTAAGCGGCATAATCAAAAAAAACGGAATTGTCGGCGGAATCAGAGGCGTTCGCTGCCCGGTATGGCAGGGTTGATGATCACAGGACAGCCTGCCAGTGTGTTCTCCTGTCTTACGGACCGCCGAAGTGGTCACGTCGGTTTGGGCATCGCCAATCCGTATTGTGTGCGAGGCATTTGGGTTGAATTCCGGTGTAGGGGATGCCGATTGTTACGCGGGTATTCCGCAGCTTTCGGCCTGTTGGTACCCGGAATTGTTGCCGTTTTGCGCGTGATTGTTATTGTAGATGCTGTTCGGTCACGATTTCCTGACCTTCAACCACTGACTGAATCCAGCGAATTCCACGCGAATCTGCAGAATCAGCCAGGCTCCTTTTCACTTTGACAGAATGAGGTATCTCGATGGTGCGAAAGACATCTCGTCGCGGATTTATTGGTACATCCGCCGCACTGGGAACAGCCTATTGGGTTGCTCCTCAGACATTCGGTCGTCCCACTCGATCTGCTCTTGAATCACTGACGGCCGCATGTATTGGCGTGGGTGGCAAGGGTGACAGCGACAGCAGCCACATTGCGGACCACGATGTGGAAATTGTCGGGATTTGTGACGTCGACCGACGTACGCTCGAAAAGAAGTCTCGAGAGTTCAAAAAGGCACAGCAATTCACAGATTTTCGGGAGATGCTGGACAAGCTGGGCGACAAGGTCGACATCGTTACCGTCAGTACTCCTGACCACACTCATGCTGCTGCGGCCGTCAGGGCCATGAAGATGAAGAAGCATGTGTATGTACAGAAGCCATTAACGTGGTCCATTCGCGAAGCACGCATTATGCGCGAAGTGGCAGCGGAAATGGGCGTTGTGACGCAGATGGGCAACCAGGGGACCTCAGAAAATGGTCTCCGCGAAGCTGTCGAAGTTGTTCGTTCGGGTGCGATTGGTGACGTGACTGAGGTGCATGTCTGGACGAATCGGCCTGTCTGGCCGCAGGGAATTGGTCGTCCGGCCGGAGAAGACAAAGTACCGGCTTCACTGGACTGGGAATCATGGATTGGCCCAGCTCCGATGCGCCCCTTCAAAGAAGGTGTTTACCATTCCTTCAACTGGCGTGGCTGGGTGGACTTTGGCACAGGAGCATTGGGCGACATGGCCTGCCACACGTGCAACCTTCCGGTCATGGGTTTGAACCTGTGGGATCCGGTTGCCGTCACGGCCGTGAAGAACCCCGGCATTGTCGAGGGCGAAACATTCCCGGGCGCAACGACGCTGATGTTTGAGTTCCCGGAACGAGACGGTCTGAAGGCCTGCAAATTCTTTTGGTATGATGGCGGCAATCTGCCATCTGACGATCTGATTGCGAAGCTTCCGGCTGGATTTCGTAAACAGGTGGAAGAGCAGAAGCAGGGCAAGGGTCGCACCAGCGCGGCTGTGCTGGTCGGTTCCAAAGGCCTGCTGTTGTCTCAGAACGACTACGGTGCAGCCTACACGCTGCTGCCGGAAGAAAACTACAAGGACTTCAAAAAGCCGGAACCCACACTGCCACGCATTCCCTTCAAAGGGGGTGGTGACGAACGCCAGAAGTGGGAGTTTGTCGAATCGGTCCGCGGCAACTACAAGCCAGGTACGATGGGCAACTTTGGTTATGCCGGTCGCCTGACTGAAACGATTCTGGTTGGCAATCTGGCAGTGCGTGCCGGCGAAGGTCAGCGTATCGAGTGGGATGCGAAGAACCTGGTCAGCACCAATGTGCCCGAACTGAACAAGTTCGTACACCGCGAATACCGAAGTGGTTACTCACTGTAATCCCCGAAGACGATTCGCCCGGTATTTGTAATCTCAGAAGCCCTGGCCCTGAAAAGCCAGGGCTTCTTTCGTTGGGCAAAGGCATGTTGTTACAAGTCTGTGGCATTGATCGCGGGGGCGTTTTGCTTTGAATAACGAGGTGGGGAACCTTTCCGCCAGATGGTCGGTTGCTGCAAACTCGCACGTTGAACGACAGTTCCAGACAGGCGAGGCATTGCCATCAGGCGGGGTTGGCCACGTGGGGTGAATGCTCTGAGTCACAGTGGCGGAGAATGCAGGAACACGGGAGTGTTTAGAATTCTTCCACAGTATCGCGTCGAGGCAGGTCCTGCGTCAGCGGAAACAGCCATGAGGACTCGGCTGTGACCCCTGAGACAGACCTGTGAAAAACAGAGTGCGATGTGATACCGGCGCAGGCCTGAAACTCGGACAGGTCGACCTGATATTGAATACTGATTTGTCGTTCGCTAACCAGCACATTGGTCACGGACAGAGATTTCAGACGGGAAATTCTGCTGGCTGGCTGGCATTCCAGATCGAGTGCCTGAAGAAATTCGGAACGGCGATCACACAATTCCTGAAAGTATTCTGCAAGCAATGTTGAGTTCTGTGTTGAGTGATTCAGCGCCATGGGGAATGGAATGCGGACTGACGGGTTCATCAGTGGTTACCTTGAGCGTACCATGAATGGACGGGACTTTGCGGCCGAAGCAGTTTTCAGAGGATGACTGTCAATCAGATCAGCGTCGCTATTTGTCTACCGTAGCTTGTCGCCGATTGCATGGTTAATCCCGGCTGAAGTGTAGCAGTCTCCAGCGCTCAGAAAGAGTCGCTGTCATGTTTTCGGATTTACCGGAGCAATACTGGCCGAAGTCGCTGGTGACGACACCGTCGGGTGTACAGGGTCTGTTTTCAGGGGCTTCGCGAATGCTACAATCCGCAAATTCACCATCTTCCGCAGCGTTTTTGACGATCCCCACGTTTTCCGGATGGTCAGACCGGGTTGGTGGCTGCAGAGTCCTGCTGAGGTTCCAGATTGTTATCTGAATCACGACGGGTGATTTCCGCAGTAGCAGGAAACACCGCCCGGCAGGAAATCGTCCTGCCGGAATCCTTATCCGCTGGCATCTTTTCAGAAACTGTACACGGCATTATGTCGTTTAACGCCTCCTCCAATCGCCTGCGCATTGTCATCGCCGCATCTGAAGCGGTTCCATTTTCCAAGACAGGTGGACTTGCCGACGTTGCCGGAGCGCTGGTGAAATCCCTGGGACAGCTCGGGCACGACGTTGTACTGATCATTCCCGACTATTTTCCGATGAGACGGTCGGCGAATGGCATACCACCAGTCGATGAAACGGGAATTCAGGTCACCATCAGGATGAAGGACCGCCCCGTCACAGCGACGGTAAACTGGTCTGCGATTCCCGGCACAGAAGCGCGTGTGTTGCTGGTTCGGCAGCCCGAGTATTTCGATCGCCGTCAGCCTTATGGTGATGGGAATGGTGGTTTCCAGGACAACTGTGAGCGATTCTGTTTTTTCAGTCGCGTTGTTCCGGAAATTTGCAGGCAAATGGTGCTGCGTCCGGACATTATTCATTGCAATGACTGGCAGACCGGATTGATCCCTGCGTTGTTAAATTCGCAGTATGCCGGCACCTCTGGATTTGCCCGGACGGCGACGGTCATGACCATTCACAACATGGCCTACCAGGGGAGATTCTGGCACTTTGACATGCCGCTGACAGGTATGCCATGGAGATACTTCAACCACCACCAGATGGAATCGTGGAACGAGCTGAATCTGCTGAAGACCGGGCTGGCCTTTGCGGATCAGATCACGACTGTCAGCCCCACCTATGCCGAAGAGATCTGTACGCCGGACGGCGGCTATGGCCTGGACCCCGTGCTGCGGGATCGCCATGCGGACCTGACAGGAATTCTGAATGGCATCGATGACGTCGCCTGGAATCCCGAGACGGATCCGCTGCTGCCGACTGGCTACACGCTTGATACCCGTCGGGCCGGCAAAAGTCGCTGTAAAGCCCATCTGCAGCATCGTATGCAATTGCCATGTTTTGATGAGGTGCCAGTCATTGGCATGGTTTCGCGAATGGTTGACCAGAAGGGCTTTGACCTTGTGATGGAATCGGCGGAACGCCTGTTGAATCGCAACGTCCAGATGGTTTTTCTGGGAACGGGTGATCCGTACTATGAACAGATGGTGCGTAATCTGGCGAATCGTTTTCCGGAACAGGTTGCAGCACAGATCGGTTTTGACGAGTCACTGGCGCACCAGATTGAAGCCGGAGCGGATCTTTTTCTGATGCCCAGCCGTTTTGAACCGTGCGGGTTGAACCAGATGTACAGTCTGCGTTACGGAACAGTGCCTGTTGTAAGAAAAGTGGGAGGACTTGCGGACTCGGTCGTTCATTATGATGGGCAACTGGCCAGCCTTGAGACGGCAAATGGATTTGTCTTCACCGACTACAGCGTTGCCGCCTTCGCAGAGACGGTCGAGCGGGCGCTGGAAACTCTGGAAAACGAAACGGTTTGGGATCGCCTGATCCGTAACGGAATGACTCGGGACTGGTCCTGGACCGGCAGTGCTGGCCATTATCTGGACGTCTATCGTCGAGCGCTGGAGCGGGTTTCAGACCGACGTTTTGAGGGCCGTGTTTAAAAAGTTTTCAGACCACGCCGGACAGCAGAGCGTTTCTGGCAGTTGACTTTTTTGAAAACACCGCCTCATAGAAGCGAACCCGGCAAAAGTATCGGGCCGCAGGCGGACTCTGACCGTCGGATGACAAGTGGGACATTCCGCCCGGGAAGGGGGCGATTTGAGACTATTGCGACCAAAGTAGCGAATGGCACAGGCCAGGCGGACGCAGGACCTCCTGTAGTGGCCCACGGTGGGACGGCCGCGTGTCCCGGGCCAGCATATCGCCCTGTGGAACGGTACGACGTTTCAGAACGGTCGGAGGCTGCAGGATCAGAAAGCAGGTTCTTCGGTGGCGAGAACGACTGGGCAGAATCCTGCGGCAAGTTACTGAACAGGCATTTGGCGGACAAAACGAAGAGCGTTGGACTGCCTGACGAGCGCGAACATCAGTAAAAAAACATGGATTCCTGTTTTGATGGAAATTGACGAGTGAATTTCGCTGCCTGGACGCGTTGTTCAGGGGAGCGAAACTTGTCGAATCCTGTGGAGTGGCAGGATTCTGAGGAACGAGACCTTTGTGATTGGGCAGTAGGGCGAATCAGGCCGGATTTTTGGCCAACAGTTCGGAAAAAAAGAGCGTACACTTGCACACGGGCCGATTCGCGCCCGCTTTTTTGTTGTATTTCCTGAGGTTTGGGCACCGCTCGGGCCATTAGGTTTTTGAGTTTTTCCAGTTTTGGGACGTCTTTCAGAGCGAAAACGATATGTCAAACGCGGTCATTGAGATCCGGAATCTCTCGAAGATTTATCGCGACTTCTGGGGGCGAAAGAAGGTTCAGGCGGTGAAGAGCCTGAGTCTGGACGTAATGAAGGGGGAGGTTTTCGGACTTCTGGGACCGAACGGTTCCGGCAAGACGACAACGATGAAGATGTTGTTGGGGCTTTTGTTTCCGACGTCGGGCGAGATGACGATTCTTGGCAAGCCGGCGTCGGATGTATCCAAGAACGAGCGGATTGGTTACCTGCCGGAAGAGTCTTACCTGTATCGATTTCTGAATGCCGACGAGACGCTGGATTTCTACGGCCGTCTGTTCAATATGACTGCGGCTGACCGGGCGCGTCGGTCGGATGAGTTGATCGAGATGGTGGGCCTTGGAAAGGCACGTCGGCGTCAGTTGAAAGAGTATTCCAAGGGGATGACTCGTCGAATTGGTCTGGCTCAGGCCTTGATTAATGATCCGGACCTTGTACTTCTGGACGAGCCCACCAGTGGTCTGGATCCGATTGGAACGCGTGAAATGAAGGACCTGATTCATCAGTTGAAGGCGCAGGGCAAAACGGTGGTCATGTGCAGCCATCAGCTGGCGGATGTTCAGGACGTGTGCGACCGAATTGCTGTTTTGTTCCAGGGTGAGTTGAAGGTTCTTGGGCGAGTGGACGAGCTGCTGGAGTTGCGGAATGAAATGCAGATTCGCACGACGAATCTGTCGGAAGAAGCGATGGCAGACGTGCGCAAAGTGCTGGAGAAGCACAATGTGAAGGACGTGGAGTTCAGCCGGCCGAAGGCGGACCTGGAGCAGTTGTTTCTGCGGACGGTTCGTGAGAGTGGCGAGCGGCCTGGGCGTCGTTTTTCCACAGAAGAAGTGGCAGCCTCTGGTAAGGGTGGCAATGTCTGAAAGGTCGCTCGACTTCCGGCAATCCGTCCTGAACTGCACCACTGTTGTTTGAGTGGCAGTTGTCAAAGTGTACAGGTTAAGTCACAGCATCTGATGACTCAGGTTCTCTGATACTGCATCCCACATCTGGAATTCCGAACCATGGAATTTGATATTCGTCCATACAATTTTGCGTCAGCGACGCTGGCCTGGCTGATCCTGGCCGGGGTGCTTGCAGCGCTGGGGCTTGGGCTTTCGCTGGTCCTTTCGGTGGCTCGCAATGGCAAAGGAGGAATTGCGATTTTCTCCAGTGGCCTTGTCGGCTACCTGAATGACATTCTGTCGATCTCGCCACGCCGCATACTGGCTTTGACGCAACTGACGCTGAAAGAGGCGGTGCGTCGCAAAGCCTTGCTGGTGTTTGTCTTGTTTGCAGTTCTGTTGATGTTTGCGGGCTGGTTTATTGCCGACGCGAACGAGCGACCAGAGTTGCAGGTCAGCGTGCATGTGACATTTCTGCTCACTGCGATTTCGTGGCTGATTCTGCCTGCCGTGATGTTCCTCAGTTGCTGGGCACTACCGGAAGACATCCGCATCCGCTCGCTGCACACCGTAGTAACCAAGCCGGCACGACGCCTTGAAATTGTGATCGGTCGAATGGCTGGTCTTGGCGTGGTGACATTGTTTGTGTTGATTGTGATGGGAGCAATTGGCTTATTCTGGCTGACGCGTCGCATTCCGGATTCAGCAAAATCAGCGTTGAATTGCCGCGTTCCGGTGTTTGGAGAATTGTATTTCATCAGTTCGGAAGGACAACCGCAGGAAGTCGGACTGAACGTGGGCGACGTTTGGGCCTATCGCTCGCACATTCTTGGGAATTCGCGGGCTCGTGCAGTCTGGGTATTTCGGGGTTTGGACGAATCCTGTCTGACCAGAAACGCAAAGGGCGAAGAAGAGCTGCAGCTGGAATGTCGTTTTGAGGCTTTCCGTACGGTGAAGGGGTCGGAACGCAGTATTCTGCAGGGGATTTCTGCACAGTACACACTGGCATCGAATCCACGGGAAGAAGCGTTTGGGATGCTGGCTCAGAGTGAAACCGTGCGGCCGTTTGCTGACGCCCTTCGTGATGGACAGTATCGCAACGCTTCAGATCGTCTGAAGCAACTGACAGAACGGATGCGAACGGCCCCAGGCGAATTGCGGCCGGCGGACTACTTCGGGCTTCACTTTGGTTTGCTGGTATCTGGCTCGGTACTGCAGTACAAAAAGGATCCTCGCCTTGATGACCTCGCGAAACTGCTGATGGATGCCAGTACAGCCGGTCAGGCTGTCTCTGAAGCGCAGCGAACAGTGGAAAATGGCGGGAATGCCGAGATTCCGTATGCCGCATTTGCGGATTCACTGGACCTGATTGCTAAAGCCCTCGTGGAGAAATCGTCGGATTTGATGGAAGCGTTGCCGAGGCTGGAGGTTCCTCTTGCTTCCTTCCATGTGGCGGAGTACCACGATGGTGACGAGGACTCCACAAATCTGACACGAGTGCCTCGCAAACTGAAATTTGTCGCTGACTACGAAACTCTTGGTCGATTCCTTTCCGTGACTGTGGACGACTGGAACGGCAGTGGCAGACTTCTGGAAGGCAATGCCTTCAAAGCCAGCCTGACTGACGACCTTGTGAAGGAAGCGAAGATCTCTCAGCTGAATGCAGAGCGACTGGTTGAGGTGCTGAATGAGCAACTCAGCGGGGGATCTCTGGTTATCGATGGTGGCAAACTCAAGGTTGCAGACAATCGCAGCTGGTTTGTGTTTTTCGATGACCTGATTCGTCGTGAAGCCCTGGTTTCGGCGGACACGCAGGGCTGGATGATTGAGCGCGACCTGCTGAATGACGTTGCGAAGAATGGTGAGTTGCGAGTGGAAGTGGCCTGTATCAACGATCAGATGTATCTGGGGATGGCCCGGCCTGACCTGTTCATTCGCAAGGCGGACCAGCCATTCTGGGCAGGCTACTGGAAAGCGTTAATCAATATCGCACTCATGCTGCTGCTGATTATTGTTCTTGGTGTGACTGTAAGTTGCATCGTGAAAGGGCCTGTGGCCCTGTTCTTCACGCTCACATTTTTCATTGTGGGACAGTTCTTCCACGACTTTATGCTGCGAAAGCTGGATGGTATCGAGAAGGGGATGGGCACCGTTGAGTCTGCTGTTCTGATCGCCCAACATCGGAATCCGGAAGTCGGAATGGATGTCTCCGAGACGGCTCAAAACGTTGTTCGCGCAGCGGATAAATCTCTGGAGGGTGTGTTGTGGGTGTTCAGCAATATTGTGCCGGACTTTACCATCTTCAATCGGGCAGCGGCCTTTGTGGAAAACCGTTTTGATGTGCCGTTGGGTGACGTGGTACTACCGGCAGTCGTTGTCTTTATTGGCTTCCTGATTCCCTGTATTTTGATTGCGGGCGCCCTGTTGAAATTCCGCGAACTGGAGTCGAAATGAGCACTATGAATTCTCGCCAGCGGAAGATCTGGTACGGCGTAGGTATTCTGCTGCTGCTTGTTCCCATTGTTTACCTCGGTTTTCCGGCTCAGCAGACCGCTGGAGCAGGTCGATCCGGGGGACTGGGGGTCCTGTCGCACAAACGGCAACAGTATGATCTTGGGGAAGCCACCCTGGGAAAAGTCGATCCCTCCAGTGCGGCCATGAATCTGGTTCTGCTGGGGCTGCGTGGACCTGCAGCCAGTGTTCTGCACCTGAAGGCGATGGAGTATCAGGAGCGAAAGCAGTGGGCAAAGCTGCGTTCGACGGTGGATTCCATCATTCTGTTGCAGCCGCATTATGTGCAAATCTGGAAGTTCCAGGGCTGGAATCTCGCCTACAATGTCTCGCGTGAGTGGGACAAGGTGGACGACCGCTACTACTGGGTCAAGGAAGGCATCAAGTTCCTGATCCTTGGAACGCAGCGTAATCAGACCATACCCATCCTGTTTCACAACGTCGGGGATTTCGTTCAATCGAAGATGGGGGTTTCGGACGAAAAGAAGTTTTTCCGCGAGTTCTTCGAGAAGGACCCGGACGCTAAGTTTCGTACGGAAGCCAATGTGGCTGGTCCTGACCCGGCGATAAATCCGGAAGGCAAGGACAGTTATCTGGTGGCTCATGAATGGTTTATTCGGGCCAACGAGAAGGACGACAATGACGGCATGATTGGCGTGAAGGGCATGACACACGTCTTCTTCCGCCAGGGGCCTGCGAGAGCGCTGCTGAATTTCGCGGAAACACGCGCTGAAAAAGGATTGTTCGACGAACACCTGGCTGCATGGGATCGTGCTTACAAATCGTGGATGGACGACTATGGTAAAATGGACTTCCTGGGGCTGGACGATAAGAAGTATCGCCTGAACAGCTCGGAAGAAGAGTTGAAGGCTCTGGCTGAGGAAAATGGGATTACTCTGCAGGAACAGCGTCGTCTGTGGGCTCAGAACCTGGACATGACCAATTTCCGTCAGTGGCGAGATATTGCGGATCTTGAGCGTGATCCGGCGATGCTGCAGGCTCGCAAGTCATTTTACGAAGCCAAACAGGCCTACAACGAAGCCCGTGGTTTCGACAAGGTGGGGGCCAACGGAGAAGTGGAAATTTCCGATGCCCAGAAAGCTCTGGAAGCCGCAATGTCTCAGTGGGCAGCGTTGGCAGAAAAGCAACCCAGCATGTTCTACAGTGGGGATTATGTGGATGACTGCATGCTGATCGTGCAGTACTACCGCGCGGTTTTCCAGCAAAACGGCAGAAATCTGCCTCCGGATTTTCCGCTGAAGAACTTCTGGGACGCCAATGCTGTGCGGCAGCCTGATGCTGAGCGAACCTTCCTGATCGAAACGCGATCACGAAAGTTGAAGTAGTAGTGGTCATGGCCCGCGCAGAACAGCCCATGAGGCAGCGGTCGACAGGTCAGAAAACCTGATGTTTTTTGACCTGTCCACAGTGTCCGATCCTGGCTTGGTCCAGTGACCGTTACATATTCAGGCCCTGATTTGAAACTGAACAAAAAGCAACAGGAGATGCCGGAGTGTCTGTCGGTCCGATCTTTGAACGCGAGGTCCTGACAACTCCGCGAAGGCCAGGTCACTACCTGATGAGATCAGGATTTGTGGCTGCGCTGCTGATCCTGTTTTACAGCCTTCGGCAGGCGACCATTGGTTTTCAGGATATTGTCTTTGCTGGCGACGTAGCGGCGTTCAGTGCGCTGACGTTTCGAGTCTTCGCCCTGCTGCAGTTAACGCTGAGTCTTTTCTTCTCCACTCTGTTTTCGGCATCGCTTGTTGCTCAGGAAAAAGACCGCAGGACATTGATTCTGCTGCTGATGACCGACCTGCGAAATTACGAGTTGGCGTTGGGAAAACTTCTGGCCAGTCTCTTGAACGTGGGAGTTTTGCTGGCCGTATCGTGGCCGGTATTCTGCTTTCTAAAGCTGCTGGGTGGGGTCACCTGGGAACAAATTCTGTGGTCACAGGCCATTGTCGGTTCTGCAACCCTGGCAGCGGGCAGTTGGGGTTGTCTGGTGGCCTTCTGGCGGGAAAAGACTTTTCAGACCATCGCCACAAGTGTCCTTGGGGTCGTGCTGTTCCTGCTGGTGGCACATGCCCTTGGCGCTGCTGTTGACAACTCTTTGGCAGCCATTTCGCCATATGATGGTTTATTCCGGGTTCTAAATCCGCTGAGTGTTTCCCGACCGGGTATTGTGCAGGTGTCTGCATGGACCTCAGTGCTTTCCCAACTGGCTGTTGCCATTGGTCTGAGCGTCACAACCATTCTCAAATTACGCAGCTGGAATCCCTCGAAGGAAGTGCATCAGTCGGTGGCCGAATCGACTTCGAAAGAGGGTTCGGACAGTGAAAAATCCGCTCCGGCTATCCGGCGTCAGCATCGCGTTGTGTGGAGTCAGCCGGTGATCTGGCGGGAAATGCGGACCAGGGCCTATGGTCGGCGCATGGTCTGGATTAAGCTGTCTTATGTTGTGTTGACTCTGATTATTGCGGCGACTTCATGGAGTCAATCGGCGTCAGGATCGCGTGACAGTCTGGTTCTGGGCATGGTTTCGGCGCCGTCTTTTGCGCTGCTGGGAATTGGTATTCTCAGCCTGTTGCTAAGCAATGCGCAGGCAGTGACATCCATTACCAATGAACGAGACGGGGGGACTTTGCAGATCCTTCTGGTGACAGACCTGCGTCCGTGGGAATTTATGTTTGGGAAGATCGGCGGAGCCCTGTGGAACGCCAGAGAAATGCTGGTACTGCCGCTGGTATTAACTGTCGCATTGGGCGTCAGTGGAGTGATTCCGGCTCTGACTGCGGAAAACATGATTTACGTGGGAGTGACCTATGTCGTGCTGACCCTGTTTGCGGTTGCACTGGGTCTTCATGCGGGCTTAAGTTATGAAAATTCCCGTCAGGCAATTGCGCACAGTCTTGGCACCATGTTTTTTCTCTGCATCGGCATTTTTGTCTTTATGCTGTTACTGGTGGAGGCTCGATCGTCCTTTGCCATTCAGCTGCAGAGTTTTATTCTGTTCATTGGGTTTGGCAGTCTGGGACTGTATTCGTCACTCACCTACCGCAATCCCTCCAACGCATTGACGCTGGCAGCGCTGATGCTGCCATTTCTAACGTTTTATGCGATCACAGAATTCCTGCTTGGTGGAAATCTGGGGGTTTGTTTCTGGATTTGCATGGCTTATGGCTTTGCCGCGGTGGCCATGATGGTTCCAGTCATGAACGACTTCGACATCGCACTGGGTCGACACTCGCAGGAAGGCGGCTGATGTCCCCGGCAATCGTGGGAATCGCCTTGCGAATGTGTCGTGGATTTGGATCTGCGGCGCCAGCTTGTTTTGCAGCTACCGGAATTCGTTCGGGATGGCCAGCGCGTTTGGCGATGAGTGCAGGGCAGAGAATGCGGTGACTTGCATCGGCAGGTCGGCTGACGGAAGTGCGCGATAGCTTGCAGGAAACGTCGGCATGTGGACGCGGACAAGCGAGTCGTACTGCTGCAGCGCGAACTGAAGGAAGCGAGGGCTGTCAGAAAACAGTCGGTCGCAGGCGACGTGGCGCCACCGGATCACGCCGGATTCATCAATTTGGCGTAATACGATGTGGTAGAAAGCCGCAGACGCAACGTAGAACCTGCCGGGTCATCAGGAAAAGTACAATGTCCTCTGTTGGGCTTAACTCAAGAAAAGAGGGATCGAATGAATGCCTGGAGGAGCACCCACATCGATCCCTCCGTCTGTTGTTTTCAGGGATTACCGTTTTTTGGTCTAACGATTGGTTTTCAAGGCATGATCTTCTGATCAGGGTTGCAAATCAGCCGCGAGCAGCCAGGAGGCTACTTGCCGTCTTCCTTCTCTCCGTCTTCCTTCTCTCCCTCTTCCGTCTCTCCCTCTTCCGTCTCGCTGTCCCTGTCGTCGTCCTCTTCGTCCATTTCCTCTTCTTCGACAGGAGGACGCTGAGGACGGGCTCGTTCGCCTTCACCGCGACCTTCACCGCGACCCCCCGGGGTGCCACGACCGCCTGGCAGCGGCTGGCCTTCTCTTATGCGTGCCGCCATGCCGGCCTCGAGTTCGGCTTTATCAAGTGATTCGTCGTTGTTGGTATCCATGGTGGCCATTTGTTCGCGGAGGAAGGGTGGAACTTCTTCTCCGGTGAGTTTTCCGTCTTTATTGGCGTCGGTGCGTTCCATCATCTGATTGATGAAATCACCGGGTCGAGGACCCTGACCGCCGGGTCCCTGCTGGCCGGACCGTTCACGGGCGATTGCCTGAATTTCTTCGCGATCGAGGAATCCATCCTGATTTTTGTCGCCGCGTTCAAGGGTGGGCTGCAATCGTTCCGGGATTTCTGCTTTGGAGAGTTTTCCGTCTTTATCGGCGTCCATTGCCATCATACGTTCGACCATGGCATCACCGCCGCCGCCTCCCTGTCCACCGGGCCCGCGACCTTCTGGACCACCGGGGCCGCCAAAGCCACCGCCAAAGCCACCGCGCCCCATGCCTTCCATTTGCGGGCGGATTTCCAGGCCATCCAGTTTTCTGTCTTTGTTGCGATCCAGTGACTTCAGCGCGGAGACTGCACCATCAATTTCTTCTTCGGAGAGTTCGCCATTTTTGTCTTTATCGAGCGCATCCATGAGTGGATTGGGGAATCGGCCACGCATACCAGGAGGTTGTCCGAAGGGACCGCCGCCTTCGGGGCGTCGACCGTCCTGCGGAGGTTGTCCGAACTGGCCGCCACCATCGGGCCGTCGGCCTTCCTGTGGAGGCTGCGCAAGGGCCGAGGCCGACATTGTGAGGGCAAGAAACATCATTCCGGATTTGACAGGCTTCACGAAATTTCTCCGAAGGAGGTGGAACGAAATGCGACAAACATTTTCCGAATGGGAATGCAGCGAATTGACTCGCAGGACACACTGCATGTCTTATTTGAGCAGTCACTGCAGACAGAAATTCAGAGGCAGAGTATCGCCCTATGGGCTGCAATAAAAACGTCTCTCACGACCAGCTACCAAATCAGCAAAACAGATTTCAGAGACACATCCGAGATACGCTTGCTAACGCACCGCACAAACCTATGAACCCGCGGCACGCTGAACTGGTATCGCGGTTTTCAGCATATTTTCCCAATCGGTCCGGAAAGTTGGTGGTGTTCAGCAAATCGCGGTCTGCCAGTCCTCAGCCACGCTGCACGTGTTTTTCGTGTCTCTACAGGGTATCAAAAATACCCGAATGGACGTGGGATACCAACGAATCAGCCGAACAGATTTTCTCAGGCACTTGCCTCGATGCACAAGAGCGAATACCTTTTTCAGGATTCGCCTGCTTCGCTGGATTCCACAGTCTGCCTTGGATGAAGGCCTTCCGGCTCGGCGTGGCTGTTTTCAGTCTGGGAGAGATCAATGCCTTGGATCCGGGTTCGAATTGTGCACGTGCTGGTCTGTATTTTGTCTGGATGGGCGTCCGCAGTCTGCGCAGATCAGAAATCCGGCACTCTGGATCTGTATTTCATTGACGTGGAAGGTGGTGCAGCGAATCTGATTGTCACACCGGAAGGGGAATCGATACTGATTGATTCGGGGTATCCTGACAATCAGGCGCGAGATCTGAATCGTATTCTGCATGTGGCAAAGGACATTGCCGGATTATCGGCCATTGATCATGCCGTGGTTTCTCACTGGCATCTGGATCATTACGGCAATCATGCGGCACTGGCTGCCAGTTTCAGTGTTCGCAATTTCTGGGATCGAGGCATTCCGGACGCCCTGAGCGAAGACCCGGGTTATCAGGATCGAATTTCTGCGTACCGGTCGGCATCACAGAATCAGTCAAAGACCCTGAGGGCTGGCCAGTACCTGCGACTGCGTTCCGGAGCAACGCCCCTGAAGGCTCGCGTGTTGTCTGCCAGCCGCGAAGTGGTCAGCGGCGAAGGTCCGGAGAATTCCTTTGCAGACCGGCATCAGCCACAGCCTGACGACACCAGTGACAACGCCGCCAGCCTTTCTCTGCTGTTTAGTTTCGGCGAGTTCCGCTATCTGACCTGCGGGGATTTGACATGGAACACGGAAGCCCGAATGGTGACGCCACGAAACCCCGCCGGGAAAATTGACCTCTTCATGGTCACGCATCACGGTTTGCCGGTCAGCAACAATCCTGCGCTTGTATTGGCCATTGATCCGGTCACAGCGGTGATGTGCAACGGCCCGAAGAAAGGTGGTGCAGAGACAACACTGAAGACGCTTCGAGAAGTAAAGTCAATGAAGAACTGGTTCCAGCTGCATCGCAATGTTGATCTGGACGCGGCATTACAGGCCCCACCGGAATTTATTGCCAACCACGGGACGACAGCCGAATGTGAAGGTCAGTGGATTGTTGCACGAGTCGCTGCGGATGGTAAAACCTATACGATTCAGATCGGCAAAGACGGCGACGCACATTCTTATCAGACTCGAGACGAACACTGAACAGCCCGTGTTCACAGGATCAATTCACGGAACCGGTGTTCTGGCATGCTGGGGTAACTGTGAAGGAGTGTCTGAATGAGAATCCTGCTGATTGCAGATATCCATTCCAACTGGCCTGCGTTATCGGCGATCAACGAGCGGTTTGATGCGTGTCTGTTTCTGGGTGATGTGGTGGACTACGCCACGGATCCTGTTCCCTGCATTGACTGGGTGCGGAAATATGCCACGGCGACCGTTCGTGGCAATCACGATCACTCAGTGGCTCAGCGTGTCACCGTGCGGCCATCAGGCACATTTCGCAGCATGGCCGCAGCCATGAGGCCGCATCATTTTGCGGTACTGAATGATGAGTATCTGACCTGGCTGGCCCGGATGCCGGTCACGCGGCACCTGATTCTGGGCGAACACCGGTTTCTGCTGGTGCATGCAACACCGCGAGATCCTATGGATGAGTATCTGTCGGATTCAGCGGAACAGTGGGCTCAGCGGCTGGAACATGTGAACGTGGACTTTGTCTGCGTCGGACACACGCACATCCCCATGCATCTGCGACTGGAGGGAACTCAGGTCATCAATCCTGGCAGTGTCGGGCAACCACGAGACGGCGATCCTCGTGCTTCCTATGCTGTGATTGACCGCGGTCAGGTAGAATTTCGCCGGGTTCCCTATGACATAGACCGCACAATTCGCCATATGCGTGACAGTGGGATTGAGGAATCCGTGATCGGTAAAGCGGAAGCGGTACTTCGTGCCGGAGGAAAATTCCCGCATTCCGACCGTACCGATGGGTAACTCTGCGGGTTTTTCCAGCGGAGACAAGTCCTCTGTGGCTGTCCCCGAAGCCGGTACCGGATCGGTTTGAAAAGCGCTGGGGATCGCGTTACGCTGACACTTTGAATATTCACCGAGTTTGGCCCCCTGACCACATTCAGAGACAGCGATTGGTTTACCTCGAATCGAACTGCTTTGGCCACGGCGAATTTTGTATTTCCTTTCACGGATTTTCAGCAAACTTTATGAGTACAGCAGCTCCCCTTCGTGCGCTCATCAGTGTCAGCGACAAAACCGGACTTGAGTCCTTTGTCCGGGGACTGACGGACCTCGGTTTCGAAATTCTGTCCACCGGCGGGACTCGAAAATTTCTGGAGCAGGCTGGTATCCCGGTGATTGATGTGACCAGCTATACCGGCTTTCCGGAGATCATGGATGGGCGTGTTAAGACGCTGCATCCCAAAGTGCATGGAGCGATTCTTGGACGCCCCACACTGGCTTCGGACGCTGCAGCCATTGCCACACATGGCATAGTGCCTTTTCAGCTGGTCGTTGTAAATCTCTATCCCTTTCAGGAAACGGTTGCGAAACCCGGTGTGACCTTTGACGAGGCGGTAGAGAACATCGACATCGGAGGCCCATCGATGGTTAGATCGGCCGCCAAGAATCATGCGCACGTAGCGATCGTCACACAGCCCATGCAGTACGCAGAGGTACTGGAGCGGCTGCGATCGCAAACGCTGGATGAGCATTACCGGCGACAACTGGCGGGAGCGGCCTTTGAAATGACCGCGGTCTATGATCGTGCCATCAGTGACTATCTCGCGCAGGTCAATTCCGGGGCGACAGCATCGGCATTTGGTCAGAGACTCACGCTGACCTTTCATCTGCAGCAGGAACTGCGATACGGAGAGAACCCGCATCAGCAGGCCGCCTTCTATGTGGAAGATCACCCGGCACCGGGAACACTGGCCACCGCAAAACAGCTGAATGGAAAAGAGCTCTCCTACAACAATCTGCTGGATTTGGATGCGGCCCGAGCCATCGTGTCAGAGTATCGGCAGCCGGCGGCCTGTGTCATCAAGCACAACAATCCCTGTGGCTGTGCGGTTGCCGACACACTGTCTGAAGCATTTCACAAAGCCTATGAAGGAGATCCGATCAGCGCATTCGGATCCATCATTGGCCTGAATCGCATTGTGGACCTTGCCACGGCCGAGCGCATGTGTGAACCAGGCCGATTTATCGAAGCCATCATTGCTCCCGGATACGAACCGGCAGCGATTCAGATCCTGACCACCAAACCGAAATGGAAAGGCAATGTTCGACTGATGCAGGTGGACTTCAGCGATGCCGACCGAGGTGCTCCGGACTATCGACGTGTCAGTGGTGGGTTACTCGTTCAGGATCGTGACGATCTGCCCCAGACAGCCGCTGACTGGAAGGTCGTGACGAAGCGAAGTCCGACAGCGGACGAGCTTGCAGACCTGCAGTTTGCGTGGACAGTCTGCCGATATGTCAAATCCAATGCGATTGTGTTTGCCAGGGGGGGGATGCTGCTGGGAGCGGGTGCGGGGCAGATGAGTCGTCTGGATTCATCGATGATTGCCGCCTTCAAAGCCGGAGAACGCAGCCAGGGTGGCGTTGTGGCCTCTGACGCCTTCTTTCCCTTTCGCGATGGGATTGATGCCGCAGCAAAGGCTGGTATCCGAGCGGCAATTCAGCCGGGTGGTTCGAAGAATGATCCGGAAGTGATCGCGGCCTGTGACGAATACGGCATCGCCATGATCTTCACCGGGATGCGACACTTCCGACACTGAATCGGAAGCGGCAACCGCCTGGGAACGCTGAATGACGGTCTTATCTCCTGATTGGACGCTGCGATCCCAGGGGCCGATCCCGGTCTATTGTGTCACTTAGACGTATTCCGTGAGCGAGCAAAGTCCGGAGTGCGTTCCCAGAGGATGCGCAGTCCATTCAGAACGACCAGCACGGTGCTGCCTTCATGTCCCAGAACACCCAGCCAGAGCGGCAGGCGGAAGAATGTGGAGATCACAAGCACGGCGATCATGGAAAATGAGAAGATCATATTCTGACGAACACGACGGCGGGCCTGCTGGCTGATCCAGACCGCCAGGGGCAATGCTTTCAGGTCATCTCGCATCAGTACCACGTCGGCAACTTCCAGAGCCACATCGGTACCGGCTCCGCCCATGGCGATCCCTACGCTGGCTGCGGCCAGCGCCGGAGCATCATTCACCCCGTCACCAATCATGGCCACCATGCCACCGGACTTTGCCAGCAGTCCCAGTTCGACCACCTTCTGATCGGGCAGCAATCCAGCGCGAACGTCGTCAGCACCCAGTTGTCGAGCGACAGCTCGCGCCACGCGTTCATGGTCACCTGTCAGAATGATACTCTTATGAATCCCCAACTCCCGCAGGGCCGCCAGAGCGGCGGCGGCTTCCGGACGCAGCTGATCAGCCACACCAATCACGCCATAAAGGTTCTGGACACTGGTGGCAATCAGCAGTGCTGTCTGACCGGCTTCCCGTATACGACGAGCATTTTCCAGAAGATCGTCCGGCAATCGCTGGTCATGACCTTCGAAGAGTCCTTCCCGGCCGATGCCGACCCAAATATCGCCAATCTGAGCATGGACACCAAGGCCCGTATGACTGTGAAACTCTGTCATTGTGGCTGCAGATCGCTGTATGGATCGACGATCAACTTCGGCCAGCACGGGAACTTTCAGAGGATGTTCGCTGTGATGTTCAACGGCAGCAGCCAGGCTGAGCAGTTGATTCACATCGGCATTGCTCGGGACCCAGACCTCGGTGACGGCGGGTTTTCCGAGGGTGACGGTACCCGTCTTATCGAACGCGATGGTTTCCACCTTGCTGAGATTTTCAAGGTGGACGCCACCCTTGAACAGAATCCCCTGCCGCCCGGCGCGGGCAATTGCAGAAAGCAATACGGCGGGAGAACTGACCACGACCGCACAGGGCGAAGCGGCAACCAGCAGCACCATGGCATGATAGAAAGCACTCTGCCACGAATTCTGCAACAGCAAACGCGTCGCAAGGAAGACAATCGCAGCCAGAGACAGCACGCCAATCACATAGGGCTGCTGCCACGATTCCACAAAACGCTGCGTCGGCGTTTTCTGAGCCTGCGCTTCCTGGACCATATGCACGATACGTTCCAGGGTCGTGTCGGCAACAGCGCGGGTCATGGTGACCAGCACGCTGCCCTGACCATTAATGGTCCCGGAAAAAACCTGCGCCCCCAGCGATTTGACGATTTGTTCACTCTCACCGGTTAATGTCGATTCATCAGCCCACGTTTCCCCTTCACTGATCACACCATCCACCGGAAATCGTTCTCCCGGACGGACTCGCAGCACACAGCCGGTCGTCAGGGAATCCACGGCCACCAGTTGTTCGAAGTTTTCTGTAACCAGAGTGGCTTCGCTGGGTCTGAGCTGGATCAGGGATTCGATTGAGCGTGTGGTGCGGTACATCGCAAACGCTTCAAGAGTTCCGCTGAGCGAAAACAGGAACAGCAAAACAATGCCTTCCAGCCAGTCACCGATCACAGCGGCCCCCAATGCCGCAAGGATCATCAGGATATCGACATTCAGAGAACCCCCGCGAAGTGCTCGAACGGCATTCAGTGAAGGAATGCAGGCACCTGCAAGGTAGGCCAGAACGCCAAAGAGGAGCATCTGCCGGGAGAACGGAAGGGCTCCCTGAAAATGCAGGATGGCAACAACGCCGCCGAGCACTGCACAAAGCAGCGTGGCCACGGCAGCACCGACTGGGGCTGCGGCTTCAGAATGAGACGTTTTGGGTTTGCTGGAATCCACTCACATCTTCTTTTTGAAAGCACCTGGGAACAGCCGAACGCGGCACACCTTCCGGAAAGTCACCTGCCAGCCCCCGTTAGTCTAACAGAATTGTGACGACAACGCTGCGGAAATTCCGGAGCGACTTTATTCTTCCAGACAGGCGGCAGAACCCCCCGCCGGCAACATAGTCGGTGCAGAAAAATCGAAGCATGTTGGCCGACGGGAAAGGTCGACTCCAATCGATCCGAGCAATGGGAATGTACTCGGAGCAAATACCAGCAGCGATACCTTTGAGCAATCAGAAATTCCGCCCGCAGGCAAAGGCGATTTGCAAGCAAAAAACAAAAAAACCACCACAGATTTTCAAGAAACGGCGAGTTTTTCTGTTTCCTGACCTCGCATCTTCCATGGTAAAATGTGTCTCCTCAGGGATGCATGGCAAAAAAGACATCAGGGAGGGAATTCACTGCAAAACGGATTGGATTCGGTTATGCTTCCTGCTCTGGTGCACAAAGCGTCACAGGGGGCTCATGTGTCTCCGGGTCTGCTTAGCATCGTGGTCCGTTTTGTTTCTGAACAGTGCGGTGGTGTGCCAACAATGAATAACCAGTCTGTTGCTTCGTCTGTATTTAAAGCTCTGGGACTGTGCGCTGTCTTTCTGACAGCGTCACTGGCCAATGCGGCAGAATTGAAACTGCTGTTCATGGGTGACAACGGCCACCACAGACCGTCCGAACGATTTCAGGAACTGGCTCCGGTGCTGGAGCAGCGTGGAATTCAGATCAAGTACACGGATCGGATGGAAGATCTGACTCCGGAAGTGCTGAAGGATTTCGATGGGCTGGTACTGTATGCCAACATTGATCGCATCGAGGACGCTCAGGCGCAGACCGTGCTGAATTATGTGTCTGAAGGTAAAGCCTTCATTCCGCTGCACTGTGCCACATTCTGCTGGAGAAATCACCCGGACATTGTGAAGCTCATGGGAGCTCAGTTTCAGCGTCATGGTGGTCAGGTCTTCGGGACTCAGATTGTCACGCCGGACCATCCGATTATGAAGGGCTTTGCAGGTTTCACCAGTTGGGACGAAACCTACATTCACCACCTGCACAACGAAGAAAACCGTGAAGTCCTCGAGTACCGTGTGGAAGGTGAGCAGGCCGAAGGCCAGGACCGTGAACCATGGACCTGGACAAGGACTCATGGAAAGGGTCGAGTCTTCTATACAGCGTGGGGGCATGATCAGCGCACCTGGACCAATCCAGGCTTTGCCAGCCTTATCGAGCGTGGTATTCGCTGGGCCTGCAAAACCGATGTCTCTGTCGTTCCGGCCTTCTCCGACCCGGATGCATTTGCCGCTCCGAAGATGACCGAGCTGCGCAAGGACGTTGCTCCCTTCGACTACGTCGAGGTTGGACCAAAAATTCCCAACTACACACCGGGCCGGCAGTGGGGAATCCAGGGGGCTCCGCGAACGACCATGCAGCAGCCGCTCAGTGTTGAAGAATCCATGAAGCACTACGTGACGCCGGTCGGTATGGCATTGCGTTTGTATGCCGACGAACGCAGCTTTCAGTCCAAGCCGATTGCAATGAACTGGGATGAGCGAGGGCGTTTGTGGATCTGCGAAACACTGGACTATCCGAACGAGCTGGGGAAAAACCGAGACCGCATTCGGATTTGCGAAGACACCAACGGTGATCACGTGGCCGACAGGTTCACGATTTTCGCCGAAAATCTTTCCATTCCCACCGCCATCTTGATTTATCGCGGTGGAGCAGTGATTCAGAACGCGACAGAAACGCTCTATCTGAAAGACACCAACGGTGACGACGTTGCCGATCTGCGAAAAGTTCTGATCACCGGTTGGGGCGCTGGCGACACGCATGGGGGCATCAGCAACTTCCGATACGGTCTGGACAACTGGATCTGGTCGATGCAGGGCTATAACGACAGCACGCCAAAGTACGGCAGCGAAGGATCCGAAAAAACGGCCGAATCCTTCCGCCAGGGGTTTTGGCGATTCAAACTTTCCCATACGGATCCCCCGGAAGTCACCGATCTGGAATTTGTTCGAAGTACCAACAACAACACCTGGGGCCTGGGCATCAGCGAAGATGGTCTGATCTTTGGTTCAACAGCCAACCATAACCCCAGCACATTCATGCCGATTGCAAATCGCTATTACGAAAAGGTGCGTGGCTGGGCCCCGTCAGATATCGGCACAATCGCGGATACGCATCTGTTCAAAGCCATCACAGAGAATGTCCGCCAGGTGGACCAGTTCGGCGGTTACACGGCTGGCGCTGGCCATGCGCTTTACACAGCCCGCACGTTCCCACAGCAGTGGTGGAATAAAACGGCCTTTGTCTGTGAGCCAACAGGGCATCTGGTCGGCACATTTCTGCTGCGTCGTGACGGGACCGGTTACAAATCCACCAGCCCGGCAAATCTGATTGCCAGCGACGACGAATGGGCGTCTCCGATCATGGCCGAAATTGGTCCGGATGGCGCTGTCTGGGTCATTGACTGGTACAACTACATCATTCAGCACAATCCCACACCGCAGGGTTTTACGACTGGCAGGGGAAATGCCTATGAAAGCGACCTTCGTGACAAAAAGCATGGTCGTATTTACCGGGTCGTCCCCACGGTTGCCGGTGGCAGCAAATCCGAATCGCAGGATTCGCTGCACGAATACCGTAGTCTTCACGGGGCACCTGTAGCGGACCTCGTCGCTGCACTCAGACATCCGTCTATGACCTGGAGACTTCAGGCTCAGCGTCTGCTGATCGAACGCCGGGCGACCGAGGCCATTCCGGGGCTGCTGGAACTTGTGAAGGATCCTTCCGTGGATCAGATCGGGTTGAACGCGGGCGCAATTCACGCACTGTGGACGTTGCAGGGGCTGAACCCTGACGATCCGGCGGCCGTGATCGCCGTGGCCGCTGATGCACTTAAACATCCCTCCGCGGGTGTTCGTCGCAACGCGGCTGCTGTGCTGAATACCTGGAAAGCCGGCCAGGAAGCACTGCTCAAAGCAGGTGCTCTGGCGAAGGACACGGACTCTCAGGTTCGTCTGCAGGGACTGCTGTCGCTGGCGGACATGGAAGAATCCGACGGCGCCGGTGCGATTCTTGCTGCTGCCACGGTGCGTCCAGGAGCGGATCTGTGGGAAAACGATGCCATCACCTGTGCGGCGGCAGTGCATGCCGTTCCATTTTTGAAGGCACTGGGAAGTGACGAAGCGGCAGTGAAGGCGGATCTGCCGGGCCCTGCACTTCGGACAACAGGGTTGATTACCGAGCACATTGCGCGTGGTCGTCCAACGGTCGAGCAGATGCAGCAATTGCTTGGTGGTCTGGAAAACGCGTCGCCTCAACTTCTGGACGTTGTGATCCGAGGCCTTGCGGAAGGCTGGCCTCGTGATCATCGCCTGAAGGCCGACAAAAAGCTGGAAGATGCCCTGACGGCACTTCTAAACAAAGTTCCGGGCAGTTCTCGAGGCAAACTGCTGCAACTGGCATCACTTTGCGGCTCAACCGCACTGGACGCCTATGCAAAGGAAATTGTAGAGTCGCTCCTGAAGGTCGCTGGCGATCCAAATGCCACTGTGGAAGCGCGAGTTGCAGCTGCAAAAGAAGCTGTCAGCTTTCAACCCGATGATACTGAGATTCTGACGAGTGTTTTGAATCAGATTACGACGACGTCAACACCGGAACTTGCCATTGGATTGATTGAGGCGGCCCTGATGAGTAATTCAGAGGCGCTTGGGCCACAGTTGATGGAACGCAGCGGCATGCTGACGCCTCAGGCCAAATCCGCCGCAATTCGCGGAATACTCGCTCGTCCGGCCACGACGGTGTCCCTGCTGCAGGCCATCGAAAAGGGAACGATGGACCTCGGCGATCTGACCCTCGACCAGAAGCAGGCGCTCCGAACGCATCCGGACCGATCTATTCAGGCCGCTGCGGAAAAGCTGATGGCTGCAGGCGGTGGTCTGCCGGATGCCGACCGCGATAAGGTGCTGAAATCCCTGCTGGAAATCTGTGAAGTGGAGGGTGACGTCAAAGCCGGTAAGGCGATGTTCGTGAAGCATTGCTCCAAGTGTCATATGCATGGATCGGAAGGCAAAGCGATTGGCCCGAATCTGACGGGAATGGCCGTGCACCCAAAGCATGAATTGCTGACGCATATCATCGACCCCAGTCGCAGCGTGGAAGGCAACTTCCGCATTTACACGGTTGTCCGAACCGATGGTGTTGTGCTGAACGGGATGATGTCCGGAGAATCCCGAACTGCCATTACGCTGATTGACACGGAAGGCAAAGAAAACCAGATCGCCCGGGAAGACATCGAAGAACTTGTTCGGTCCCGCAAGTCCGTGATGCCTGAGGGCTTTGAAAAGCAGATGACCCGGGAAGAGCTAACCAGCCTGCTGCAGTTTCTGACGGACAAAGGCAAATTCATTCCGATTTCTCTGGACCGTTACGCGACTGCGATCAGCACCAAAGGACTGTTCAGCAATGGCGATGACGGTCCCGACCGCATGGTTTTTGGTGACTGGACCCCGAAGATTTTCAAAGACGTGCCTTTTCTGTTGACGGATCCACGGGGCAAGACTGTTCCCAACATCATTCTGTTGAATGGCCCGTTTGGACCGTTGCCGCCGAAGATGCCAAAATCCGTTGCCATGCCACTAAACTCCGATGCAAAAGCCATCCACCTGCTCAGTGGAGTGGCGGGCTGGAGCTTCCCGTATGACCAGGAAAAGTCTGTCTCAATGATTGTTCGTCTGCACTACAAAGGTGGTGAAAAGGAAGACATCAAGCTGATCAATGGTGTCCATTTTGCAGATTACATTCAGCGTGTTGACGTGCCGGGATCAGAGTTTGCCTACATGCTGGGCGGGCAGCAGATTCGCAGGTTGACGGTGATCCCGTCAAAGCGGGATGTGATTGAATCGATCGAACTGGTCAAGGGTCCTGACAATACGGCACCGATCGTGATGGCCATTACGGTCGAGCGAAACTGAGGCGAGGGGCGGTTCCGGGGAGTTGACAGGCGTGAACGGTGCTCCACGGAAAAGGTGTGCCTGTGTTCCGAAACTCGCTCAGGCGGATGCTGGAATTGCCACTGTTACGCCGGGAACTTCTGGAAAGTTCCCGGCGGCAGCGGACATGGATCATTCGTTCTGCGGTGGGCCTGATTCTTTGCGGGCTGTTCCTGACTGCCTACGGGATCAGGCTGAATGGTGTTCAGGCCGGTTCGCCAGAGCTGTACGGCGCGGGGCGTGAGATCGCTGTGCTGGTACTGTCCTCAAGTCTGTTCGCCATTTTTCTGATCATGCCAGCGCTGGCCTGTGCGACGATTGCCGCTGAGCGAGAGCGTCAGTCCCTGCAGCTGCTGTTGATTTCGCGTCTGGATCCATGGTCACTGATTGTGGAAAAGTTTCTGGCACTGATGCTGCCGCCGCTGATGGTCCTGCTGATGACTGGGCCATTGCTGGGGGCAGCCTTTGCTTTGGGCGGAGTTTCGCTCGGCGGTATCGCAGCGGTGATTGTCGCCATGCTGGTCACGGCGATTCTGATCAACAGTACCGGGATTATGTGTTCGTCACTGTTTCAGTCTGCCCCGATTGCCTTTCTGTCGACCTTTGTCCTGCTGCTGATGCTTGTGGCAGTGCCGGGCATTCTTGTGGATCTCGGATTTCTGCCATCCCTGAATATGCTGGGGCAGCTCTCGCCCCTCGGTCAGTCACCGCTGGATTCGTTCGTGCTGGTGGCATTTCAGGTGCTGAAAGGGCGGCAGAGTCTGCAGTTGCTGCTGTTCACCAGTTTGCCGCCGCTGGCACTTGCGCTGCTGATGTGTGCGGTCGGTCGTTATGCGATTGTGGCATGGCCCCTGGAGGCACCCTTAAATGATCGCACGCAGCGACAGGTGAAAGAGTGGCTGTGGCAGCGATGGTATCGAGCCCTGGAACGAGTGGGGCTACGAAGGCAGCAATCGGTGCCTGAAGATTCAGCTCGGCTGTCTGGCAACCGTCGGTTGGATGGATCACAAGGTCCTTCGATGCGGTCACCAATTGGAATGCGTGAGATTTCGCGGAATGAGCAGGCGCAATGGAAAGCTCATCTGGGCTACAGTGTGGTGATCGTGATCGGCAGTTTCTGGGCAAAGAATACCCTGCAGCCCTGGGAATTCCTGATGTTTGGCGTGACCTTTCAGGTCTTTTTCCTCGTCTTATCCATGATCCTGCTACTGGCCGTCACCAGTAGTGCGATTGCGGCGGAACGACAGAGACAGACACTGGACTTACTGCTGGTCATCCCGATGTCCAATCGTCAGTTAGTTACTGAAAAGCTGGCGGCCAGTGATCGAGTGGCCTGGCGGGTGTTATTGCCTAACAGTGTGCTGGTATTGTCGCGGCTGATACTGGCCCCCGGACGACTGCAATCAGGCACAGAAATCGGCCTGTACCTGCTTTGCGCGACCGGTCATCTGCTCATCCTGCTCGGCCTGACTCGCTGGATCACACTCTGGTTCACATTGCGAATGAAAACGCCTGTGGCGGCGTTGCAGGGAAGCCTTGTGGTACTGCTGACGATTTGTGGCGGACCATTATTGTTAACGTCCGTGGTGGTGGTGCTGATGCAGCAGTCTCCACTGAATGTTCCTGCCTGGTATCTCTCTTCTCCGGTGGCCATGTTTCTGGCGAATGAGTTGCATTGGCTGGAGCGTGTTTGGGGGGCGGAGAAGGCCTTACCGGCGGTGCTGTTCAGTTTGACCGTGTATGGGCTGATCGGGGGGATTTTGCGATGGCGGGTCTATGCCGCAGTATCGAGCCTTCTGAACCGGCTGGATGGAACGGATTTGACAGGTTAGAATACGCTCTATGGCTGAAAGGTTGATTGGGTGCCGTCGGTGGTGTTTTCTGTGGAAAGAATCGCACAGAGGCGGTTGTGTTTGCTAAGCTTCCAATCGCTGTGTGAATCGCTGAACTTCGGGAATGGTCCGCTGAAGTGCGTCTGCATCCTGAACGCCCCTGCGGGGATGATTCTGGCTGTACGGCGGTTGTCGCGTTCGAACAGAATATCTGTGGAACAAGCCGGGCAAGCCCCCTTTGGGATCCCGGAACCTGCGTGAATACGGTGTGCGTGACTGCAGCCGCAGCGAATTAGAGGCATCACTCATGAGATTCAGCCGATACTGGATGATGTTTGATTTTCCGCTGTTGCAGCGTGAGTTAACGCAAAGCGCCTATCGTCGACGTACGTATATTCTGCGATGCTTTGTTGCTGCTGTGATGATGCTGGTGCTGTTAGGCAGTTACCAGGCCGTATCGAGGAACGCGGGGAATTCGATTGCGGCCATCCTTGGGCGTGGGACGGACTTTGCGGGCGCGTTGCTGACGTTTTGCCTGTATATGATTTATCTGTTGTTGCCGGCGATGTCGTGTTCGGCGATTTCGTCAGAGCGTGAGAAGCAGACACTGGGATTGATTTTGATTTCCCGGGTAACACCTGCGCGGCTGGTACTGGAAAAATTCCTTGGGCGTCTTGTACCGATGCTGGCCCTGCTTTCGTTAACGGCACCGCTGCTGGGAATTGCCTATGCCATGGGCGGATTTTCTGTGACGGGAATAGCCGCTGCGGTCACATTGTTATTTGTCGCCTGCCTGCAGATCATCAGTGCAGGGATCATGTGGTCAAGTCTTCTGAAGACTTCCATGCAGGCATTTTGGTGCACGTACCTGACATTGATTGCGCTGCTGCTTGTCCCCTTCATTTTGTATTCCTGTGACCTTCTGCCGATCAATGGTCAGCTGTTTGGCCTTGAGGGGTCGTCCGTGTCTTTCGTGTTCTATCTCTTTCTGGGTTACGGATTGGAAGTCATCACTGGACGAGTCCCGATGTCTGCGTTTTTAGACAGCTGTATCCCCCCGGTCAGCCTCAGTATTCTGATGGTCCTGGTCAGCGGAGCAGCCGTTAGTCGCTGGCGTATGGAAGCGCCACTAACCGGGGGCACAAAGTCCCTGCTGCGCTTATTCGTCTGGACGATGAGATTGCCATGGCAGATTGTGCGGGCAGTGTTTTTCCGTAAGAAGATATCCCGGGGCGAACACTCTGCCAACGAACAGCGGGATCCTGGATCGCGACCAGTTTTGGCTATAGAGAGTATTGGGTGGCGTGAGCTGGCAGGTTCACCTCTGACTCGGCTTCCGACTCAGGGCTTTCTGTTGCTGCTGATTCTTGTTGCCATATTCTGGCTGGGATCTCGGGACTACATCCGTCCGCCGGGCAATGTGATCCTCGTGCATTTTTGCCTGATGCTGGTCTCTATGCTGCTGATGTTGTCCATCGGCGCCCGAACATTCACGTCAGAGCGAGAGCGGGAAACGCTGGACCTGCTGCTGACAACGCCTTTATCCACAGCGGATCTGTTACGGCATAAGTTAGCGGCGGCCTCGCGAATTCGCAGCTTTCTGCTGTTCGCCTTTGGCATCCTGATTGTGTCCCGGCTGGTTACCGCGAAATCTGTCTTTGATTCGACGCTCTTCGGCAACACCGGCAACACAGCTTATGCTGTCTGCTCAATACTGTATACGTTTCTGCATCTGACATTCTGTAAGTGGGTGTCGGTCATGTTCAGTCTGATGTTCAGGACACAGATGAAAGCGATGATCGCCAGTCTGCTGAGTGTCATCGGCGTCTGTTTTGGACTTGTTGTGTGCATCATCATTCTGCAGGAACTATTGGAATTACGCGGTCTGGACTCTTCTCTGATCATGATTTTTTTGAGTCCGTATTTCGGGTACGTCGCCAATGAGACCAATGAGCTGAGGCCATTTAGTCAGGATGTCCCGCCTGAGTTGGCGGTGTGCGTGAATCTGCTGTGCTACGGATTGTTCGTTGCGGCGTTACGCATGGTGGTCAGTCTGAAGGCTGGCGACTGGCTTCACAGGGCTGACGGTGAAGCACCAGTTTCGACGAAATCGGGGATCATGGACTGGTGAAATTTCCCGTAGTTCTGAACGGGGAAATCTTCGCTGTGAAATCAATGCTGAACCGTGAACTCTTTAAGAAAATTCTCAAACGTAACCCGCAAACAAAAACGACTGAAAAGCATCAGAAAAACGATGGGTGTGATCTGCAATTCGAACTGGCATGCGTTAATCTGTCAGAGCGAAATACAGACTGAATGAGCTCGGTGAGGCCTGATGCTTTAGTGTCTGAAAGGAAAATCTGACATCAGCTATGAAGGGTGTCAGGAAGGCTCAGAACATGCCGTGGCGGTCCCGGTATGCCAAATCTTGTCGTCTTCACGGAAGAGCAGTATGAGAATTCAGCCAAGAACAAGTCCGGAGACCGATCGCTGCATGGACCTGATACAGCAGCTTGGCAGTGTGGTGGTGACGGAACTGTGTGTCGACGTTGGCTTTCACACGATTACTCTGACGGGCCGTGCGGGCTCGTGGTATGCAAAGCAGCTGGCCACCACGGCAGCAGCCAAAATGTATCCGGGCCACGAGATTGAAAATCAGCTGCAGGTGGTTGTCCTGCGGTAGTTGATTGTGTGTTTCTGATGCAGTGTGCCACACAAATCGAAGTTTGATTCCCAACGACGCAACGGGCCTCTGACAGCACCCGAAATCTGGCGATTCTTTCAACTGGCGTGCCTGCTGAATCGCCCCCTGGTTGGATAGATTTCTGTTACCGAAGATTGAAAACGCAGGCACTGCTGATTTTTAGTTTTTTATTTTTTTATTGCATTCCGCCGGCCGTTTGATTACCTCCAGGACGTTTGCCGGCTTCACCTTTTCATTGGCCCACTGCCATGACTCAGGCTGGCGACTTTGGTGCAACAGGTGACGGCACGACTGACGACACAGAATCTCTGCAGCATGCCATCGACCAGGGCGTGGGCGAGCTGCTTCTGCCACGTGGCGACTACAGAATCACGCGGCCGCTGATCATCAGCCT
>CAIQIE010000426.1 GCA_903871805.1 uncultured Planctomycetaceae bacterium | reverse complement strand
GTCATTCCCGCGCAGGCGGGAATCCAGATCGCGGCACTGGTTTCCCGCCTGCGCGGGAATGACGTAACCCAAAACTAAGGTTTGCCAAAGCACCAGCGTGTCACGGTGCGAGATGGTAGATTGTGAGTTTTTAACCACGAATGAACACGAATTGACAGGAATGAAATACAAGGTTGTTGATGTTTGATGAGCACACCAGAACAAGTGCATGGCCCGTGAGGCTGGGGCTGGTGCAGGAGGACGGGGACGAGTGAGCGCGTTGGGTGTGGAAGAGGTGCGAGTGATCGCGGCCCGTGGCGAATCGAAGACCGTCGAATTCAAGAGTTCGACGGCCCAGCTTCCACGCGCCGGTGAAACACTGTGCGGCATGCTTAATGGAGACGGCGGAATCGTGCTGATCGGAGTTTCGCCGACCGGGAAACTGCACGGCCAGGACGTCAGCGACTCGACGCAGCAGGAGCTGGCTCGCATGCTGGACCGTTTTCAGCCCACGGCACCTGTCGAGCTGCAGATTGCAGGACTGCCGGATGGTGGCAGATCGCTCATTCTGCTGGAGGTCCCCAGTGGGGCTGATGGGGCACCGTATACGTATGACGGACGCGCGTGGCAGAGAATCGGGACGACCACGTCGCGCATGCCGCAGGACGAGTACGAACGGCTGTTGATGCAGCGGCAGCATGCCCGGCGACGCTGGGAAAACCAGCCCGCGGTCGGCGTCACACTGGAGGACCTGGACCATGAAGAGATTCTTCGGACGCGGGACGATGCGATTCGTTTTCGCAGAATTTCTGCGGGCACAAGCCTGGATGTGGGCGATATCCTGGACAGGTTGGGCCTGAGACATAACGGGGAACTGACACAGGCCGCACAGGTGCTGTACGGACTGCGGTTTCTGCCCGATTATCCTCAGGTTCGCGTCAAGATGGGGCGTTTTCGAGGGACGAAGATTACCGGCGATATTCTGGACAACAAGCAGGAATTCCTGCACGCCTTTGCGGTGGTGCGGGAAGCGATGGCGTTTCTGGACCGGACGTTGCCCTTGTAGGGGCACTTCGTCAAAGGCCGGATTCAGCGGGAGGACCGTTTGCCGGTCCCAGCCGACGCGCTCCGTGAAGTGATCCTGAATGCGGTGATGCACCGGGACTATTCCAATCCCGGAGGCGACATTGCGATCGCGGTGTTTGATGACCGGATCGAGATCAGCAGCTACGGCAGTTTGCTTCCCGGGGTGACGCCCGCAATGCTCAGCGGTCCCCACAAGTCAATTTTGCGGAATCCGCTGATTGCCCAGACGTTTCACCGTGCCGGTGCTGTCGAGACGTGGGGGCGTGGAACGAACCGAGTGATGGAAGTGTGCCGGGAATCCGGGGTGGAACCGCCGATTTTTGAGCTGCAGAGCAACACGGTGGTGGTCACATTCCGGGCAAAAGTCAGCACGACCCCCCAAGTCGCGCCCCAAGTTACCCCGCAAGTTACCCCGCAAGTTACCCCGCAAGTCGCGCCGCAAGTCGCGCCCCAAGTCGCGCCCCAAGTCGCGCCCCAAGTCGCGAACGAGGCTAGTCATCACGTCCTTGCGATCCTTGCAGCAGCCATGGAGCCGCGCAGTCGAACGGAACTTCAGCTGGCCGCAGGGTTAAAAGATCGAAAGAACTTTCGAATCAAGCATTTGGATCCACTGGTTGCCGTCGGCTGGTTGCAAATGACCATTCCTGACAAACCCAACAGTTCCCGGCAGCGGTATGTGTTGACCGGTGAGGGGCGGATCGTACTTTCGCTGGGGAGGCCGGAATGACCACGTCGCGAGGTTTTGCAGGGGATCGTCAGTGCCTTGGTTGGGTTTTCGCCAATTCCTCGGGGCCGGAACCTGGTCCCAGTCCGGTGGCTATCACCCCGCAAGCGACCCCCCAAGTCGCGCCCCAAGTCGCGCCCCAAGTCACCCCCCCCCCCAAGTCACCCCCCAAGTTCGAGCAGGACATCGCGCGGCACGCACGTTGGGGACTCGAGTTCTGTTGCCGTTTGCGGCGGGTATGAGAAATCCCTCGGAAATCCCAACTTGCCACGGTTCCGCAATCCCAGGGGGAACAATTAGGCGGGTGCTGACACAGCGAGAGCATGGACAGACGTGTCGGCAGGCGGGAAGTGGGAGGCAGGTTCGCGGATCGAGGTTAGTCAGTGACCAACCTCGGCGTTTTTGCGGCAGGTTAGTCAGTGATCAACCTGTTGCTTTGCACGTCTACCTGGTCAGTGACCATGTTCTGGCCGTTTTTTCCCGTCGGAATTGCGTGGGAATGCCTGGAGCAGGAGCGGCCAAATGACAGTTCATCTCTCCACACGTCTGGTTTGGCAAGACCGGGCCTGGGATGGGCAAAGTCGTGATCATTCCGTCAGGAATCAGCCGAAGTCGGCATCGACCCTTTCACGGGAGTTGCTGTACACCGGCCTGGCCCGCTTCCGGCAGAAGATGGTGTTGCTGATCGAACGGGATACGACCGTACTCGAACGACTGCGCAATCCGCACTGTTCGGACACGCTGCTGCGAAACACGAATATGTTCGTGCTGGCAGTGCGGCCCGAATCGGTGGACCGCTACTATGCCGAACACCTGATCCATCGAACGCCGCCATCATCGCAGCATCCCAACGGAATTCTGGTTCGCTCCAAATCGGAAGTGATCGTCGCCGGTGCGTTGTCGAAGCTCGGCATCAGCTACGAGTATGAACAGAAGCTCTCGTCGAAGGGCGACCCGAACGACTTCAGGCTTCCGGACTTCACCGTGAGCTACGAAGGCGACACGTTCTATTGGGAACACCTGGGGATGCTTTCGGTCCCGTCGTACAAGGAAGCCTGGGAACGCAAGCGGCATTGGTACGAAGACACTGCCTTCCTTGGCCGTGTAATTACGTCCGAGGATGGATTGGACGGCAGCATTGATGCAGCCGCTATCGACCGGATTGCACGCAAGAAGATTCTCCTCGAAGGTTAAAAGGTCACGAACATGGCAAAAAAGTCATCCAACAAGCAGAGCGAGCAGCTCTTTAAATAGAAACTGGTCCCGGCGAGGCCGGGGTCGGGTGAACTCTTCGATGTCAGCTATGGCGACGAGTCGAGGCCCGTAGAGTGCCTTGGCATGACGTTTCCCAACGATGAGGCTCGCCGTGCGCACTTCATAGAACAGTTGCGAGAGAAACTGAAAGACCTGGCTTTCCGCAAGATTGAAGGATTCCCCATCGGTGATGATGAGGACATCCTGGCGCTGTCTGACCCGCCGTACTACACTGCCTGCCCGAATCCATTTTTAATCCAATAGTGTTCGGCACTGCAATTGCTCAGTTTGTGCTGATACAGGGATGGTGGTTGGAAGTGGAGTCCTTGCAGCGGAGCATTGGCGGCGGTTGCTGCGGAAGCGGCGCTATGGAGGCGCGTCGGACTTTCATCGGCGCAGCGTGAAGCGGGGCTGGCGACGCAGACGGAGTGCCCCGCGAATTCAGATGATCGGTTTTTGAGGCTCGGACGGTTTCTTCAGTCGAGCCAGATGAGCCAGTAGTTCTTCCTCGTCGGCCATGCCGCAGAAGTACCAGCAGATCATCTCGTGAGTCCGAAGCGTTGGCTTGCGACCTGTCCACAGGCTGATCAGCATGCACGCGATGATCGCACAGTACACCTGCACTTCGATGCCGTTCTGAGAATGGCTCAGCAGATGACGGCAGCCCAGAAGATGTTTGAAAAAGCGGAAGAAGATCTCAATCGTCCAGCGATACTGATACAGCAGGGCAATGATCTCGGCAGGAACGTCCAGCAGATTCGTTACGATTCGCAGAAAGCCATCACAGTTTTGTCCCGTGGATCCTGTTCCAGGTCGACCTTTGGACTGATGCGGCTTTGCCTGGATCACGACAAGACGCACGGGATGATTCGGTTTGTCTTTGGCGCTGTCGCTGCCCAGAGAAATCAGCTGATCCGACAACACGCGAGCCGCTCGATCAGCATCCGTCAGAGGCTTCTCTTCGAGGACAGCGAAGACGCTGTTGTCTCGAATGCGACACACGTAGCTGCTACTGGCATCCACAATGCGATTGAACAGCCGAAACATCGCATAGCCGCGATCTAACGCGTACGTTCGATTGGATTCAATCGTGCGGCCCATCACGGCTCGTTCGTCGTGCTCACCACCTGCTGTCGGAGTTACTTCTATCTTTGTGGGAACGAAGCGATCCACTTCAAAGTGAGTATGCAGGGTCCATTTCATCTTCTTCCCGCTGCCCGCCTGAGCATCCCGGAGTGAAGCCATCGCGATGCGAGGCAGCGCTTCCACGATGCTGCCGTCCACCAGCGTCAAAGTCTGCTTGATATCCTTCAGCCGTTTGTCGGCCGCAATCGGAATCAGCTTTTGTCCGAGCGATTCGATGATCGGCTTAAGTCGCCTGGAATCAAACACAGCAACAGATTCTGATAACGAGCCCAGCGACGCTCGCTCACAACCCAGTTTCTTTTGAACCTTCTTCAGCTCACTGGCCTGTTGCAAGCCCCGCAGCGAAGTCACCACCGGATTGAACATGTAGAGCAGAATCAGCATGCAATACTGATCCATATGCAGCGAACGATTGCCCGCCCGATCGCGTTCGCATCCGACATCACGCAACTGCTGCAACAACTCGCCGAGCTGATCAAAATACTTCAGCCCGACAATGTCTTTGTCGGTGATTTCGCGTTCCTGTTGTTTCCGCTCTTGTTTCGCCATGCGGGAAGCCTGGCAGGTCGCCGCCTCGAGCGGAAGTTAAGATTATGTTAATGTTTTAGTTCATAGCCACTGCAACAAGTGTGCCGAACACTATTGGGTCTGACCCTTTCGATTCTGTAGCTGAGGGTCTGACCCCTTTTAGGGCAGCCTCGCAGTGGCGTGAGACAATCCTGAAGAACTTCCAACCGAAGATTTCCCGACTGACTTTGGTCGCCGACCCGGATGGGTTGCTCACCGAAGAAGGGATGCTCACGGCCATCAAGGATCGTGGCTTTGATCTGATCCCGTTTGATGACCCGATTGCATTCCGCTATGCCTACGAATCGCAATATCGCAGGAAGTGGGACACTGGCCAAAGCACAGACCTGGTGGTGGTGCTGCGTTCTGCCGAGTCGCAGTTGGACAGGCTCCCCTTCGATTTGTTGAAGGCGGGGCGACAACTGCCACTGGCATTGCATCAGTTCTTCCCGAAGTTGAACTACAAGGTCATCGCCGGGTTGGATCGGGAATATCTGGACGCCGTGGATGAGGCGTATCAGCTGCACGACGGCAACCAGTTGACCGAACGGGAAACGAAAGAGTTTGTTTTGATGCACTGCTTTGGTTTGGTGCCGAAGCTGATCAGAACACCGGTGCACCTGTTGAAGGAGTTGTTATCGCTGCATTCCCGCAAGGTGCGTCTTCCGGATGTACTGGCGGAACACCTGCTGGACAGTCTGGCGCGCGATGGTCTATTTTCGGGCTGGCCACTGACGGAGATGGTGACCAGTCGGGACAGGTTTTTGCGATTCCTGCACGAGGAATGGGGCGTATTCCTTGCTGGCCTGAGCAACCGGGGAGAGCCGAGTCGTGTTCCGTTCAGTCATGAGGACGTGCGAGCCTACATGGACACGTTGTTCCTGGACGGCTCACTGACACCGGTGGTGAGGGAGGACGTTTCGGTTGTGCCGGCGTGGGCGCTGGCGGGGGTTGTCCACGATCAGCGAGCGGATGCTGTGCGGCGGTTTCGGGGCTTGCGTGACAAGTTCGCAGCGACTCTGCCGATTGCCAGCGTGTCGCACAGGGACTGGCAACAGGCGGCTCAGCGCTGGGCGGAACTGGTGGTTTTGCGTTGGGAATGGGACGACGCGCTGGAAGACGCCGACCGGACGAAGTGGGAGGAGTTGCACATGCGTGTGGAGGCGTTGTTTGGTGCGTGGATGGTGCAGCGTTACGGGGCGCTGCACAACCTTCCTTGCTTGCAGCAGCCGGTGATGGTGCATCAGATTTCGCGTTTTCTGGCGGGGGAGCGAAGTCGCCGGAAGTTGCCGAAGATAGCCCTGCTGGTGCTGGATGGCCTTGCGCTGGATCAATGGCTGCTGTTGCGGCGAGCACTGGAAGGTGGCGACCGGGGCTGGCGGTTTCAGGTTTCGGCGACATTTGCGTGGGTCCCGACGCTTACTTCCGTGACACGCCAGTCGATTTTTGCCGGGGAACCGCCGTTGTATTTTGCGAATTCTCTGGAAACCACGTCGCGGGAGCGATCGCACTGGCTGCGTTTCTGGGAGGACCAGGGCGTGCCGAAAAATGCTGTGGAACTGGTGACCAACATTCAGGGCGCCGCTGATGTGGACCTCGAGTCTGCATTGGCGAATCCCCGGCTGTCGGTGCTGGGGATCATCTGGAATCAGATTGACGAACTGGTGCATACGGCGATTATGAAAACCTCTGGTCTGCACCTGCTGATCCGAAAATGGGCGACGGAAGGACATCTGCAGACGTTATTGCAGAGATTGCATGACGAAGGATTCGCTGTCTATCTGACGGCAGACCACGGCAATGTGGCGGCGACGGGTATAGGGGATCCACGGGAAGGGGTCCTGGTGGAACAGAAGGGGCAGCGTGTTCGCGTGTATGACCGCAGTGAGTATCTGGAGGAGGTTGCGGGGCGGTTCCCCGACGCTGTTCGCTGGCCGAACTACGGTCTGCCTGCGGCTCGGCATGCATTGCTGGCCGGTGGGTTGCAGGCCTTCACGACCGTGGGCGCCAGCGTTGTTTCGCACGGCGGGATTGCTCTGGAAGAAGTCCTGGTTCCGTTTGTGACAATCACGCGGGAGGATGCATGCGAAACGTGATCGGAATTGATCGCAGAATCAAACGTCACTGGCTGGACCAGTTGCTGGATCGTCTGGTCCAGACGGTGGAGGAACGGCCGTTGCGTGCCTTTCTGGACGAACAGTTGAAGTCGGACCTGCCCGGGAAATCCTCACGAAAAAAAAGCGTGGGGATCCTGATGAAAACGTGGTGTCGCATTCCTGAGGAGCGTCTGTCGCTGCGGGAGCGAGCCGTGGCCTTGTTGCCCCGAATTTCCGGTCGGGAACGGCTTTGGCTGCACTGGGGCATGATGTCGCAGGCCTACCCGTTCTTTCGCGATACCACGGAAGTGGTCGGGCGACTTCTGGCGTTGCAGGACGATATTTCCGGGGTGGCTGTCCAGTCGCGTCTGACCAAAGCGTGGGGCGACCGGATTACGACCAAACTGGCCGCGCGGCACCTCATGCAAACGCTGGTCGATTGGGACGTGCTTCGTACAACAAAGCAGCAGGGGCACTTCCTGTTGGTTCAGAAGGTTGCGGCCAGTACGCCCGAACTGCAGATTTGGCTGATCGAAGCGCTGTTGGGGGCCAGTGTCGCCGACGAGATTGAAGCGCAGCAACTGCTGCGTCTGCCGGAGACCTTTCCGTTCACGATCAGTCTTGGTGTTGGCGACCTGCGGCGTCATGAGGGATTTCATATCTACCGGCAGGGGCTGGACATGGATATGGTGTCCGCGCGCCGGATCCGGAGTGTCGCGGTGCCTCAACCAGAGTCACTTCAGGAGTCTGTCCCCACATCAGAGCGTGTGCAGGCCGCAGCGCCGGCACGCCGTCGCCGATCGACGCTTTTTGAAGACGAGGGGGAGGACCTGGTGTCGGGAGGCTTGCCGACGACCGCGCCTAAGCCGTCGGGCGTTACTACGGTTCCGGGGCGAAAGACAACGGTTCAGCGTCGGATGGAAAAGCAGTTGCGTGAGGAATTCCAGCAATCGCTGGACGGTCGGATTGCGCGATCGCTGATGACCAGTGGGCTCGCACTGCAGGGACTTCACGAAATGCACCCGGTGCGGGAATGTGTGCAACTATTTCGGGACGGCTATGTGGCAGGCTGCCTGGCGCTTGGCCGGGATTTGTTGGAGAACAGTGTGCTGCAGCGAGCGCAACGACGCAGAAAAACGCCGTTGATCAAGATTCCGGAGTTTACCAGAAACGTGGCATCGCTGCGAAAGAGTCGAGAGATTAGTGACGAATTTGCTGAGGAATTGAAGTCTGTCTGGGAGAAGGTTGGACGGAGGCAGCACACGGAGACGGTCAGTACCGAGGGGCAGGTGGAAACGGCCCGGGCCCTGGTGACAGTGCTGTTGCGGTTGGAAACGCCAGTGCCGAATACGGACAGTGTTCGGGCGGGAAAACAGGATGGCGGATCGAGGTAACCCGGCCAGAAGCGACGCCATGGTTTATTCTGCTGTGAGCAGGACGCTCGATCGGCAGCCCGCGAATGGAGAACACAGAAGTCTGCGGTCTGGTTCTGCGAATATTCGTGTGGCTCGGTGTGCGTTGGTGGTTTATGTTTTTTTAACCACGAATGACACGAATGGGGGGCAAGGTTGGTGGTATTTGTGCCTGAGGCTTGTGTTCGGGGTTATTGCCGTGGAATTGTCCAGGCGCTGCCGTTTGTGATTCAGCCTGCAGGGCTGGCAGAGAATAGCCGGTGGCAAGCCCGCGCCGCCACCGGGATCTGCAAACAACGGCTCACGACCCCGGCCGGGGTCGCAGAACAGCGGAATCCAGGAGTGTGACGGCTGCGCCTTGTGCAGTTCGATTGGTGGTTTGTGTTTTTTTAACCACGAATGACACGAATGACACGAATGGGTGGCAAGGTTGGTGGTATTTGCTGAGGACGGCAGAACAGATTCATGGCCTCTGAGGCTGGTTGCGGTGCGTGCCTGCGGACTCATCCTTCGGATTCGAATTCTGATTATTTGGGGGGGCGTTTCCGGCAGTGCGCTGCGCTGACTGCCGGCTATTCTCTGCAACCCCATTCGGGGTTATTGCCGTGTGTTTCGCAGGCGCTGCCGTTTGCGATTCATCCTGCAATCACCAGCCGAGGTGCATGGCTCCTGAGACTCTGCGCTGAGGCTGTCCTGCGGGCTCATCCTTCGGATTCGAATTCTGATTATTTGGGGGGCGTTTCCGGCAGTGGCGCTGCGCTGACTGCCGGCTATTTTCCGGAACTCCGTTCGGTTTTTTTGCCGTGCGTTTCGAAGGGGCTACAGCATGCGATTCAGCCTGTAGAGCTGCCTGAGGCGTGATGAGAATCGATCGTTATTTGGACGCTTGTGGGGGATTCTGAATTGGTCGTGACAGGTGTCACTGGGGTCCCGCGTGCGTAGGCATGACGCGCGCTCGGGCAATGAAATCAAAAAAGGACCGTTTTGTCGATTTTTGGTTGGGCGGGGGGATTTGCCGGTATAATCGTTAGGTTCTCCAGAAGTTGCCTGGAAGGGTTGGGATTGCGTTGGGAGGATGGCACTCTGCGCGCGTGGCTTGAGCAATGAACAGAGCAGGGAAAGTGCGACGAGTCTGTGGTGTGCTGCGCGGAGATGGGCGGTATTCCCGGAAGGCTCTTGTTGGCGAAGTGGCCCGGGTGAATGGCAGTGGTTATTCGCGGAGAGCGACGGGGTTATGGAAACAGATGTGGATCTCATGGGGGATGTGGTAGAGAATTCTGCGGCTCACGCGGGTTGGTCTCAGATTCTGCGACATGGGCGCGTGCCATTGCTCATTTTACTGCTGGGTCATTTTACACTCGCTGGGGTGTTTTTTTGGCAACGACTGCAGCAGGGGGCTTTCAAAGCGGGAGTGTTGGCCTTTCTCGCCTTATTCGTCATTTATCTATTGCGGTTCAGTCATCGTTGCCGGTGGACTCGACTGTGTTCGCTGTTTGTGCTGCTGGATGTGATTTGTCTGGCAGTTGGCAGTCTTCTGAATTTTCCATGGCTCGTGGCAACGGGACTTGTGTTTTTGACGGCAGCATGGGGGTTATCGAGTATCGATGTTACGCTGGACCGCAGTCTGGTGTGTCTGAGTTTTCTACCCCTGTCGGTAACCATGTTTCCGGACAGTGTGAATGGCTGGGTGGGTGGGCGGTTGATGGCCGTGATTACCAGTCTGACCAGTGTATTAGCTACGCGTTGGGAGGTCCTGCATTTTCGCGACGGGACGAGGCTGGCCGGTTCAGTGGGATCGCTGGAGATGGTTGAGGTTTGTGGGAACTGGGCATCCTGGTACCCATTGCTTCTGTTAACGCTTTTGTGGTTGATTTCGCAGCGTCGTTCGCTGATTCAGTCAGTCTGTCTGCTGATCTGTGTCCTGCCAATATCGATAGTCACTTTGGTGTTTGCGGGGAGCGTGGTCCTGAGTGGCCGGGTTTCCGGCAGTCTGGGCGATGTGTCGCCTTCCTGGACGACGGGAATCATGCTGATCGTCAGCAGTGCGTTTGTGTTGTGTGCTGATGCTCTGGTGTTGTTTGTGACAGCGCCCGTGAAAGAAACAGAAGTGGTGAGGGACGAGAATGAGGAAAATAACGAGAATTTCGATAAAGTGCTTCAGAACCCGCTGTCAATTTGGTGGAATGTGGTGATCTCGGCAGTCCCGGTGCTGCCCCTGGCCTTCGATCCGGTCGCACATGCCAGGCTTCCGATACCTCTTCGGAATGCCTGTATTTTTCTGATTCCGATAGTTCTTGTCCTTCAGGCCTGGAGTTTTCTGACCACGCGTCCCTAGTTGCTGCCGCTTTCAGGCGGCTGTTTTAGGTCATGCCGCGGACATGAAATTGGTATTTGCAAGTGGTGGATTGATTTCCTGCGGTTGTGTGTCTGGATTGATCTGAAGAGTTATGGAAGCCAATTCGAATAGAATTACGAAGCTGGATCCCGGGGAGTTTCCCCTGGATTTTTACGACGATGCAGACGACGTGGAAGCCCCTGAAGCGGAGGGTGTGCATGAGTTTGAGGGATATCCTTTTCTGACCTGGATTTCTCCCTCGACCTGGTTTCCTATTGTCTTGTCCTGGGCAGAAGACTGGATTGTTTCTCGTCAGTTACTTTTTCTGCTGGCTGGGACTCCGTTTATCATCCTCGTGGTCATTCTGGGGTCCTGGATTCTGAATCTTGGTGCGTCTCGCAATGATGCGGTGAGTTTTTATGAGCAAGCGTTGCGGACCGCGGAGACGCAGGGAAACCGCAGCATGCAGGAGATCAGTCTGAGGGCGCTTGTCGGTTTGAGGCCTGGCGATGCATACAGGCTGATGCAGGTAGTGGATTTGTACTGGTCGACCGAGCGCAGGCAGGAAGCGTGGGATCTGGTTTCTGCCCTGGCGATTCGAGGAGAACACGGGATACCGGAAGCTCATCTGTGGATTGTCAGAAATGCAATGTCCGGTGAGCCGTTTCAGAAGATTTCGGATCGCGAGCTTATTCGTCATCTTCAGGAAGCGTTGGTTGTGAATCCCGAGAATGCTCAGGCGCATATGTTGCTTGCAGCCCGATACTCGGAAAACCGAGAATGGCAGCTGGCAGAGAAGCATCTGCAGGCGGCGGCGGAAAGGGACAGCACTTTTCTGATACCATTGATTCGATTTCGTGAGTCGATTGGACGCTCTGAAGCGAATGCGGAAACGCTTCAGAAGGCGTTGAAGTCCAGCAGCGCGAAGCTGGAAAAAAATCCTGCGAGTTCTGATGCTCGCATCGAACTGGGTCAGGTTCTGCTGATGCATGGCAGGGTTAAAGAAGCGAAAAAACTGATTGAAGAAGGCCGAACTCAGAAGGACCTGCCGGACTATCGCAGGGCTCTGGCCATGTTGAATGTCAAGGAAGCTGAGTTTCTTCTGAGTCAGACGATTCTGAATCGGGATCAGTGTGTCCCGTTAATGGCTGAGGCGCTGAAACTGGAGCCCTTCAATGCGGATGCAGTACGTGTCCTGGAGGTTCTGCGAAAACTGGGAGTGACGATCCCCGTGACGTTGGTGGACGAGACTTTGAAGAACTGGAGCGGCGCGTTTCAGGCCGATCCTGAAAATCCTGAAAAACGCATGGCTGTCGTGCGTCTGCTGAGTCTAAGCGGTCAGCCATCCAAAGCGGCCGACTTGTTGCTGCCGGTCGTAGCCCAATACCCAAGGGGCAATTGCAGTCTTGT
>CAIQIE010000425.1 GCA_903871805.1 uncultured Planctomycetaceae bacterium | reverse complement strand
CCCGTGCTGTAACCTGATCGTCCATGAGAGGTGTTCCTTCCTGTTTTGTTCGTGTGAGAACCAACATTCTCAGGCAGGACACCTCTTTTTACATAGACCACTTTCTTCCATTTCTGCAGCGCATTCCGCAGATCGCACCCTTTCGAACTCATGCGTTTTTCGGCCATTGGCCGTAAAGCCGCTGGTGCAGATCGGAAAAGTATCTTATTCATGGTACGTGTGGCATTGGCCGATCCTCGTGCTCTGCCCCAAGGTGATCCTGCTTCCATCGCAGGTACTGCTGGTCATCTCGCTGGCGCTAGGAGTCGTCTCATGGTACCTCATCGAAAATCGTACCCGATTTCTTCCCACAGCTACGTTTGTTGGGACTGCAGTCACTCTGCTGATCGGATGTATCGCAAGCGTTTCCCTGCCCTGGTTAATTGTTCGCCCTGTCCTCACATATCAGATTCCCGAAAACAGTCTTAAAATAAATATTCAGCCACCATATGTCGGAAAATTTCAACAGTACACAGGTGACTACAGAACGGGTCTGACAATCGGGCCTCCAGCACCGCACGGTCGTCACTCAACACTTCTCCTGGGGGACAGTCACGCCGTGATGTACTTTCCGGCAATTCTTGACATCTGCCTTCAGGAAGGGTGTGTCCTGACCAGCTTCGCCGCCGACGGCGGAACCTGGCCTTTCTTCGTGGCGGAAGGGGCGCTCCCAGCCAACTATTATCATAGTGAAGCATCGCCGGATGGTTGGACACCGGAACGGCGACTGGCTTTTGATGATGCTCGGCGTAACTTTATCAGGTCTACGTCTCCCTCAGTGATATTTGTATGCGGTCGTTGGAGCCACTACTACAGCGAGTTGGGCCCCAAATCATTTGAGCGACACATGATTGATTTGTTGGACGAACTGCCTGCAACTTCGGTTGTGGTTATCCCCGGACAACCTCCCACACTTCCCTTTGGCTCATCAGGTCTTTCCAGCGGAAAGCTTGAAATACCACCTTACCGGGCATTTTCAGAAGATCCGATGGAGCGGGAAAAGCGGCAGTCGGCGCATTCAGTTATCGAAAAGATCGCCCGTCAGGATAGTCGAATTCGATTCGTACCGGTGGACGCCGAATTTCTTGGCAGCCAGGGGATCAAATTCCTTCAGGACGGTCTCATTCTCTACCGGGACGACGACCATCTCAACATCAGCGGCGCTAAGAAATGTAAGGCAAGACTTCAATCTGCGATGGTAACTGCCGAATAGCCAAAAGTTTATTCGAGCCGAAGTTTTTTTCCCACGAACCCCGTTACGTCATAGCCAGAGCTCCAGCGACAGCTATGCAATTCAGTCTGTTCAGAGAGTGCGAAGGCAGCGGATACACTACGCCTGCCGCAATCTCGCGAAAGACTTTCCGGGATTGCCTGAGATCCATCGCTTCGCCATTCTGCGACGAATGTCTCGGATGAGATGAATTTGGAATATTGTTTCTTAAAAAGCCACGACGGTTCTGCTGTAAGTCAATGTGCAGGAATCCTGCGAAGTATCGCGTCGAAGTTTGTGTTCCGATTGTGCCCACTGTAGTGGTTGCGGAAAGCAATTGGCAGATGTTTTTGCTGCTTGTATAAGGAAGATTGTTCAATTGCTCCGTTGAGCTTGCGTTTTATCGCTGTGTTTGGCATGCTCATGTTGATCGGGGAGCATGCTCGCTGTCTGGCCTGTCTCAAACGTTTTGGCGATGGGGCAGTATTTGTGATGCGGCAGTAGTTCGCTGTCGGGGTAGCGTTCCGGGTGATGTGCAGGGTTGTACCTTTCGAAGCATTTAGTCGTCGAGTCGTTTGGTCTTCTGAGTCATGTAAAACAGCTGTGCGAACAAGGAGAATGGTGTGACGTCGATTTCAGAGGAACAAAGAGTAGCAGCTTCGATAAATGCTCCGTCCGCTGAAGCGAATGCTCTCGATCGCTGGCTGCTTGAAGCTACTGTTTGCCCCGTTGACCATTGTGAGTTGAAACTGGATGGCAACTACCTTGTCAGCACGAAGAACCCCCGGCGCAGGTATCCTGTCGTGCATGGCATTCCGGTGTTTCTCCGGGATGATGACGAATCCACAGCGTGGTGGGCACGGGTGTCGCTTGAGCGGGCGAAGCGGTTTGCTGAAACCGGGCGGGACACTGAATTTTACGATCCCGGTGTCGAGAGCGTTCATCCTCACGTGCAGGGGATAATAGAATCGACAGGGGGACACTTGTACGACGCGCTTCGGGGAAAACTGACAGAATACCCGATTCCGACCATAAGAGTGGCTGACCGTGGCGCGCAAGATGCTTTGTTGCTGGACTCCGGTTGCAATTGGGGACGCTGGACATTCTCGGCGGCCCGCAAGGGTGTTCCTGCGATCGGCGTGGATCCCTCACTCGCAGCGGTGATCGCGGCCCGACAGATTCGACGTCAGTTGAATTTGCCATGTTCCTTTTTCGTTGGTGACTGTCGGTTTTTGCCCTTCAAGCCAGGCACTTTCAGCGATGTCTTTTCATACAGCGTTGTGCAGCATTTCAGCAAGCCAAACGCGGCGATGGCTGTTGCTGAGTTCGGCCGAGTCTTGCGAGAGGGCGGGGAATGCCTGGTGCAAATGCCAAACGCCCTCGGGATTCGGAGCCTTTACCATCTGGGTCGCAGGGGCTTCAGCGCTGGTAAGGAGTTTGATGTGCGGTATTATTTGCCTGGAGAGCTGAAGCGATTGATGGGGGGCGGATTTTCAGATGTGCACCTGCTGCTTGACGCCTTCCTTGGTCTCGGAATTCAGCCAGATGACAGGGCGTACATGCCGTGGAAAAATCGCCTTGTCATTGATGTGTCAGAAGTACTTCGCTGGTTACAAGGAGTATTTCCACCATTGATTAATTTGGCCGACAGCCTTTATCTTCATGGTAAAAAAGCCAGCAGGAACAACGTTTGATGTTCTGTGACGGTGTGTGGCGCGAAACGGTCGGCGTTCTGATACTGCGATGATGTTGATGTGTGCAGGGCGTGTCGCAGGATTCTGCGGAATTCAGATGTCGCTGGAAGCAGGGATGCTGCTGCTGGTACGACATCGACTCTTCTGCACCAGCAACAACTACTTAATCCCGGCGGCGATAATACCGCAGAGTACGTTGAACGGCGTCGGCCAGTGGGACCAGCACCTCTGCGCCCAGCTCCTGGCGGGCTCGAGAAACGTCCGGAACATACACGGAGACGCCACCGGCACTTTGTGTGGACTCCACGACGACATCGCCCGGGCGTCCCGCAAGCTCAGCAATCAACTGAGCAAGTTGCAGGATCGTCACCGGGGCATCTGAGCCGATGTTGTAGGCACGGCCGCTGCGTCCCAGCAGCAGTAACCTCAGCAGCCACGTTGCCAGGTCGGCACCATAGAGGTAGGATCGCACTGTTTCGCCGGTGCCGGCCACACGAATCGTCTGCTGCTTGAGTGCGTCGCGCAGAAAATTGCCGAAAGCGAAATGCTGATTGAGCGGCAGGTAGGGACCAGCAAAGGCAAACAGGCGGCCACTGATAAATTCGACGCCGTGCTGTTCACAGTAGGCCGCACCCCATGCTTCGGCCGCGCGCTTGCCTTCCGCGTAGGCGGCCTGAGCCTCCATCGGATCCGGACCGCAGCAAGTGTTCTCAGAAAACATGGTCTGGTTCGGGGGCATTGGACCGTAAACAGCGCCGGAAGACAGGAGGAGTACCCGTCGCGTCGAGTGACGAATCGCCGCAGCGACGACGTGCCGAGTTCCCTCGAGGATTGATTCAAACACCTGCAGACGCGGGATGATCCCCGGCCGCAACCCGGAATCAAATGCCCCGTGGATCAGGAGATCCAGTGTTCCTGGCAATTCGTGTACCCAGACCTCCGGGTTCAGAATGTCACCGGTGATGGGGTAAATAGCCGGGTCGGCCGCCAGATGTGGTCGAGAGCGTCGCCAGCGATCAACGTTTCTGGTCAGTACGAAAATCTGCAGATTCAACGCGGCCATACGTGTGGCGTGCAGCAATGCTTCGAGGAGCCAGCTGCCCACAAATCCCGTCCCTCCGGTGATCAGAATGCGTTTACCGGCAAGTGTTTTGAGCAGCTGGTCGGGCAGCGTCTGCAGTCCGAAAAAGTCGGCACTGGAAACTGGGAAAAACACCGGCAATTCTTCGCTGCTCATCGGTTCATCACTCACGATGTCAGAGGGATTTCGGGGAAGGGACGAAAAACGAGTCAGTAGCGGGGTCAGGCTCGTTGGATTTTGTGAGCTGTGCCATCATGTTCCATGGTTGTTGCTGAGGCATGGTGATCCGGTTGGCTTGGACGCATAACTGCAAACAAAAAAAATCCAGAGGATCGTGCCAGAAATCCTGATAGCTGGGCGGCTTCATCTGTGAGAATGTGGGATACTATAGCCACACGGGGGCAAGCCGATCGAGCTGCTTGACAGGCCAGGGCGTGGGCTCGGTTCAAAAATAGACTGCGAACTCCGTTTAGGCGGTGTGATTCGCATGTTTGCGGGTCTGTGCGAGTGCGGCGTGGACTTCTGTCTTCTATTGAAAGTGTGCATCTGATGAATCCGTGCGAACGTCCGGAATTGGCACCACGGCAGGATACTGCAGGCCAGCCCGATGTACCTCGCGAGGTCGGCATTGTTTTTCCCTGTTATAACGAGGCTGCCAATATTGACGAACTGTATTCTCGGGTGGATACAACGACCCGCGGTCTGCCGCAGTTCCAGTTTCGATTCTTCTTCATCGACAATGCATCGACAGACGGGACGGGGGAAAAACTCACGGAGCTGGCAAAACGGGACGATCGTGTGTGCGTGATTCTGAACGCACGCAATTTCGGGCATATCCGTTCACCATTTCACGCCCTGCTGCAGGCAACTGGAGATTGCGTAATTGCCATGGCTACGGATCTGCAGGATCCCCCGGAATTGCTGTCGACCTTTCTGGACCACTGGGTGGCGGGTGCCAGTGTCGTGGTCGGACAAAAGGTGTCCAGTGAAGAATCCTTTGTGTTCTACTCGCTCCGCGGATTGTACTATCGCCTGATTGATCGGATCTCGGATGTGCGATTGCTGCAGCATGTGACGGGATTTGGACTGTACGATCGACGTGTACTCGAGATACTTCGCACCTTTTCGGATCCCTACCCTTATCTGAGGGGGATGATCACCGAAATTGGTCTGCCGTACACGATTGTGCCTTATCATCAACCGCTGCGACGACGCGGGATCACCAAGAACAACCTGTTCACCCTGTTCGACCTCGCGATGCTGGGGGTGACCAGCTACTCGAAACTTCCCCTGCGATTGGCCACGATGGGTGGCTTTGTGCTGAGTGCTTTATCGTTGATCGTGGCGGTGGTGTACCTTGTTGCAAAACTGCTGTTCTGGGACGCTCTGCCGGCTGGCTATGCGCCAGCTGTGATCGGCATCTTTTTCCTTGGTTCGGTCCAGATCTTTCTGATTGGTCTGCTGGGCGAATACATCGGTGCGATTCTGACCCATGTCAGAAACCGCCCACTGGTGGTGGAACAGTCGCGGGTTGGAAATTGGCCGAAAGAATTGAGTTGAGAAGAGACGAGTCGAGAGTTGGGTTATCGCTGTGAAAGCCCGCCTCCGATGAGAGATATTCCTTCGTCTTCAGACGGGCGATAATCGTATGACGATTGCACTTGCCAAGGCGCAACCCCTACGGGAGGGCGCGGCTCCTGCCAAGCCGCCACCTGAACCGGCTCAGATGGAACTTCGCCCTCCCTTTTGTCGCAAACCAGGGTGTGCGGCTCAGGTGGAACTTCGCCCTCCCTTTTGTCGCAAACCAGGGTGGCGGCTCAGATGGAACTTCGCCCTCCCTTTTGTCGCACCCCCTGCGGGAGGGCGCGGCTCCTGCCAAGCCGCAAACCTGAACCGGCTCAGGCGGAACCTCGCCCTCCCTTTTGTCGCACCCCCTACGGGAGGGCGCGGCTCCTGCCAAGCCGCGACCTGAACCGGCTCAGGTGGAACTTCGCCCTCCCTTTTGTCGCAAACCAGGGTGGCGGCTCAGATGGAACTT
>CAIQIE010000424.1 GCA_903871805.1 uncultured Planctomycetaceae bacterium | reverse complement strand
TAAGCACGTCAAAGGCTTATAGATCTTTAAAGCTTTGTTAAAAATAATCATTTGTAGCAGATCTTGTAGCAACTAGCTCACAACGGACTAAGTGACGAAATGCAAAGAGGGCTAAAAGGATATGGAACTGTAAGTGCCTAAACATGTAGCATTTGGCTTATGCAATGGATAGATGTCCCAAGCGCAATCACGCATGGATGACGATCGATCAGTCCTGATGCCACACACATTCCTCAGCACACTGACCGGTGCCTTCGCCTATCCGGTGGCCGAAAATCCCACCGTCGCCATAATGGAGGCCGCATACACACATCACAATATTGATGCGCGCTATCTCAATTGTGAGGTCACCCCCGAGCAACTTGGCGACGCGGTTCGCGGGGCAGTGGCAATGGGGTGGGCCGGTTTCAATTGCTCAATCCCGAATAAGGTTGAAGTTATTGCGTATCTCGATGAGCTGGCCGATTCTGCTCGACTCATTGGTGCGGTGAATTGCGTCATTAATCGAGACGGCTACCTCGTTGGAGAGAACACCGACGGCAAGGGCTTCGTCGAATCATTGCGAACTGTTGCCGACCCGGTCGGTCAGCACTTTTTTATTATGGGCGCGGGCGGGGCAGCACGGGCCATTGCGGTGGAATCGGCTTTGGCAGGGGCTGCGTCGATCACTATCACAAATCGCGATGCTGCCCGCGGGCAGCTGGTCGTCGATATCGTCGCGAAGCACACTCCCGCATCGGCAACCTTTGTTCCTTGGATAGGTGATGCAGTCGTCCCCGCGAACACCGACATCGTGGTGAACGCCACTTCGATTGGCCTTTTCCCTGATTCCGATGCGCGGGTTCCTCTTGCCGTTGATTCGCTTTGCGCTGGCCAGGTGGTTGCTGATGTAATCCACAATCCCCCCATGACCCGGCTACTCACCGATGCTGCTGCACACGGGTGTGTCATTCTTGATGGACGCGGCATGCTGGTAAATCAGGCACGGGTGAACATGTTTTTGTGGACCGGGATCGATGCGAACGGGGCCGTGATGCGTGCGGTTCTCGACGATCTTTTTGGCGCCTCGACTCAGCCCATTTAAAGGTGGATTTTGCCTGCATCTTCAATATTGAAAGAAATAAACAAACTATTTAACCCCCCAAGCACGTATTAGGAAATTTTAGCCTTCTAGTTTTGTTGACATCCCTGTTTCCTGCTGGTTAAATGGGCAGTGGCTGCTCATTTGATGGCCAAACAAAAAACAATGCAATTTAAGAAGAAAGTTGGAGGGTCGTACATGAAGTTTTCTATTTCGCCGCGACACAAAAAGCGGCAGCGCATGCTGGGCATCATTTCGTTCGTTGCGGTAATTCCGCTCGTTCTGAGTGCATGCAACAGTTCAAGTGGCTCGGACGCAAGCTCGAGTGCGACTGAAAGTGACTCCGCATCCAGCGGGGACGCACCTGTGGCAATCACGCTCATTACTAAAGATTCCAACAATGCGTTCTTCGTCGCCATGCAAGCAGGCGCGAAGGCGGAGGCAGATGCGCTTAACGTTGACCTCACCATTGGTTCGGGCGCGAAGGACGGAGATGAAGCTGGACAGATCACGCTGATCGAAAATGCTGTCGCAAACGGTCAGGCGGGCATTCTCATTACGCCTAACGGTCCTGGTGTGAACGACGCCATCAACAAAGCACGCGATGCAGGACTCTTCGTCATCGCGCTTGACACTCCACCGAACCCAGCGGACACCGTGGACATCACGTTTGCCACGGATAACATTACGGCCGGTGACCTTATCGGTCAGTGGGCCGCTAAGACTCTGGCGGGCAAGGACGCTGTTATCGCTATGATCGATGCATTTGACGACAAGTTGGTTGCAACGGATTACCGTCGTCATAACGGCTTTCTCAAGGGCATGGGCATTCAGGTGGACGCTACCGTACCAAACTTTGTAGACGTACCCGATTCAGGTGAGTACAACGGCGGCAAGTACACGATTGCTTGCAAGGAGCCGGGTCAAGCTGCTCAGGACGAATCGCGCACGGCGATGGAAAACTGCTTGAACAAAAACCCTGGGATCAACGTTGTGTACGCGATCAACGAGCCTGCCGCATTTGGAGCTGCTGAAGCCATCAAGGCCGCAGGCAGAGAGGGCGACATAATGGTCGTGACTATTGACGGAGGTTGCGCGGCTGTGAAGTCGCTCTCCGAAGGTAGCCCCATCAAGGCGACCTCTCAACAGTATCCAACCAAGATGGCCTCTCTAGGGATGAAAGCGATCGCAGAGATTGCACGCGGAGGTGAGAAGCCGGCCACGACTGCGGGCCTTGACTTCTTTAACACTGGTGTCGCGCTCGTCACCAACCAACCCGTTGAGGGCGTTGACAGTATCGACAGCACCGAAGCTTCCAGCATCTGCTGGGGCTAAGTTACGGAGAGGTGTGTTGGCCCGACACGGATAGCGTCGGGCCAACACACAGCACCCAATCCCTTCATGTCCATTAGATTGAGGAAGTAAAGTGATTCCGTGTCGAACAGCACTAATCCTGTTTTAATAGTTAAAGACCTTTCCAGCCGGCGAAGGTCGCCCGGACAAAGAGTTCAACACGTACTGCATGGGTATCCAGCATTGAGCCCGGCATTAATTCTTGTTCTGGCAATGATCGTTTTCTCGCTCGTGAATCCTAATTTTATGAGCGCTCAGACAATGTCACTGCTACTCCAACAGACAGCTGTTGTTGCCATTTTGGCGGTAGGGCAGACCTTGATAATTCTCACTGCAGGCATTGATCTTTCGGTCGGCGCTATCACGATTCTCGCGACAATGGTCACGGCAGTCACGGCCACTGAAAACGGCGTGCCTGCAGTTTTGGCGCTCCTACTCGGCATAGTTGTCGCTGTTGCATGCGGTGCAATCAATGGACTCATCGTCACGCGTCTCAACATGCCCCCTTTTATCGTGACCCTTGGAACGCTTAGTGTCTTCACATCTCTGGCATTGCTCTATTCGGGTGGGACGGCAATTCAGGGAGAATATCTCCCGCCATTGCTTACATGGACAGGGTTACCGATTGAACTCGGATCATTTACTATCACTAACGGGGTACTCCTCGTAAGCGTTGTGTATATCGTTGTGGGTTTCATGCTGTCTCAGACTGCATGGGGACGGCATGTCTACGCGGTCGGCGACGATGCGGAAGCCGCTCGCCTGACCGGTATTCGATCAAAGCGCGTGCTACTTAGTGTCTACATGGTCGCAGGTTTTATCTATGGAATCGCAGCGTGGGTATTGATCGGTCGCTCTGGTGCAGCCAGCCCCAACTCTCTGACAGACGTGAATCTGGCTGCAATAACGGCCGTCGTCATAGGTGGGACGAGTTTATTTGGCGGTCGTGGCGCACTGATTGGAACACTTCTTGGAGCATTGATTGTGCAGTCGATAGCTATCGGACTTTCACTGGCAGGATTAGATCAACATTTCCGAGTCCTAGCAGTGGGCCTCCTCGTCATCATTGCAGTTGCAGTGGATCAGTGGATCAGGAAGGTAGGCAATTGATGAACACCAAAATCCACGAAGGAGCGATGTCGGAGGCTGCCGGTCCAACGAGGGTCCCTGTGCTGTGGGCTCGAGGACTGGTCAAGTCCTTTGGCAGCGTGGTCGCTCTCAACGGTGTGGATATAGATGTGTTCGCCGGTGAGGTCCTCGGGGTAATCGGCGACAACGGTGCTGGGAAGTCCACGCTGATCAAGTGCCTCAGTGGTGCCCTCGTCCCCGATGCAGGCGAGATTTGGCTCAATGGTGGACGTGCGGAGTTAAGCAGTCCCAAGGATGCTCGTGCGCTAGGTATAGAGACCGTCTACCAGTCTTTGGCCGTATCGCCCGCGATGGACATTGCTAGCAATCTGTACATGGCCCGCGAGGAACGACGTCCAGGACCTTTGGGGAGCGTGCTGCGTATGCTCGACAAAAAGGGGATGCGAAAGCGCTCGGCGCAGGCGGTACAGGAACTCGGAATCACCACGATCCAGGATATGGATCAAGCAGTAGAGACCCTCTCGGGAGGCCAACGGCAGGCAGTGGCTGTGGCGCGGGCCTCCGCTTTTGGCAGCAAGGTGGTGATTTTGGACGAGCCGACCGCTGCTCTGGGAGTTCGTGAATCCGGACAGGTGCTTAATCTTATTCGACAGTTGAGAGAGAGAGGGCTGTCGGTCGTGTTGATTAGCCACAATATGCCTCACGTCTGGGAGGTTTCGGATCGGATTCAGATTCAAAGGCTGGGCGGCTGCGCCGGAGTTATCACTCCGGAGTCGCATTCGCCTACTGAGGGCGTAGCCATCATGACTGGCGCAGAAATACTCTAGATCAGTGGACGGTTGCGATTTAATGCAGCCACCGTGGGCATGGATTCAGCTCCCCCTGCACCTTGGCAGGCTACTGCCGCAGCAGCGTTTGCCCGGTGCATGTACTCATGCCAATGCGAGACGCCATGAGGAACCCCGTATTGAGCAACATCTGAAAGCAGTGACGCACTGAAACTGTCGCCCGCTCCAGTGGCGTCGATGACCGTAGTCGTAGGCACCGTTATTGCGGTCAGTTGTCCCTCGAAGGCAAGTAGTGTCGGAGCGTCAGCTCTGGTGACGATGACAGTCGTGTCATAAGTTTGGTGAATCTCTAGCGCCGCATTTTCAGTTGAAATGTCGGGGGAAAGATATCTTAGATCTTCATCGCTGACTTTGATCAGATCGACCATATGGTAGAGCGATGTGAGTCCGGCCAAATACCACTCCCGGTCACTAATCAGGGATGGCCGCGGATTTGGATCTAGTGATTTAAATCCTGAGGCGGCCTCGTAAGCGCGTCGCACGGTTTCTCGTGCAGAATCAGCATTGAGGGCCGTAGAGGAAGCGTGCACCACAATAGCGGCCTTGGCATAGGCCGGATCGACAGGCTTAATGTTGGTGATACAACTCAGATCGCCATAGTACTCGTAGTTAACGTGTCCTTCAAGCGGTGTGGCAACTGACACGAAGGCGCGCTCTACGGGGCTAGACAAGGTGAAAATGTCGACGTCTTCGCTTTCACAGAACTCGCGTACGGCGTCACCGAAACCGCCAGGAGCCAATGTCGCGGCCAACTTGACTGGCGTTCCAAGGCGACGAAGGCCGACAGCGACGTTTAAAGGAGAGCCGCCGATCTTTGGGAGGTAGACTAAGCCGCGCTCGTCGCGCTGCGCAATTAAATCGATGAACGCTTCGCCGATGACGAGACCGAACTTGTTGCCCATGTTAACTGATGGATGAGTCATTTGGTTCCCCCGGAGATGGTCCACTGCTTTGGCTAATACCGAGTTCAAGGCGAATTTGATATGTGCGTACTTCATCAGACTGAAGGAGGTCAATCGAGCCGTTCAGTGCGCTGCTGCACGGCGCTAGTCCGATTACGTTTGTCCCTGCGCGAGGCGCACTCCAAAGGAAGAAGTAAGGAAGTGTGCCGCTTTGTATACACGTGACCAAAGGGATTCCGTCAGGGGATTCAACGATGACCTTTCGGCGCCCTTCGCCATTTGGTTGGATGCGCCATTGTTCTACGAGCTCAGGAGCCTCAGGCGTGGGCTCTGGGAACACGTGCCTATCGGTTCCGGCTTTCACCGTAGTTTGGGCGCACGCAACGGGGAAACCGAAATTCAAATGGTACAGAATTGCGTGACGGGCAGGCAGACGGCCGACATTACGTACGACGTCCGTGATTGTGATTGTGGGTAGTTCCATGTTGACGTCAATGGTGCGATGAAGTTCGAACCGCTCGTCGTAGATGGCGCCCTGCCGTACGATGCCACGCACGCGTATGTGGCCTGGGATCTCGCCAATTGACCGCTCGATCAACTCTGCAGGCGAGTGTGAGATGCGACCATGTTCTCCGTAGCTGATGGGGCGAGAACCCGGGGGAAGTTGCTCGCTGATCACTCCGCTAATGGGATCACCAACATGTTCAAGTCCACAGGTCGTCAAAAGTCCTCCGTAGAAAGAACGTTGCCAACCAAAGCCCGCGGGTTCGTACGTGCTTCGAGGACTTAAGCCCGGAGGGCCAGCCCACCCAAAGCGTACGCCGTGATTGCGGACCGACAGAATGTCTAGTGCGCGATCAACCTGAATATCCAGTTCGAGCCCGGACGGAGTCCATACCGTCAATATCAAAGAACCATCGCCTGAGCCTCCGACAATTCTTGACAACCGGGTTCCGGCGAGTTGATCAGGGTGTGCGATCAGGTCCGAGAAGTTACTCATCCAAGGATGGAAGGTCCGACTCGTGGCCTTAGAATTACTCACATTAACCCCCACGGGAAGCGATAGATCGCGATGCGCTCATTTGATGAAAGCATAGTCACGGTATCTGGTTGTGGCAACAAATCGCGGGCTTGTCCGCAAGAAAACCTGCAAAAAAATTGGGGCGACGTTCAATTCCCTTCAAGAGCAATATTTTCCTAGTTCTTAATAGCCCCGAGTCGTCCGTGAGTACTATTAATTTTGCAGCAAGAGCTTCGCGGTTGGACGGTCGGTGCACAAAACTGAAAGCATTCCAGATGTGAGCGTTGCATGAATTGCCGCTACCTTTTGCTCGCCAATGGCGATTCCCAGGCGTACAGGACTCGCGCGAAGTGTTAACTCATCAATCGACATGATTCGTGCACTGATTTCTTTATGAACCACTTGACCATGAGCATTAATTAAGACTCCACAAACATCGGCGACGACGTCCTCGGTTCGCCTCGCGTCCTTTGTTGCTAATTCCGCCCGCACCCGCGACCCGCCGGATTCCCAAGCGCCGATACCAACAACGGCGACACTTAGAGTTTGCATCAGGTTGAACACATCCGCGATAGAAGGTTCCGCGCGCATCCCAATCGCAGTCTGGGCGTCTGGAAGAATCATCGGCGAAAGCAAAGCTGCTGCCCTCCCTCGCATCATGTCTGACAAGTTAACAAGTAATTCCGTTGCATGCCAGGTGGTCTCTGCCTCAGGCAGGCCCCCGATCAATTGAACGACATCGCATTGTGGCACGTTCGGTAGACGTGCGATTTGCGTGACCATGGACTGAATTCCGGTTCCCCATGCGATGCCGAGGAGCCCACCCTCCGTAAGGACCTCACAGACATAGCGTGCGGCCAAGCGAGATACGTTGATCAAAGAAGGTTGCGAACTCACTAATACGTCCACCAAACCAAATCGCTCGCGCAGCCGATCACTGAGAAGCCAATCCACGTCAGACGGCGCCTCGATGGAAATGGACGCAAGTTTGTTTTTCTCTGCCCAACTCACGAGATTGGGTACTCGCAATCGACTGATTTTGAGAATCTCGGCTATTTCTTTGTTGCTACGCTTTTCAATGAGTTGCAACCAAGCAGCCCAAGAGGCGAGGTCTTTCTTGGAAGTCACGCCGCCCCATTCCGCATTGATTTATCTACTTAATAGTCAACACCTACATTAACGTGTCACGTATGTTTTTTGGCTTTGACATTAATATTGATATCGTTTATAGTTCAGTTGAGTATGTTTTGCTCTTTTGATGTTTTAACAACGGTGGGGAAGTAAACAATGGTTTTGCCTGAACTGGACTGGGTGGATAAGGTACGAGACCAAGCTCACCGAGTCCGCCAGAGGGCAGCGCGGGTATGTGCTGCTAACAACGGTGGATACTTCGCTCAAGCCTGTGGATCGGCCGAGATCCTCAGCACGCTTTATTCGCAGTTGATGGATCTTGGGGCCAGCACTGGGCCTCTAGTGCCGGATCATTTCCGGGGTGTACCTCGTCCGGGCGAACCGGCGCTTATCGGTGACATTTATAACGGAGATCGAGATCGCTTCTACCTCTCACCTGCCCACTACGCTCTCGGCCTGTACGCGACCCTTGTGGAGGTCGGACGTCTTGATTCCTGCGTGCTCGATGACGTGAACGCCGATGGTTCGACTATGGAACTCATAGGAGCTGAGCACTCACCAGGATTCGAGACCACATCAGGCTCCCTTGCACAGGCCCTTTCCGTCGCGGTGGGCCAAGCCCTTGCCCGCAAACGGTTCGGGCGGCCAGGAAGAATCTGGGCATTGATCAGTGATGGTGAGATCGAAGAAGGTCAGACTTGGGAAGCATTCCAAGCGGCGTCAAACTTTGGTCTAGACAACCTCACGGTCATGCTCGACGCAAATGGCCTACAGGTAGACGGGTGGGTGAAGGACGTCATGAAGATTGAGCCAATCCCGGAAAAAGTGAGAGCCTTTGGGTGGAACGTTTCGGAGGTCGATGGTCATGATCCGCTCGCAATCGCCGAAGCAGCATCGAGTTTTGTTGAAGGTCAGCCCTCACTCGTCGTTTGTCGAACCAACCCCATCAACTCGGTTCCTTCGTTGGAGGGACGCCACCAACTCCACTACATCCGGTTCAGGACGGGCGAGGTTGAGGCTATCAAAAACGACCTTGGCGTCCTCGAGGAGTCTCACAAATGACCAAGCTACTCAAACCAGCTTTTGATCTCGTCCACGAAATCAAGCCGTATGGCACCTCATTCGCTGAATACTCACGTACGCGGAATAATATAGTATGCGTGACAAATGACCTGACGGCATCCTGCGAAGCAGACGAATTCCGTGATCAGTTCCCTGAACGATATTTCTCACTGGGTATGGCCGAACAGAATCTCGTGGGAGTCCTCGCAGGTATGGCGCGCGAGGGACTCACACCCTTTTACCCGTCGTTCAGCGTCTTTGCTACGCGCCGGCCATACGAACAGATTGCGCTTTCCATTGCCTATCCTGCACTGCCGGTGAGACTCGTAGGGTTTCTTCCAGGGTTGACGACTCCGGGTGGTGTTACACACCAGTCCATAGATGACATCGCAATCATGTCCCAATTACCCAATATGACGGTGATCGAAGTCGGTGACGCAACCGAGGCGAAAACTGTACTTGACGCCATCGAGGACATCACGGGGCCAGTCTTCATTCGCATGCTCCGAGGCGAGGTCCCCATACTTTTTGACTCGCCGTTGAAGTTGGGTAAGGCACGCCAGCTCGCCGTAGGTAGCGACGTGCTCGTGCTCTCATGCGGAGTACAGACTGAATCGGCGATGAGAGTTGTTTCCCGGGCTCGGGAGGCTGGTGTGGATGCAGGACTTTTGCACATCTCGACACTGAAGCCTTTCGACGATCCAGACGTGCTGGAACAAGTGGCGCGGGCAAAGACGGTGGTGACTGTCGAGAACCACCTGATTCGCGGTGGACTCGGAACATCAGTCGCCGAGGTTGTGGCGGAGGGCGGGTGGGGAACCCGACTGATTCGGGTCGGAATTAGGGACACATTCACCCATGGCGGAGGTAAGGACTATCTCTTCGACTATTACGGCATCGCCGAGCGGCACATCGCAGCCGCTGTGGAAGAAGCGATTGGGCGAACTGTCTTTTCCACTGCTAGTGAATTTACCTCGCAAAGTCAACTACACAACGCAGCTGTCGCCGAGGGACTCTGAAATATTTCCCCTTCTAACAACACAGTGGCGCTTAGCAATAAAATTCGCGTAAGAGCCCGCATATAATTGAGTAGACTGCATCAACGATGAACATGCGAACACTGACGCGGATCATTGGCTCCGCCCATGCACGAGAAGAATCGCTTTTGATGTATCGCGTTGCCACGATGCACTTTGTGGATCGGCGTTCAAACTTCAAAATATCGCGTGACCTCGGGATTAGTCGATTCCGAGTTGCACGCTTCCTTGAGCAAAGCGTTGTGTCAGGCACTGTGAAGACCCGAGTGGCATTTCAAGGTGCTGTCGATCTGACACTGTCGGAGCGGCTCAAATCGACTTATGGACTTGAGTCCGCCAGAGTCAGTGACCAAACAGGTGAAGACCGATGGCGTGCCGTTGGCGTATCTTATCTTGCTATTCGACTTGTGAGTGATTTGCTGAAAGATGGTGCACGTCTTGGGCTTTCGTGGGGTCGAACACTTGAATCGGTGACCGAATTCGCTTCGCACTTGACTTTGGATCTGCCCAAGGTAGATGTTGTCCAACTAGTAGGTGGTGTTACCTCAAATAGTGGCGGACTTGAAGCATCGGATCTGGTCCGCCGCTTCGCACTCCTCACCAGGGGGCAGGGAGTTGTTCTCAATAGCCCCTTCCTCGTGCCCACGAGCGAGGTAGCACAAGGTCTGCGATCCGAATCTTCCATTTCAGCGGCCTTGACGGTGGGAGCGTCAACCGACGTTGCACTGTTCAGTGTTGGAGCATGGAAGTCAGGGCAGTCGATGCTGTGGAAATTGTTGAGCGACGAGGACCGACTTCTGGGAGAACGCGCTGGAGTAACGGCAGATGTGTGCGGTTCCCTTATTACGGCTACAGGAGAAGTGGTAGCAGGCGATCTCTCCGAGCGAATAATGGCCATTGGCGCCGATGCCCTCTATCGAGTACCGCGTCGGGTCGCTGTGGTGCTGGGAACTGACAAGACGGATGCCTTGCAGAGCGCGTTGAAGTCCGGTTTGATCACGGATCTAGTAGTCGAGGCTAATACAGCTCGGTCCCTGCTGCAGTTGCGATAAACTTTGCACATTCCTCGCCCAGGTGCTGGAATTATGCCTTTAACAACAATGATTTGTTTCAGAGTATCTAAGCGACAACAAAGTCATTTTTAAAATCACAATCTCGTCAGAATTAGAAAATCAAATGGCAGTAGGCGCCCTTACAAGGGTAAACGAAAAGTTTGTTGAGAGTGTGGACATTTATTGCAATAGTTTGTAGCAGATCTTGTAGCAATTAGAGACTAAATGAACCTACAAAGGTGTTTAATTAGTTAATGTTTTGTGAGTAAAAGCCAAACAACACAACTAGAAACTCCTCAAAGGCTAATATGGCATGCAAGGGGTCAGGGGTTCAAATCCCCTTAGCTCCACCAAAAATTTTATCTTAAGGAGTGATCTTGAAACTTAATAGATTAACAAAAATATTTAATTATTTTGTTTCAAGTCTAATTATTATTTCCTCTACTATAGTATTTTTTCAAGTTTCACTTCCTCTTTTTGACTTAAATATCACCGAGGTTGATAAGAAAAAAGTGATAGGAATGAAAACTTCAGTACCAATTGAATTTGATGGGGAATTGGAATTCTGGTGGCTTCTCAAGCCAGAAACTACTCTAAATTTTGCTAATGCTAGTGATGAAAAAATTAATGGAACAATTGTTCTTGAATTAGCAGATAACCCATGTAAGTTTGAAGAATCGTTGAAAGTGGTTACCGAGACTGAAACCCAAAAAATTAGTGTGATTCCAAACATTTCGACTAAAATTTCATTACCATTAGAGATAAATCCGAGGTCGAATCAACCTGTAGAAATAGTCTTTGAAAATATAGAAAAGTGCCTTGTAAAAAATGGGGACGCAAGAGATTTTGGTGCTAAATTAATAAATTGGAAATATGAATGAAGAAAATTCTTAGTATAAATATAGTTATTTTAACTCTGATCAGTAGCATTTACTTTATATTCCGTGTTGCTAATTCACTAATTGTAGATACTTTGTATGACGAATACGATAGTCCAAATTACTTTGTTTTAAGCTTCTTTCCATCAATTAGAACACACGGCATTACTCTATTTTTCTCAATTATAAAAAATGAAGCTGCAATCAGCGTATTCCAGGCATCAGTCGGGGCATTGGCTTGGTTGTTTTTATGGATTTCAATTTTGTTGCAAATAAATAAAGTTAGTCTAAAAGTAATATTCTCTATCTTGTTTTTTATCTTGGCCTCTAGTTCAGTCGTAGTAGAGCATGATTCAGCGATGATGAGTGAATCACTTTCGATTTCATCTACAATCTTTTTATTTGGTAGCGCAATAAACTTACGATCTCACGCAAATACAAAATCAATAAATCCTATTTATATATTTTCTTTTGGAATTGTATGGTTTCTTTCAACGAAAGCTACAAATGCTCTTCTATTTGTACCACTAACTATAATTCTGGTCCTTGTAGCATATAGAAAATTGACAAAAACTAAATTTATTCAATTATTTTTGGTTTTTTCCTTATTCGGAACTTTCTTATTTATTAGTGTTTTATCATCAGACGGTACTAAAAGTCTGACCACCAGCGGAACAATCAATAATAGACTTGTATTTGTACCTGAATGGAAAAATCAACTAATTAAATCAGGATACCCAGATTCTGCCTTGAGAGTTTGGGAAAGTTTCAGCCAACAAAATCTAGGGATGCCTCCGGATCAGGCAGTTGTTTCGTCTCCTGAATTCAAAAAGTGGTGGGAAAATGGAGGGGATTCATATTTGCTTGAATTTACAATAAAGAATCCAGGC
>CAIQIE010000423.1 GCA_903871805.1 uncultured Planctomycetaceae bacterium | reverse complement strand
CACGATCCTGACGAGCGTCCCACGAGCCGGCAGACTGAGTGTCTGAAATGCCGCGGGCGTGCGAAGTCTTTCCCGGCAGCGATGAAGCTATAACGCAAAGGCCAAAAGGACGGGCCGGTCGTTGCCGCATGCCGTTGTCCGGTTGTCCGAACGATCACCAAAGCTCCAGCGAAGCCTGCCGAAAGAGACTGAAAACCATGAGTGTAAACCCTGAATGCGATGACACTTATGGAATCAATTAACAAATGGATGGCCCCGTTGCTCCGTTGCTGGGCGTCCCTTGCGGAATCTCTGCCGAATCCGATGCGGCGATCCATGCAGTCCTAGGATTGGGAGGCGTTTCTTAGCAGCCGTTTTGGGGGAAACGTCGCGTTGTGTTAATTCTCGATAGATGGGTCCACAAATTCTGAAAGTTGCAGCCGTAAACAGACTGTTTGACAGACAAGTTTGGCGTTTGATCCCGTCGACTGATTGACTTGTCTGAGCGATTGAGTACAATCCACACCACTGGTCGGGCCCGGAACTCCAAATTTTTCCGTAGCCCTGAGAGCATGTTCTCCTACTGCTTTCGAATTTTGACGCTGCTGCTGATCCTCTGGCAGTTTATCCTCCCTGTGGGTGTGTTGTGGTTTCACTCCTGCGAGGATGTTTCCTGCGCATCGGTTTGCGGGCGACTTCACTCCGGCATCCGCCTGCAACAGCGTGACGAAGCTGAGGGTGTTCAGCATTCGTGCCCATGCCAATTTCATCAGGCTGATCAGAACTCCTCGCATAGCTCGGACGAGCAAGCCCCGTCGAAGAAGCCGCACGACTGCTCAAGCTGCGCCGTCTGTCAGGCCCTTACTGCTCCGCGAACGCTGGTGGCCATGGTTGAGATGGCTTCGACGGAGCAAGTTGTTCCCTCTGTCATCGTAGCTGATTGTGCAGACCCGCTGCCTGGATTTGGTCTGCCGCCCCAATGTCGCGCTCCGCCGTGTTCGTGAGTGCCGCTAAGAATTCGTGAGTTGCCGCCATCTCGCCGCGGGCCTCCGCAATAGTTTACGGGCCAGCCGCAAGCACCGGCCGGATGGTCACGTTCCAACAATGCAACGGGCACACTCTTTGTGCCGTCCGCAATTTCGATCGATTCTGGCGGTTACGGCGTTTTGAGAATGCCTGCTTCGTAGTCAAGGTGACTGCCATTTGGCGTCAGTGCTGGAGTAAGCCGGCGCCTGCGGCTGGGCGGTAAACGGAAGGCCTTTTCTGCCCCGTGGCCTTAGCCTTTTCCAATAACTACTCCCTTAAATCGGGTCATGCGAATGTTCTCGTGTGTTTCGTTGATGTTCAACCTGAGTTCTGACAGGAAGTCGCGAGCTGCTGAGACGCGTGTGGCTCGGTATCGGTGGGGTTGTTTGTGGCTGATGGTGACAATCTGCGTTGCGTCGGGCTGCGGCGGAGATGGCGGACTGGAACGTTTTCCGCTGGAGGGAGTCGTGACTGTCAATGGGGCACCTGCCGAGCGAGTCGTTGTCCTGCTGCATCACTCGGACGAATCCACGCCCGGGAATTACCGCTATCCGACCGCCGTCACAAACGCTGATGGGACGTTCAAAATTTCTTCGATCGGGGAGGCCGATGGAGCGGTGAAGGGCAACTACAAGGTGACGTTTACGTGGCTGTCATCGGATGGTCTCGATTCGATTGACATGTTTGGTGGCAGCCTTGGGGACCCGAAGTCCTCGTCCTTCGAAGTCACAGTTCCCGTCAATGAAGGGCAGACCACAAAGTTTGATTTGGTTGTTCCTGAAGCTCAGCTTCGGAAGCCTGGGCAGCGATAAACAGTGCCCCAGAGAATTCTTTTTCTGCCTTATTCCTGCAACTTGAAAGACAAAAAATGAAAGCCCGCCTACGTCACCAAAATGGCTTTACTCTGATCGAACTTCTCGTGGTGATTGCCATCATTGCCATTCTTGTGTCGCTGCTGCTGCCTGCCGTTCAGCAGGCTCGTGAGGCCGCTCGTCGGACGCAATGCAAGAATCACCTGAAGCAGCTTGGCCTTGCGTTTCACAACTACCACGATGTCTTCAATCGCTTTCCTCACAACAACCCTTTGATCGTTCGTGGTGATGGACTGAGATTTGTTCAGGGGCCATGGACGATTGGCGTTCTCCCCTACATCGAGCAGGCGTCACTGTTTCAGCAGTGGAACATCAATCTGGGATTTGCGGAAGGGAATAATCGCAATCTGGTGAGAACGCCTGTTCCGGTTTACCGTTGCCCTTCCACGCCGGGAGCTGCCATCGGATCGTTTCCTCCTCCTACGCCAACCGCGTTCACGGCTGATGCAACGGCTCTGGGAGCAGGCGTTCGCTATGAAGCCACTGCGGTCGATTATCACGTTCCGATCAGCATCCGTCGAGTGCCCATGGACAATAACAATACGACTTCTCCGCTGCTGCCGGCGATGATGCCACAACTTTCAAGCCACAGCTTTCGCGATCTGACAGACGGTACCACCAATACGGTGATGTTCGGCGAAGTCGCCGGGTTTCCTCGACGCTACAACCGTGGGGTTGACGTGGGTGATAATTCTCCGGTGATGGGTCACATGGGCGGGTGGACTCGCATTCTTGCGATCAAGTCCAATCTCGCCGGCAATGTGTTTTACGGAGGCAACTGCCTTGTGAACTGCACGAATTCTGCGGCGTCGAATCTGTATTCGTTTCATACCGGCGGAGCACAAGTGGGGATGGCCGACGGCTCGGTGCGATTCATTTCCGAGAACATCGAGATGACGACGTTCTTTCGCCTGATGGCCATCGCGGATGGTGAAGTCCTGGGTGAGTTCTAAGTCACAGTAGGTTGGACAGTCTTGTCCGAAAACTTTTGCGACGAAGGCTCAGACAATGTGTCAGTATCCAATGGCCCGAAGTGTGTTTCGCGTTCTCGGTTTCTGAGCCTCGTTGATCTCCTCGTTTACTGCCCAGCCAAAGGCGCCGGCCCAGACAAAAAGCCGTCGCCTGCGGCTCGGCGGTAAACAGATAACTTAAATCGATGCCCTCCGTTTTTTGTATCTCACATAGAGGCGTGGCTGATGTTAACACTGTGTTCGCTTTTGATGTTGTTTCTTCCCGCTGATCAAAACGCCTGGCCCGGATTTCTGGGTCACGGTCGGACTGCCATCGATCCCGCGACGCTGCCGCTGAAATGGAGTCCCACGGAGAACATCGCATGGACGGCTGCTCTGCCTGGACATGGGCAGTCGAGTCCAATCATTGTGGGTGATCTGGTCTACGTTACATCCGTCGAAGGCCCGATGAAGGACGAAAATATCGTGACGGCCCTGAATCTGACCAGCGGCGAAATAGCATGGCAGAAGAGGTTCCCGAGCAGCGATCCGGTCAAGTCATCCACATTCGTCAGCCGCGCTGCTCCCACACCGGTGGCAGACGCCGCGGGAGTGATCGCTTACTTCGAAAGTGGTGACATCGTCGCCCTTGCACCAGATGGAACAATACGCTGGCAGAAGTCGCTGGCTGCCGAGTATGGCAAGTCACAAAACGATTATGGTCTCGGAGCATCGCCGGTGCAGTCCGATGAAAGTGTCTTCCTTCTGGTCGATCATCAGGGACCGTCGTACGTGATCTGTTTGAACAAGGCAGACGGAAGTGTGAAGTGGAAGACTGATCGCACCAGTCGTGCCAGCTGGTCCTCGCCGCGGATCGTGGAGATCGCCGGACAGAGGCAACTGCTGTGCAGCTCAGCGGGCACGATTGATGGCTACGACTTGACCAATGGCACTCAGCTCTGGACTCACGAAGGCGTTGGTGGCAACCGCATCTGTACTCCGTTCCCTTGCGGCGCTGGAAGTTTTCTGATCGGTTCTCAGACCAGTCGGGAGTTTCCCGATGCTGAATCCGTGAAGAAGTCGAACTTCCGGATGACGGTGCGTCACGAAGGTGACAAGTGGGTGCAATCAATCGACTGGCGGACAGAAGAAGCTTCGCCGGGGATGGCGTCCCCTGTTGTGTATGGCGATACCGCTTTGTGGATCAACCGAACAGGGGCAGTGTTCTGCTATGACGCAGCGACCGGAGAGAAACTGTTCACGGAACGTATCAGACAATCCTGCTGGGCCACTCCGGTGGGTGTTGGTGATCGCGTGTACTTCTTTGGAAAGGACGGAGTCACCACTGTTTTAAAGGCTGGACGAACATTTGAGGTGCTCGCCGAGAACGTGCTATGGGATCCGGAGACTGTGGAGAAGGACACAAAGGCCGTAGAGTCGGAAACGGATCCGACAAGGAAGGCGGCGGCAGCAATGCATGCGGCTCCCGAAGTTTACGGTGTAGCCATGGTCAATGGCCGCATTGTGGTGAGAACAGGGGCAAAACTGTTCTGCATCGCTCCCTGATTCCTCTTTCAGGTTCACTTGCCGTACAGCCGCAGACGCCGGCTTTTGGGCGTGGCCGATTTTTTTTGGCTGTTGACGCGCTGCCATGCAACGAATGCCCGTTCCAGAAAATTATTTGTTCAAACTTCATCATGTTCATGAGATCGGGACTCTGTGACTACGAATCGTCGAAAAAAGCGAATACCCTCGGCATTGACATCTGAAACTCCGGGGGTTGAAGCGATCCGCAGCCTGTTGAGGAAACGGAAGCCTCATCGACATGACGTCATCGTCGTCGGTGCTGGAGCAGCGGGTATCGGTGTCGGCGTCGCGCTGATGCATGCGGGAGTGGAAGACTTCCTGATTTTGGATCGCCACGATGTGGGAGCGTCTTTTGAGCGATGGCCGAAGGAGATGAAGTTCATCACGCCGTCGTTTCCGACAAACTCCATCGGAATGCTGGATTTGAATTCTGTCGCTATTGGAACTTCTCCCGCTTACAGTCTGAAGGTTGAACATCCCACCGGACCGCAGTTCGCTCATCACCTGAAGGAGGTGTCTGAACACTTCGAACTGCCTGTTCATCCGGGAGTCGACGTGAAGTCGATCGTTCAGGATGAAGACGGCTTCGCGATTCAGACGAACAAAGGCACGATGCTGTCAAAGCATGTGGTTTGGGCGGCCGGCGAGTTTCAGTATCCACGACTCGCTGCGTTTCCCGGCGCGGAACTTTGTCTGCACAACGCCACGGTCAGTTCGTGGCAGCAGATTCCTGACGGTCCAGTCATCGTAATTGGCGGCTATGAAAGCGGGATCGATGCGGCCATTCATCTGTCTCGACTGGGGCATGACGTAACGGTGCTGGATAAGGATTCTCCATGGGAAAGCGATGATTCGGATCCCAGTGTTTCGCTTTCCACGTTCACTCATGAACGACTGGCCTTTGTCAGGTCAAAGACTGATCTGAATCTTGAAAGTGGTATCACGGTCCGCAAAGTCGTTCGAAACGGTGACCAATACGAAGTGCATGCGAAAGGCAGGAAGAAGTTTGTTTCGCCAGTTTCTCCCATTCTGGCGACCGGTTTCGAAGGCAGCGTAAGACTGGTGGCAGATCTGTTCGAAACTCGCGAAGACGGCTATCCGCTGCTCAGCGAACACGATGAATCGACAATCACACCGGGGCTGTTTCTGTGCGGCCCGATGGTTCGACATGACAAGCATGTGTTCTGCTTCATCTACAAGTTTCGCCAACGCTTCGCGGTCGTTGCCAAAGCCATTGCTACACAGCTTGGTCTCGAGGCTGAAGAGCTGGAAAACTACCGCCAGTGGGGCATGTACCTTGATGACTTGTTCTGCTGCGGAGAGGAGTGTGTGTGTTGAGTACAAGAGGTTTGGAAAACACTTTGCCCCTGGTGTCTCAACAAACGATTGTGGTTATCGGACGCGAAAGCGTTGGCAAGTCGCAGTTGATATCGTCGCTGACCAGACTGGCGGCAGGTGAGACCAATTTTCGTGGTTCCACCGTGACCGTGGAACAGTATCGTTCGGCCGATGCCATCTACATTGACACGCCCGGGATTTTTCGTCAGTCCGACACTGACACGACTCGCCGCGCTCTGGAGGCATTGCAACTGGGCGACACGGTGCTGCTGGTCGTTCAGGCAACTCAGCTGGATGAAGATCTGGCCGAGATGTTGCCGCTGGTTCAGTCGCGTCAGGGCGTCGTTGCTGTCACGTTCTGGGACAAAGTGCAGCCAGGTGAAGCGGCAATTGAAGCGATCGAAAAGCTTTCGACGGATGCCGGTGTCCCATTCATAACGGTCGACGCTCGACAGGTCACGGACGGGATTCGAACACGAGTCAATGCATCGCTTAACGCCCCCGGCGTTTTCCGCAAGTCGGCTCTCAGTGTCCGTGCGGGTTGGCGAATCGAACCGAAAGCCGGATGGCTTGAACATCGAGTCATGGGGCCGGTGCTTGCCATCGCATTGCTTTTGGTGCCTGCTCTGGCCACGATCTTTGGAGCTAATCGACTGGCGGACGTGTTGAATCCGATCGTGGCCGCCTGGATCAACCCGCTGATCGCCTCGGTAAACGCCACGTGGCCCAGCTGGACTCGGGTGGTACTCACGGCCGAGCAGGGACAATTCGGCTACGGATTGCTCAATATGGGACCGTTCCTGCTGGTCTGGGCCCTTCCTGCCGTTCTGCTATTTGCTGTCATTCTGGGCGCGTACAAGGCCAGCGGAATTGTGGAACGCATCAATGTGGCTTTGCATCCTCTGGTGCGACCGTTGGGACTAAGCGGCCGTGATGTGGTGCGAGTTGTCATGGGTTTCGGTTGCAATGTTCCGGCGGTGATCAGTACTCGGGCCTGCTCGGGATGTTCTCGCGGCCCTGCGATTTCGGCGATCGCTTTCGGAGCGGCCTGCAGTTATCAACTGCCCGCGACGCTGGCCGTGCTGAGCGCTGCAGCTGTCTCGACCGGTGGTAGTGCCGTATTGCTGTCAATCGGCTTCCTCAGTTATCTGCTGGTAACAACGCTGGTGTATTTGCGGCTGACGGCTCCAAAGGTCGCCAGCAGTCCGTTGAATGTTCTGATGAATTCTCGTCGCCCTTTCATGCAATGGCCTGCGCCGTCTGCTTTGTGGCGTGAAGCACGGGGGACTTTGAAACAGTTCTTTCTACAGGCGATGCCGATCTTTGTGCTGATCTGTGTGGTGGCATCTGTGCTGGCAAGGTGTGGAGTGCTGGACTTCTGCTCAAGCGTTCTCGGTCCAGTCGTTGCAATCTTCAATCTGCCTGCGGAGTCAGCGTTGCCCGTTGTGCTGGCTTCGGTGAGAAAGGACGGGATCTTCCTGTTCGCGGCAGAGAACGGCCTGGCGTTTCCGATGACCACGGTTCAGGTTCTGACAGGAGTTTATCTGGCAGGCGTGCTGTTTCCCTGTCTGGTCACGGCCTTGACGATCGCTCGCGAAACCAGTTGGAGGTCAACAGGAATGCTGCTACTTCGACAGGCACTCTTTGCGATCGGCTTCACGCTGATTCTTGCGTGGGGTGGCCGATTACTTTTGTAGCGACGCGCAAGACGGTGCTTTCTTATCCCCTTTCGTAATCAAGGCGATCATCATTCCCACTCAAGCCCTCAAACGTATTCGCACCTCGTCGACCACGAACTGCAACGTGACGTCGCAGCGAGTCTTGCGGCGCGTGCGATGCGGATGGTGTCACCCTGACCCAGTCCGAAAGTTTGCCGAGCAGTTGATGAGTCAGCAATTGTGGTGCTGGGGACGCGACATTAAATCGCCTTCAGGTAATCTGCTCATGAATTATGGTTTTGAGCGTCATCGAGAGCCAGGAAAAGGCAGCTCGGGATCGACCTGCTATCGGCTGGATGACGGCCCACTGCACGTTGCTCTCTGGGGCTTCGGAATGTTCTATGGCGAACGCAGCCTCGGCGGACTCTTCGTTGGACGATACGACTTCCGACCTCGCTGGGCCAATCTCGAATCTCTGTCCAGCGCTGTGCATTATCCGGATGATCTTCCGCCCTTCGGTCGCCCGGCCGGAGTTCGACAATGGAAGGCGGCTCATCGACTCTGCCGCAATATGCTCGACTGGATCGTCAATTATGAAACGTGGGTGATGCAGCAAGCCGGGGCCGCTTATCGACAGCGTTGCGTTAAGTCATGGCTGCATCCGTTTGTCACCGCGGAAAAAATGCCGGCTGCATGGGGCCTGCTTCGCAATCGTTGCTGGGATCAGCAGAGAAATCAGTGGTATTTGGCGGTCGACCGCCTCGGAATTCTGGACACCAAAGGAAAAAACAAATGAAGAAGTTACCTGTCACCGTGCTCTCCGGATTTCTGGGAGCCGGCAAGACCACGCTGCTGAATCACGTACTCGCCAATCGCGAAGGCATGAAAGTCGCCGTGATTGTCAACGACATGAGCGAAGTCAACATCGATGCTCAGCAGGTCGCTGGAGGTCCGGCGCAACTGAGCCGAACCGATGAGAAGCTCGTGGAAATGTCCAACGGCTGCATTTGCTGCACTCTGCGAGAAGACCTGCTGGAGGAAATCACCAAACTGGCTCGCGAGGGTCGATTCGATTACCTGCTGATTGAATCAACAGGAATCTCAGAACCTCTGCCGGTGGCCGAGACGTTTACCTTCGCCGATGAAAATGGCAACTCCCTTAGCGATGTCGCCATGCTGGATACGATGGTGACGGTTGTTGACGCCGCCAACTTCATGAACGACTTTTCGTCGCAGGATGAACTTCGCGATCGCAGGATGGGCATGAACGAAACGGATGATCGAGATCTCTCACTGCTGCTGACAGACCAGATTGAATTCGCCAACGTCATCATTCTGAACAAGACTGATCTGATTTCTGATACCGATCGGAATCGTCTGCACAGCATTCTGCAGAAGATGAATCCGGAAGCGATCGTCCTGGAAGCCGAACGTGGCCGAGTTCCTCTCACCGCGATCCTGAATACCGGGCGATTTCAGATGGAGTGGGCCGAGTCCTCCGCAGAATGGCTCAGCGTTCCACGAGGTGAAGAGCAAACGGAAACCGCCGAGTACGGCATCTCCAGTTTTGTGTATCGTTCGCGCCGCCCGTTTCATCCCGATCGCTTTCATGAGTTCTGGGTGAACGATGACGCAGCGTCATCGATTCTGCGTTCCAAAGGCTATTTCTGGCTGGCCTCACGGCATAGCCTCGCCGGATTCTGGTCGCAGGCTGGCGGTGTGATTAGTGCAGATCCGGGCGGGCAATGGTGGGCCGAAACTCCTCGCGACGATTGGCCTCTTGAGGATCCACAGCAGATCGCCGAGATCGAATCCATCTGGGATGAACAGGTCGGTGATCGTCGCCAGGCAATTGTGATCATCGGTCAGGATCTGCAGATCGCCGAAGTGACTCGGGCTCTCGACGGATGCCTGTTAACCGACGCAGAAATTGCGAAGGGACCCGAGGAGTGGGAGCAGTTTGAAGACCCGTTTGCGCCCTGGGAAATCGCCGACAACGAGATGGACGAAGGCTGTGAGTTGCCGGGCGATGATGGCGAGGCGGATCAACGATGAAACTTCTGCCCGTGACCGTGCTGTCCGGATTTCTCGGTGCCGGAAAAACCACGCTGCTGAATCATGTACTCGCAAATCGCGAGGGCATGAAGGTGGCCGTGATTGTCAACGACATGAGCGAAGTGAACATCGACGCGCAGTTGATCGCCGGAGGCTCGGCTGCGCTGAGTCGCACGGAGGAGAAACTGATCGAAATGACCAACGGGTGCATTTGCTGCACTCTGCGCGAAGATCTGTTGCGTGAGATCAGCCAGTTGGCTCAGGAGGGACGGTTTGATTATCTGCTGATAGAATCAACAGGGATCTCCGAACCGGCTCCGGTGGCTGATACGTTCACTTATGCGATCGCTAACAATCAGTCGTTGTCGGATATCGCCGAACTGGACACGATGGTGACGGTCATCGACTGCCTGAACTTCCTGACAGATCTTCGCATCGGCGAAGATCTGCAGTCACAGGGAACCGCGGCCACGGCAGATGATGTTCGCACCGTGGCCGATCTGCTGATTGATCAGGCGGAGTTTGCTGATGTCATTGTGCTGAACAAAACCGATCTGGTCAGAGCCGAGGAACTGGCTCGCGTCGAAGGTTTTCTGGAGCAACTGAATCCTTACGCGTTGAAGGTTCGCAGTGAGTTTGGAAAAGTTCCGCTGAAGAAGATCCTGGGAACTCACCGCTTTGATTTCGAACGCACCAAAACCTGTAAAGGCTGGCAACTGGTGCTGCGTGATGATGGAGCCAGTGAAGTCGAAGAGTATGGAATTCGCAGCTTCGTTTTTCGGTCGCGAGTTCCGTTTCATCCGGAGCGTTTTTATCGCAGACTGACGGCCGAATGGTCGGGTGTGCTGCGATCGAAGGGCTATTTCTGGCTGGCGTCACGAGTTGACAGGATTGGCGTCTGGTCACAGGCGGGAAGAGTCGCACGGTTGGATGTCGCGGGCTTCTGGTGGGCCAGTGTACCACGTGAAGAATGGCCTCCGAAGCCAGGCTTCGCAGAAGCCGTCATGAAGAACTGGGATCCGAATGTCGGAGATTGCCGACAGGAACTGGTCTTTATTGGTATTGAAATGGACGAGGCGGCTATTCGCCAATCGCTGGAAGAGTGCCTGCTCACTCCGGATGAATTCGCCTCCGGGCCTTTTGAGTGGCTGAAGTTTCCGGATCCGTTCCCACGCTGGGATGTTCGACGAGCTCCCACCGGAGCGCAGGAGGTGAATGCATGAACGCCGAAATTCAGACGCCTGTAAACTTATCGCGTGGACCCATTCGAGACGGACTTGTTCGTGCAACGGTCCTGCGTTCAACGTTGTTGGGAGAATACGCCTCGCTGCTGATGATGGCTCATGCGATATTTGGAGCGATCTGGTGGGCGGCCGCTGCAACGAAGAACCCGGCCGCATTGATCATGGCGCTGTCCGGACTCTGGATCGCCTTCCGTGCAGTCGGCGGATTAGCCGGTGAGAAATCAACCACTGCCGTTTCTATTTTGATGCTGATCATGACAGGCGTGCTGGCCATCACAGGAGTTTCACGGGTTCCGGAATGGATGACCGGCAGCATTATCGCGCCGATTGTCTCGACGATCCTGCTGGGTGTGTTGCTGATCGTTGAGTTTCTGGACGGGCGAACTCGCTCATACGCCGGATTAACGAATCCCGAACGACGTAAACGAAACGGCGCTGCTTTGAAACTGGCGTTCGTGGGCTTGTTTCTGGCTTGGGGGCTGGGTGTTCCAACGGTGAAGGCGATTTATCGACTCAGTCATTCCGTTCCGGAAAAACTGGATATGGAACGCATGAGTTTTGTCGAGGAGGCTGGATTCCGTTGCGGAGAAGCAATGGTCACGGCCTGCTTCTTTGCTCTGGGGGCCAACATCGGAAGCTTCCTGAACGTCGTCGTGTGGCGAATGCCGCTGGGGATTTCCATCGTGCATGGGGATTCACGCTGCCCGGTTTGCTCGACGAAAATTGCAAGTCGAGACAACATCCCGATCTTCGGCTGGTTGGGAATTGGTGGCCAATGCCGAGCGTGTGGAACTGAGATTTCGCCTCGATATCCCATTGTCGAAGCGATCGCCGGGACTGTTTTTTTGCTGTTCTATTTTGCGGAACTGATCTCTGGCGGTGCCAACTTGCCAGTGCGAGAGATCAACACGTATCGCGGTGTTCTTTGGATCATTATGTATCCCAGGTGGGACGTCATCGGGCTGTACCTGTATCACTGCTATTTGTTCTGTGTGCTGCTCGTGCTGACGCTCATAGCGTTGGATCGCAAGCTGATCCCTCGCCGCTTGCTTATCTTTGCCTTCACCGTCGCGATCGGACTGCCGCTTGTGTTTCCGGATCTCGCTCTTGTGCCTGCGTGGCCATCGTCAACGGCAGGGTTGAAATCATCAATGATGTTTGTCGGGGCGGGAGCCGTTGTTGGTTTGCTGATTGGTTGTGTGTTGCGATGGGCATGGAAAAAAACTTTGCGGCAGGAATCCAGCGAGCTAATCGCGGTCGTCCCGGCGTTTGGTTTAATCGGCACCGTGTTGGGCTGGCAGGCAGTGTTGTCGATCGCGACATTCTTCTGTGGGCTAATGCTGCTGAGGAACATGCTGACCGATCGTGTCGATCGTTTGTTGCGGCATCTTTTTGCGGCCGTGTTGATTCATCACCTTCTGTGGCGTTTGATGTCGTACTGGTCTGGCGATCTGTGGCCCCGTGCTGGCTCCACAGCGACGTCGGCGATAATTCCCCTGGTACTTCTGTCCATCTGCCTTGTGGTCTTCAGGCGGGTTGAGTGCAGTCGCCTTGTAAATCGTCTGTGAATTGCCTTGGCGTCACAGTTCACAGTTCGTTTTGTGCTCGCTACGATCGATCGCGTCAATTTATCCCTATGCCGCCGAAGCTTTGATGAGTCGAACGAGATAAATCAGTCCGATTCCGAGAATCAATGCGGATCGAATATAGTTCCAGGGCAGGTTAACCAGGCGTTCTGACGGGGCAGTCAAACGGGGTGGCAGTCAAACGGGGCCATCCATCCGTCGGGTGATCCCATAAGTGTTTCAGCAATCTGGTTTTGCGTCGCTGGTTTGCACGCACAGCATCTGCGAGCTACGCAAAGACTTTGCGTGAGGCGTTGATGCTGATGGCGCGGTTATGGGCCTTCGTTTCAGCGTTTGTGGCCATTGATTTGGGGCGGCCCATGCTGGAGCGAAACCATGTGTGGAAGTGCCTCACACACTCGGCCCACAGCTCCGCTGAAATCTGCAGTCGCTCAAACACGGGGGCCAGTTTCGCGGGTGTCGCTCCCCGTTTTCCAGTGCGGATCTGCCTTGCGGTCCAGTCCAGCAGCTGCAGGTATTCGCCAAGGTCCAGCGACAGGCAGCCCTTGTTTGAAGCACGTCGTTCCGTCAGCTTTGCTCGTACCGCCTTCCGCTTTGGCTGCAGCGGAATCGGTGCCAACCATCCCGCGTGAGCCCCACGTTCGACGGCGGCGTCGAAGGAATGTCGTTCCGCGGCCGGTATTGATTCCGGTACCGCAATCACCGATGTCTCGACAAGGGGTGATGCTGACGTTGAGGGTGTGGCGTTTTCTACACACTGCCCACTTGTATCAGCACACTGTTCCTTCGCCTGCTTCAGGTCTTCAATACGATCCTGAACACTTGTGAAAAGACTGCCTTCGAGAGTTTTCGTCAAGCCGGCACGAATCGGGTTCAGATCGACGTACTGCAGGCATGCGAGTATGGCGGCCTCGTCGAGCAACACCTGAGCTTTGAAGCGGCCCTCCCCACCTGATGCTGCCCTTGATCGTGCAT
>CAIQIE010000422.1 GCA_903871805.1 uncultured Planctomycetaceae bacterium | reverse complement strand
GGCCAGCGGAGATCGTGATCAAGCTGCTGCCGGAGGACCTGCGGCAGAACCGTGAGGCGAGTGAGCAGATTCGGCGGGAATACAGTCGAGTCTGGCTGCTTTCGCACCCGCACATCTGCAAGCTGTTCGACATGGGGGAAGAGGCGGGTGTGGGGTGTTTTCAGGTGATGCAGTATCTTCCCGGGATGACAGTGCGTGAGCTGCTGCGGACTCGTCAGGGTGTCTTGTTGCCGGACGTGGTCCTTCAAATCCTGCAGTGTGCCGGGGAGGCACTGGATTATGCACATACGTCGGAGACCCCCGTGGTGCATCGGGACATCAAGCCTGAAAATATGATGTTCAATCCCCAGACGGGCAAGGTGCATGTGATAGATTTTGGCCTTGCCGCTGAGATTCGCCACACGCATTCTCGTTACAGCCGGGGTCATCTTCCCCACGAGGGCACGGAGTCGTACATGTCGCCGGAGCAGTGGCAGGGCCGCGAGGCGGCCGCATTCAGCGACCAGTGGTCACTTGGCATCGTGGCGTGGGAATTGTTAACGGGCGCGTGCCCGTTTCTCGGGAGCGGCATGGCGCTGGGCTTTGCCATCGTGAATTCTCCACTTCCACAGCTTCCTCGGGAACTTCAGCGGCTGGGGCCTGTCTTTGATCGCGTGCTGCAGAAGGAACCTGGGCTGCGGTACGTGAGCTGCCTGGAGTTTGTGCGGGAACTGCGTGTGGCGCTGGGTGGCGGGGAGGCTGCAACTATTGCCCCGCCCCGGCCACACTCGCACCTTCCGGAACCGCCTCCGGTCGCCGCCAGACCCCCGCAGCCTGCGCGCGAAGACAGCCCGGATCTCAGTCCCCGGGCAGCTCGCCTTCGGGAAATCCGGGAACGTGTTTTCCGTCAGGAATCGCTGGCCCGAGAACTGCATTCCCGTCAACGTTACGCCGAAGCGACTGCGGCCCTGGAGGAGGTTCCTGAACAGGAACGCCACCTACTGGATGCGCATTTGTTTTCCGAGTGTCAGCAACTCCGAGATCAGGTTGAGAAACTGGAACGGGAGATCGAATCCGCCGAACAATCGCTGCGGCTGAATCGACTGCGGACTCTGTTGCAGGAACTTCATGCGTTGCAGCCCTGGCGTTCTGATTTGCAGCAGGAGCTGGACAGCCTGCCCGCCGCCGTGCCCATGCCGCTCCCACTGTCCGCTCCCTTTGACAGCACGACCGCACGGACGGTTCAGGCATCGCTGGCCAGAATCTTTGATGAAGCGGCAGAATGGACCAATAGCGTGGGCATGAAGTTCCGCCCGATACCGGCCGGAACGTTCCTGATGGGCAGCGCGAGTGGGCAGGGTGAAGATTACGAGCGTCCGCAGCATTCTGTGACGCTGACGCAACCGTTCTGGCTGGGCGTGCACCAGGTGACACAGGGTCAATGGCAGCAGGTGATGGGGACAACGCCGTGGAAGGGGCAGAGTAATGTGATCGAGGGCTCTGATGTGGCAGCGACGTACGTGTCGTGGGAGGACGTGGTGGCGTTTTGTGAGCGGCTGAGTAAGAAAGAGGGGAAACGTTACCGCTTGCCGACGGAAGCCGAATGGGAATGGTC
>CAIQIE010000421.1 GCA_903871805.1 uncultured Planctomycetaceae bacterium | reverse complement strand
GCCCCCTTCGGCGACGGACAGGCCGCGTTTATGGTCACCGACGCTGCCGGACACGATGGCAAAAAAGCCCACAATCCCCACGATTGCCCCTTCTGCAAACGAGACATCAATAGTGTCATGGCCCGTGTGGAGTTCAAAGGGGCAGATGGAAATACTCTGAAGATCGATGCACGACAATTATTCGATCTGAAAGAGAAGGATCTGGTCGTTGTGGAAGGCACAGGACGCTTCAACGAAGAGAACGCATTGATCATTTCCGCGTCGAAAATCTTCGTCAAACGCTGAAAAACAAGGCCTCGGACTGACACTGATTTCCGTCACAGACCGATCGCAACACGCGACCGTAATTCAACGGCAACAGTCTCCCATGGCTCGGCGTGTGGTGTCACCGTGGCCCACTGGTCGGACAGACCTGAATGCGTCTGTTTCGCGATGCACATCATACCAATCCAACCACGAGAATTGCCGTCCGTGTCCACAGACACCCGCAGTCAGTTTCTCCGAACCTCACAGTTGATGGACAATGCCGGCTATGTCTAAGACGCTCCCCGTGACAGTGCTCTCAGGATTTCTCGGGGCGGGCAAGACCACGCTGCTCAATCATGTCCTGCAGAATCGCGACAACCTGAAGGTTGCAGTGATCGTTAATGACATGAGTGAGATCAATATCGACGCACAACAGATTGCTCGTGGTGCTGCAGGCTTGAGCAAGTCTGATGAAAAACTCGTGGAATTATCCAATGGCTGCATCTGCTGTACGCTGCGGGAAGACCTGCTGAAAGAGGTGGCAGCACTGGCACTGGAACAACGGTTCGACTACCTGCTGATCGAATCCACCGGAATCTCCGAACCCATGCCCGTGGCAGAGACCTTCACTTTTGTGGATGAGTCCGGACGTTCACTCAGCGACCTTGCAAGACTGGACACCCTTGTCACGGTCGTGGACGCGGCCTCCTTTCTGAAGGATTTTCAGTCAGAAGACGCACTGCAGGATCGCAACCTCGCCGTCGATGACTCTGATGACCGCGATCTTTCCCTGCTTCTCGCAGATCAGATCGAATTTGCCACTGTCCTGATTCTCAACAAAACTGATCTGGTCACGACCACTGAACTCGGACGAATTCATCAGATCCTGCACCGTCTGAATCCCGAAGCAAAGATCCTCCAATCCAGCTTCAGCAGAGTGCCGCTTTCCGAAATCCTCAATACCGGCTCTTTCCAACTGGAACAGGCCAGTGCTTCGTCCGAATGGCTGAGCATACCACGAGGACAGGAAGTCAGTGAAACCGACGAATATGGCATTACCAGCTTCGTCTATCGTGCGCGCACCCCATTCCACCCCGCACGATTCCATGACTTCTGGACCACCAGCCCGCTGACATCCGGCATCCTGCGTTCCAAGGGACATTTCTGGCTGGCAACTCGCAACCACATGGCCGGATTCTGGTCCCAGGCCGGTCATGTCATCCAGGCCGAACCCGGCGGACCATGGTGGGCTGAAACACCGGAAACCGACTGGCCCGCAGACGATCCTGCCCTGTTTGAGGAAATTCAGGATTCGTGGCAGGAGCCGTATGGTGACAGACGACAGGAACTGGTCATCATCGGACAGGATCTGAATCAGCAACAGATCACTCAGGCCCTCGATGCCTGCCTGCTGAATGCAGCAGAACTGCAAATGGGGCCGCCGGCATGGCAAGCCTTCGCCGACCCCTTCGATCCCTGGCAAAGCGTAGCGATGCACGACGACGAGGACCTCTGAAGCACTCTGCGCTCCCGGGGGACCTCACGCCTTCCAGCCTCGATCCCCTGCAACGCGCTGCCGAGGAATCTGCAGAGGTCAGCAAAACCAGTCGACCGATCAGTCCGTTGGTGGACCGGGCAGGGCAGGGCGTTCCTTCATCCAGCGCAACATAAGTTCCACATTGTCGTGATAAACGGCAGTCTCCGTGTTCCGGCCGCCCTCAGCGTGTGACTGCAGCACTTCCGCACGGTAAACGGCCTCGGTTTCCGGGGCGGATGGATCACCTGTTGTCCGCTGCCATTCCCGCAGTGCTTCACGCATCTGCCGCAACTGTCCTGACCAGGCAGGATCACCCGCGAGATTTCGAAATTCATTGGGGTCCGATTCCAGATCGTACAACTCTTCCACCGGGCGCGTCTCAGCCATAATCAACGCCTGCTCCGGAGTCAGTTGCCCGGCAGCCGAAAGTCGTCGCATGGCCTGCAGGATCGGTTTACTGTCCTTGTATTGATTGGGCTGCAGATACGGCCGCGTCGGAAATCCATTCCAGATGTACTTCCAGCGAGTGTCCCGCACACTGCGAATCAAATCGACGGTTTCATCCGCGCGATCCCGTGCCGCATAAACATACTTTCTGGGCGCATAGTCCTCGGACAGAACATCCTGAGCCAACATCCACTCCGGTTTCCGGACACCGGCCAGTCCCAGAGTCGTGGCTGCCAGATCAATATGTTCCACAACATCCTCGCGCACAACACCCGGCGAAATGCCAGGCCCCCGCACAATCAAAGGAACATGGATACCGCCGTCATACAGAAACTGCTTGCATCGAACATGACTGATTCCATGATCCGTCATGAAGAACAGCACCGTGCGCTCCCATTCCCCCGCCTCTTGCAGTCGCTGAATGATCCGCCCCACTTCAAAATCTGTGTAACGCACCGTGTCAAGGTATTGCGCCCAGTCCTCGCGCATGACAGGATCGTCCGGCAGCCAGGCAGGCAAATGCACCTCGTCAACGGAGGTAATGCTTCCCAGTTCCTTCAGTGCTCGCGCCGACCACTGCGGACGGTTTCCCTGTCCGCGAAGCTTTCCACCGGAAAGCTGCACCTGCACAAAGAAGGGCTTCCCCGTTTCCCGCGATCTCCAGTGCGTCCCGTCATACGTCCCGGCAGAATCCCACTCAAAGTTGTAATCCGTCTTGGCGACAGTGACAGCCGCGTTCTGCATGATCTGTTCATCCGATCGCAGAAACGCATCAGCCGTCAGGTTGTTGGTGTGGTAACCAGCCTGCCGCATCATCGCCGGAACCGGCTGCACCGGGGCGGGCAGTTGAATCTCGTGGCCCGGTACACTCGACCTGTGATTCTGACAGCCAATGCTCGTCTGGTAACGCCCTGTGATTAATGCTGATCGCGAAATGCTGCAGATGGGCGCTGTGACAAAGGCTCGGGAAAACCGCACCCCCTCGGTCGCCAGCTGATCAACATGAGGCGTTTGGATATCCTGCTGACCATAACACGAAAAATCAGCCGACATGTCCTCCACAATCAGCCAGACAATGTTCGGACGCTCTCGTCCGGATGCAGCCGGCAGCACCACCGGCTGCGTCGCCGTCAGGACGCTTCGCCCCACAGCAGACCGGTCCCGCTTCTCAGCCGCCGGCCTGGATACCGCCTGTGCGTTCTTCCGTTTTCGCGGTGCTTTTCTGTTCGAATTCGCGGGAGTCTCAGTCTCCTTTGCCGGTTCCACGTTTTTCACCGGCAAGCGCTTTGCCAGTTCCGCGCACTGACCTGCAAACTCTTCTCGTGTCGCCAGATTCGTCCACTCGTACGGATCATTCCTGTGATCATATAACTCCTGACTGCCGTCCGCGTAACGAATGTAACGCCATCGATCACTTCGGACCGCATGATTGTTCTGGCCAAATGTGGTTACCGCCACCCCATCCCAGTCAGCTGCCGGATCTCGCAGCAGCGATATCATTCCACGCCCCTCCACATGCTGAGGGACCGGTATTTCCGCCAGCTCGCACAGCGTTGGATAAATCGACATGAAATCCACAGCGCGATCGCAGACACCACCCGCCTTCGTCACACCCGGTGCCACCCAGATCAGCGGTGCACGCGTGGCCTCTTCCCACAACGCAAACTTGCGCCAGTGCTGCTTTTCTCCCAGATGCCAGCCATGGTCCCCCCAAAGGCAGATGATCGTATTTTCCCGGTGCTCCGAGTCCTCAAGGGCCTGCAGAACTCGACCTACCTGACCATCGAGGTAGCTGATCGACGCAAGGTAGGCCTGAATCGCTTCCTTCCAGCGCCCGGACTGCACGATGTCTGCATGATCCCCCTCCGGCTTGGCCATGCGTAGTCCCGCAGCAGGGATGTCGGCCAGATCGTCGTCCTGCAGCGGCGGCAACTCAATCTGGTCCAGTGGAAACTGATCAAAGTACTTTTGAGGAACATTCCAGGGCATATGCGGCTTGTGAAAGCCCAGCGCCAAAAAGAACGGTGCCCCATGGTGTTTCTGCAACTCCGAAATTCCATAGTTCGCAATCGCAGTGTCGGGGACGAGTTCATCACCGCCCTTCAAAACACCAAACTGAATCCCCTTGATACTGCGATTGTCCAGTAAATCCACCGCAACCTTTTTCTCAGGTTCCCTGCCGCCCGTCGCGGTCCACTGCGAGTCAAATCCGAGTCCACCGTGCCAGATTTTCCCCATGCCCAGAGTTTCATAGCCAGCCTGTCGAAACTGAGTGACCAGAGACTGCCCCGCATTGACACCCCGCACAAATGGAATGTTATTGTCGTAAACGCCCGATGTACCCGGCCGAAGCCCCGACAAGACGGCCGCACGTGATGGATTGCAGACAGGAGCCGCACAATGCGCGTTGGTAAATGTCACGCCCATAGCTGCCAGACGATCCAGATGCGGAGTCTTCGCCTGGGAATTCCTTCCCAGATGCCGCACCCAGTGATTCAGATCATCCACCGCAATAAACAGAATGTTCGGTCGCGTGCCACGCACCAATGGAGCCACGGCGGGCTGTTCGGCCAGACAAGTGTGGGCATATCCCGAAATCAGCCCGCAAAGCAGCAGCAACAGTCGAAATTTCATAAAGGCTCCTGAACGCCGGTCTTCACCCTCAAGTCACACATCGTTTCCGCGTCAGCACGGGCAGCGCAATCACCACTGCCGCTCAACCACTCCACGCAAACTGCACCTGATAGCCCGTTGAATCCATGGCCAACATGCTGCCGCACAACTTCAACTTCCGGATTATGCAAACAGTTCCTCAGCCACATTTCCATGCACATCCGTCAATCGGAAGTCACGACCCGCATAACGATAGGTCAGTCGCTTATGGTCGAGTCCCAGAGCATATAGAATCGTTGCGTGCAG
>CAIQIE010000420.1 GCA_903871805.1 uncultured Planctomycetaceae bacterium | reverse complement strand
TGTCGTGGTTTATGAAGTGTCTGTGTGAACCGATTGCGAAGGAGGCGAACCGGGAAGACAAGGTTCGGGGGCACTTCTGGGAATCTCGCTACAAGGCTCAACCGTTGCTGGATGAAATGGCCATCGCCGCCTGCATGTCGTATGTGGACCTGAATCCCATTCGAGCCGGCATCGCGGAGGCTCCTGAAACGAGTGAATTTACTAGTGCTCAGGCACGTATTCAGGATCGCCACGAAGCGCAGTCCAAGTGCACGGCCGAAGCGCAGGCGGTGAACACAGAGCACGGCCCTCGTGCGGGGTGGCTGGCACCTGTGGAACTGGAGCCAAAGCAGAAGCAGTCCCGTGAAAAGCAGACCACACGGCGAGCCAGTAACAAGGGCTGTCTGTTCATGTCACTGGCTCAGTACCTGCAGTTGCTGGACTGGACGGGGCGACAATTGTGTCGGGACAAGCCGGGAGTGATCTCTGGCGATCTGAAGCCGATCATGGAGCGACTGGACTGCACCGTAGAGTCCTGGCTGGACCTTGTGCAGAACTTCCGCCGGCGATTTCGTACGGAAGCCGGGCGTGCCGAAGTTCTCACCGGGGTCAGCACGCTACGGCGAATCTGCCGCACGTCGAATCATAAAAGCTGATCGCAGTGTTTGTCACAAACTGTTTGGCCTATTGAATATACAAATTTAGGTGGCAGGCACCTGACGTAGGCACTCATCGGGGTGAGTACGCTACGGCGAATCTGCCGTACGTCGAATCACAAAAGCTGATCGCAGTGTTTGTCACAAACTGTTTGGCCTATTTAATATACAAATTTAGGTAGCAGGCACCTGACGTAGGCACCTGACGTAGTCTGGCAGGCACCTGAGACGGATTTACTCATCGGCTCTTCCACAGCCTTCCACAGCCGCCAGCGACGACTTCGGAATACCTCACAACAATCACGACGCCGATTACAATTTTGCTCCCCCTTCACGATGCGGAGAATGGACAGCTACCCTGATACCGACTCGGTTAGGGTGTGACACCCATTTCCGTCAAAAGATGTCGTGCTTCATAGACGGTGCCGGTGATCCAAAGTACGTAACGGATGTCTACGCCAATGGAACGACTGTAGTCCTGATTCCATGCAAAGTCGTTGATTGTGGCTTCAAAGCAGCGATCGAAGTTGACGCCCACGAGGTGGCCTCTGGAATTCAGTACCGGGCTTCCGGAATTGCCTCCGGTGGTATCGGTGTCATAAAGAATAGCGACAGGCACCTGGCCCAGGCGAGGGTGCACGAATCGGCCGAAATCACCGGCGGCATACTTTTTCAGTACAGCATCGGGAGTTACAAATGGTTCGACGCCTGTGGTCTTTTCGATGACTCCTTTAAGTGTGGATACTGGTGTGCGCACAACGGCATCGGCTGGTGAATAGGCACGTACGTGTCCGGAAGTGAAACGCAGTGTGGCGTTGGCATCCGGAACAAAGCTGGTAGAAAGAAACTGCTGTTTGATTTCGATGAGTGAACCGTAAAGCTGGTTTAGTTTTCCCTCGCGGGTTTTGTCGAGTTCCCGGAGTTTCAGGTATTCAGGGTACAACGAACGCATCAGCTGCAGGAGTGGATCGTTGACAGAGGCAAGTTCTGTGGGAGTTTTCTTCAGGCATTCCTCGACGAAGGTCTGGTCACCGAGGCGGGTTTGTGTGATCAGGGAGGCGGCTGCTTCCGGAATGCGTTCGGGCTGTTTCAGGAGATCCTGAAGTCCGGAGATTTGTGCAGCCCCGGGAATTGTACTTAAACGCTGCAGCATGCCAGTGAGCAGGATCTGGTCAGTAGGTGGATGCCAATCCGTCATGGAGACGCGGATTTCCTGGGTTGACTGAGTAAAGTTACGGTCCATGAATGGTGATTCGCGTTCCAGATCCGGCTTTGCTCGTTCAGACACCGCATCGATGACAAAAAAGCCGAACGCCGCCGCTCGACACGCCTGTCGTAGCTGCATCAGATGAATTTCCAGGGATCCAGCCACAGACATTTCTTCATAGACTGCGGCAAGATCCTTCAGCAGAGTTCCATATTTCTGTTTTCGCTGCGGATCGCTGTCGATGAATTGCTGCAGGCCGGCCTCCTGCTGCAGACGATACTCAGGAATCTTTGCACGCCTCATTCCCTGAAGTTGTCCCCGGGATCGCTTTTCCACGTTGGCCAGTGATTTGGAACGCGAGGCATGTTTGATGGCGACGGCACGGTCTGTACTGCCGGCTTTGTCCATCTCTGAGATTTGCCACTGATACAAATCTACGGTCAGAGGCAGACGTACATTCTGTTCATACTGTAAAAAGCTGGCTGTGCGATGGCGTGCGGTCCGTCCGGGGTATCCCAGCAGAAACACGGCATCACCTTCATCGACACCTTCCGGGGCGACCTGAATAAATCGTTTGGGGCGAAAGGGGATATTCACTTTTGAATAGGTTGCAGAGCTTCCGTCTGGTGCTGTGTAGGCACGCATGAAGGAAAAGTCTCCGGTGTGTCGTGGCCACTCCCAGTTGTCCACTTCGCCACCAAAATTTCCGACGGAAGCCGGAGGTGCAAAGACGAGTCGAACATCCTTCAGGTAGGTGTAAAGAAACAGAACGTAGCTGCGTCCGGCAAACATTTCTGCGACTTCCGCACGCAATCCGGGGTTTTCTTTTTCTGCCGAAATCTCGAGTTCCTTTCGGCGTTTGTCGATGGCCTTTGTACGTTCCAGAAAGGTCATGCCATCGTGAACCGCAGCCAGCACTTCCGCCGAAATATCCCGATAGTTTTCGGTGATGCGAACCTGATAGTCTGGTGCCGGAATCTCGTACTGTCGTTGCTGGGCAATGAATCCCTCATTCAGCAGATCCCGCTCGCGCGTACTGGCTTTCTGGATTGCATCGAAGGCGCAATGATGATTGGTGATGATCAGACCATCACTGGAGACGAAAGACCCGGTACAACCATTGACGCGGCAAATCCCATCGACGAGGCTGATTTCGCTGGAATTGAACAACTGTTCCGCCGTCAATTCGATTCCGCGTTCCCGAAGGTTCAGTCGCGGCAATTCGCTCATGGGAAACATGCCGTCGTCCGCCATCGCCATCATTGAATTCCCGCAGGCACAAAAGAAAGAGAGTATGCAAGATCGAAACAGGGGACTCATAAATTGCATCCGAAGGGATTGGGTCTGCGAGTGAGTGGAGATAACAGCGATGTCAAAGCAGGGCGATACAACAGCGATCCGCAGGATCAGACTGCACCTGGCCATTTGGACCACCATGTTCGGAACAACTGCCACTGTGTCTGCAGGAACTGTCGCTGACTGTCGCTGAGCTTGTCAGTGGAGTTGAATTGATGCTCGAACTCGGGATTACCCTCCAGAACCATCAACGCCTTATAGTACAGGACCAGATCCGGCCCCTCGTCGTATGTTGACAGGACCATCAGGGCTTCGCTGAGTTCCTGAGCCAGTGTTCGCGACTCCGGACAGCCACTGGCAGCCTGAGTGCAAAGCTGGATCAGTCGCAGAACTTCCTTTGGGAGTGCATTTCCGACACCGGTGATCGCACCGGAGGCGCCACAGTTGACGTAACCGTGGTAGACCTGAGTGTCCACTCCGACCATCAGTGTGAGTGATGCGTCGCGGTTGGTGATGTGTTCGGCCGCATAACTGAGTGACTTTGCGCCGCCGAATTCCTTAAAGCCTACCAGATTGGAAAACTCTGCGCGGAGGTCAAAAAACAGATCCGCTTTCGTTTCAAATCCGTAATAGGGGCTGTTGTAGATCACGGCTGGAAGGCCCTCAGCGGCATTGAGAACGCCTGCAAAGTGATGACGCTGTGCCGCCGAAGATGTTCCCCGGGAAAGCACTCGCGGAATGACCATCAATCCGGCTGCACCCACTTTGCGTGCGTGCGCGGCGTGAGCAGCAGCGATACCGGGATTTTGGGCCCCCGTACCGACGACCACTGGAACACCGGCCTTTACCAGTTGAGCGACACCCTCCTGCCGCTGCGCGTCTGTCAGCAGTGGCCAGTCACCCATGGAACCGCAGTACACCACCGCCCGCATCCCGGCGGCAATGAGATCTTTGCCTTTTGCCACAAGGGCGTCAAAGTCAGGGAGACCTGTGGCTGAACAGGGAGTCATCAATGCGGGAATGCAGCCGCTGAAAATGTTGGATCTGGAAGACATGGAGATTTCCGAAGGAGTTCGTTTTGGTTTGAATTGCTGAAAAATGAAGTCAACCTGCATGCGAGGTCTGTCGTCGATTTGCGGCATCGGACTTCCGGAAGAAGTGGGCCGGCCGGTTGAAGAACTCGGCGAAATTCGTATGCCAAAGTAGTTTATGCATGTGCAAATATAACGAGTTGTCCGGAATTGCTCCAGGAATCGCACGCGGAGAATGCTACTGAATTCAGGTGAATTGCTTTTTTCCCGGTAGCACAGCCTGAATTTCATCGGTGCCCCTGGTGCAGTCGGCGTACTGTTGCCACCGAATCGAGCAGGAACCGACGCCTTTTGCGCAGAATAGCGGCCACGGGCGTCAATTGAACCCTGCGGCTGAAGAAATCCCCAGTCTCGTGTGTGCCGAATTTCGCGACAGTGATTGGCGTACGTTTGGACTGCTGAAGTTCGATCGAGCTTTGATAGAATGGCGACGCAGAACCGGAGCGATTCCTGAAACGGACGAATCTTAGCGGGTGTCCGCCCGCTGTTTCGTTTTGTGTTGAGCACCCTGTGGGTTGTGTGAAACCGCGGTGCCTGACGTGTGCTGCACTTCAACATGGCAGGATGTGTCGTGGGCGATTTTTCGTGGCGACAGTCACTCAACTCCGGAGAACGGAAACCCATCGCGATGGATACGTCGGATGACAAACTGCGAGATCAGTCTCTCCCTCGTAATGTCCGGTTGCTGGGCATTGCCAGCCTGCTCAACGATATTGCCAGCGAGATGATTTTTCCGTTGATTCCACAATTTCTGATGACAGTGCTGGGTGGCAATCGGTTCCATCTGGGAATCATCGAGGGCATCGCCGATTCCATTTCCAGCCTGCTGAGGCTTTGGTCAGGGGCATGGTCAGATCAGGTAGGGCAGCGGAAAGGGTTTATCGTGTTTGGATATGCGATGGCTGCATTGTCGCGGCCATTGATCGGACTGTCGGTGACTCCGTGGCATCTCTTTGTCTCCCGCACTGCAGATCGTATCGGCAAGGGACTGCGGACGGCTCCCAGAGACGCGTTGATTGCAGATTGCACGGAGGAATCCGTTCGTGGTCGCGCGTTCGGATTTCATCGGGCCATGGATCATCTGGGCGCTGCAATCGGCCCTGTGCTGGCGACCATTTTTCTGTTGGTATGGCCTGGGCAACTGCGTTTGATGTTTCTGTTGACTGTGATACCCGGGCTGGCAGTTGTGGCATTGCTGTTTTTTGGCCTGCGGGAAAAGCCCCAGGAACGAATGCATACAGGACGTCTGAGTCTGACGCTGCAGCCATTCGATCGGAATTTTCGTGTCTATCTGCTGGCACTGGTGGTCTTTACGCTGGGGAATTCCAGTGATGCCTTTCTGCTTGTTCGCGCTGGAGAACTGGGTGTGCCGCCCGCGATGTTACCACTGTTATGGTGCGTGTTTCATTTTGTGAAGAGTGGTGGCAACCTGCTGGCCGGCCGGGCTGTTGATCAGATTGGGGCAAGGCCGCTGATTCTGGTGGGCTGGGGGATTTATGCGGTGATCTATATTGCCTTCGCGCTAATCAGTTCTGCATGGCAAGTGTGGGTGGCATTTCTGGCATACGGATTGTTCTATGCCCTCACGGAACCTGCTGAGAAAAAACTGGTGACCCAGCTGGTGAGTGTGGAACGAAAAGGCCTCGCCTTTGGATGGTTCAACTTTGCCATAGGTGTCGCGGCGTTGCCATCGAGTCTGGTGTTTGGCTGGCTTTACGAACGATATGGCGCGTTGACAGCCTTTGGCTGGGGATCGAGTCTTTCAGTGTTTGCCGCTCTGCTGTTGATGTGTGTCTCAACAAAAGTGCCGGCATCGACGGGGAATCAGTGAAGTGACACGCGACCGCGACCGCTGAAAGCACAGCGGTCTGCGTTTTGGGGTTGATCGAGACCTGTGGTGCAACCTTTGCTGGCCCTGGAGTCCCTGTTACTGTTCTATCGCCGTACGATCTGATGGCGATGCTTTCACCAGCGGCAGAAAGCGTTGCCAGGCTGATTGTGGTTCGTAGTCCGCGGCCGCATGAATCGCAGCGCCGAAGCTGATACGAAACTTCTGGCCACGTGGAATAATGATCCTGCTCGGGGTTCCCTGCTGCATGGCCTTTCGGCCGAAGGGATTGGCAACAAAAACACCATAATCGCGATTGTGCCACCAGCTGCGACGGAAATTCGTCGGCGAACTCATCAAGGTGATGCCGATGCGCTGACCATCCACCTGCCCCGAGTAATCGCACCAGTCTGCGGGTTGCCCCCATGTTTTTGCCGCTGTCTGCAGACCTTCTGAATTGCTGACCACGCCACCGTTTTTTTCTGTCAGTGGTGTTGCGACTCTGGCACCGAGGCCCATTTCTTCCTGGTCTCCAAAAACCAGATCCTGCGTGTCCGAATGGAATTCTGCTTCCCACACCAGCAGGCGAACGTCGTCGAAGGTTTTGATTTGCAAATGATTGGTGATTTGCCCCAGTTCCCGGCGTTCCTCATCGAGAAGTCTCGCTTCCGCAGAAAAGGTCAGCAGCCCATCTGTGGTCGTGGTCATATTCGTCAATCGTACATGGTCGATCGTCCCTTTGTTCCTCCAGAAGTCTGAGCCGGCGAAGTCACCAAATCCCAGCCAGATTCCCGGATGCATGGTGTCATGATCGGTGGCGTCTGTGCCTTCGATGGGTGGGTGATTTCGTGTGACCTTTTTCCCGCTGAGGGTCTGCAGACGTGTGAGATAGGGGCGACGAATTTTCTCATCGCGAAAGACAAATTCTCCGATCAGTCCGTGGCTGTCTGACAGAATGAGGCGATCCGACTGCTGCTCGATCCCGGGTGGAGTTTTTACTGATTCGGTGGCACTCACATTGCCGACGGCCTTCTGCCGAGTGAGGAAGAGGGCGGTCAGGTCCGCAATGTCAGAATTGCGGAGTCGGGAGTTCCGTTCCGGCATGGCTGAGCTGCGTGCAGTCCTGCGTTCCGCAATGTCATCCTTCCGGATGACCAATCGTTCCCCTGAAGAAAGGGCGAGGGGCAGTGGTTGAATGGGAAGCAGCCATGTCTCAGAACCGCTCCGTTTTTTTTCCGGCCACAGTTGAGCCATCGGCAGTGTGGATTCGAGGGGCACGGCGATGGCTTCCGTCATCTGCTCGGAATCTGCAAGGGCCTGAAATACGGCGAACTGGACAGCGGGTTGGGGATCCTTCAGCAGCAGTTTCGGATCGTCCTGTGTCGTGCTTCGACGCAGTGTTTGCATTGTAGCGCAGGAGACTGTCCGATCAGTGTCGACTTCAAGGCAATCCAGCAGGCTTTTCATTGCCGTATTGTCAGAAGCCTTCTGAATCGCCTGCACAGCGACAAATCGCAGGTGGGGATCCGCCTGGGTATCGTCAAACTGAGCAAGGAGTTCGTTAAGTGGGAGGCAGAGGCAGCACAGGGCCGCGGTGAGTATTGCACTGCTGCGGCGTATCTGGTCTGAATTGCGGGCCATGGGACTCCCTTTCTGCCGGTGGGAATTCTTCGGAGACCAATGGAAGACTGGGTTGTGTCATTCCCTGTGAAGAATCCAGCTACGTGTGAAGCATTCAGCCTGTGTAGTATCCAGGGAATCATCCTGTAATGCAAATTTGCCCTGGTTGCCTCGGTTTTTCGAACACTTGTCATAAGCGCCCGGTCACCTTCAGGCTAATCGTTTGAGCAGCGTACTCGTTGGAGTAATCTTTTTTTGTTGCTGCGTTGGCCCAGCGGTGTTGGTGGTGGGTAAGGAGCCATGCGTTTGAAAGGTGATACGACCATGCGAATCGGTTTTAGCATCAGACCGTGGTGGACAGACAGCGGCCAGTTTCTGGCTGGAATCTGGAATCAGCGCATATGGGGGGGCTGGTTCGGCGCAATGTGTTTTTTGCCACGAGATGATTGTGCATCGGCTTATTTCGGCGGCGCAGATGCCGGCAGATTCTGCGAACGCATTCGGTGGCCACCGCAGAAAGCTGGTCACAACGAGGGGCCCAGTTGAGTTAATGCGTCACAATCGTGATATCCTCGGTTTGCCTGGCCGACCTGAGTTTTGCGCGGCGGCCTTCAACCTGTTGAAAACGGCGGCGGTTACCGTGGCATTGTCCGTCGCCCTGCTTTGGTCGGGCAACAGTCACGTGAAACAACGGCGAAGCGATGCGTTATGGCTGGGCACCGGGATGTAGCGGGGCCTATTGAGCTATAGTTTCAGACGCTGACAACGCCCTCCGATGCCCTTGTTCAATTCATCATTTGTCATCGAGTGCCGGTGAAATGGAAGTCTGTCCGAATCTCATCGTCGACTTATTTGAGCCCGAGAATGCAGCGAGCCGCCGCGTAACCAGGAATGCCGCTGACGGCTCCGCCTCGCATGGCGGAAGAACCGGCGCGATAAATCCCTGGGATGTCGGTTTCAACGCCCCACTGCCCTGCACTGTCGGCATCCTCTGCAAAGAACCAGGAAAGCTGGTTGTGGAAGATATTCCCCAGATCCAGATCAAGCTCCTGCTGCAGGTCCTGTGGCGTTCGGATCTCGATGCAGGGACGCCCATGCTGGTCCCGGGCCAGGCATTCTTCAAAGGGTTCCGCACAAACTCGGTTCAGGCCTTCCAGATAACGCTGCAGGATCTGTTTTTTTCGGAGGTCATGATCTTTTTCGAACAGTCGCCATGGCATATCAAGGCCGAACAGTGTCAGCGTATGAAAGCCTCGGGTCTGCAGGTCCGGAGAAAGAATCGAGGGGTCAGTGAGCGTATGGCAGTAGATTTCTCCGGGGGCGGGATCCGGCAGTTGTCCCTGAGATGCCTGACGCCATGACTGCAGCATCTGCTGATATCCTTCATCAATATGAAACGTGCCGCCGAAGGCTTCCCGGGAATTGACTCCGGTGGCCATCAGCTGCGGCAACTGCTTCAGCAGCATGTTGATCTTGATGACGGACCCTTCATCTTCCGGCGCGGGTTGCCACGGACGATCCAGCAGTCGGCAAAACGTTTTTGGGCCGGCATTGATCAGGACTCGTTGCGCTGTCACATGCTGTTGTTGCCCTTCGTTCTGAAAAGTGACCACATGTTGATTCTTCTGCGTTTCGATATGCAGTGCCGGAGAACTCAGCCGTATCTCCACGCCAGACTGTCGACATTGATGCAGCAGCGTGTTGACCAGTGACTGCATTCCGCCGACGGGGACTTTCCATTCGCCGGTACCGTTTCCGGAGATGTGATACAAAAAACAGCGGTTCTGCAGCAGTGATGGATCATGGGGCCATGTGAAGACACCGATTTTGGCATCGGTCAGGATCAGTCCCCGCACCAGGTCACTGGAAAAGTAGTGTTCGATGGATTCTCCCAGCGGACGTTCGACAAAGGCGTCCCATGCAGCCTTCTGGCTTTCAGTTCGCAGCTGATTCAAAAAGCTCTGCCGAGTCTGAAGCGGTTGCAAAAAAGACGGCCAGATGACGTCTGTCAGTGTCGCCTGCAGTTCTGCGAATTTTTGGTATTGCCGCCATTCGGAGTCGGATCCGGTCAGTTCCCGCATTGAGGATGCGGATCGTTGGGGATCGGCATTCGAGAGTAACAGTCCTCGATGGTTCCCTGCGGAATCCCGCCAGGGCGTGAAGGAGGCGGTGTCGCGTGGCTTTGTCCGAAAGCTCAGTTTCAGATCCGAGACGATCTGATCAGGAAGCAGTGAGACCAGATAAGAATAGCGTGAGAGCAGAGCGTCGTAGTCGGGGAAAATCTGTTGTGATTGAGTGGCACCACCCGCGACCGTATTTTTTTCGAGGATCAGTACAGACTGGCCTGCGGCGGCGAGGTAGGCAGCGGCAATCAGTCCATTGTGACCGCTGCCGATTACGACATTGTCGTACGACGACCATTCTGTTGTCATAACTATAATTCCGGCTGTTGGCGACTGTGGTTTTCAGAGATCGCCGGTTGCCTGCACGCCGGTAATCTGATTGGCATTCAGCTGGTTTCGATCCGAGTAGTATTCGAATCGTCTGCCGGTGAGTGTTTGAGGTTCTCCGCCATTGGGCACGTAGGTGACTTTAGCCTGTCGGCCTTCTTCGGCACGGAGAATGTACTGCTGTTTTGCATGATCGTAGGTGATTTTGTCGGCATCTCCGGAGAAGAGTCGAGATTCCAGTCGGCAGGGAGCTCGTGTACCGGTGGAGCCGCCGGACGCATTGGATTCGGCGACCAGCGAGAAGGAAGTTTCCGCTTCGCCATCTTCCGGAGACATGGAAACAGTCAGATTTTCGCAGCCCATGGAGCCCGTGTTATCTGGTAGTTCACTGACCCCCAGACCGTCAATCCGGATTTTGTCATTCAGTGACCTGACGGGCCCAAAGACGCCTCGGACATGCTGCCGTAGACGAACAAACCTTGTTGCGTGATTGCCTTCGAGATTTCCGATGAAGGTGGCACGCACAAACATGAAAGCCTGATCCGGTGTTTTTACGGGAGTATTTGCTCTGGCGACGGCCCGACCGGAAACGGTAAGTCGGCGACTGGTGTCTGGCTGTATGGATTCGATGAATCCCGGCCCGGCACCGTGAAATTCGCCGGATTTCTGATGGATTTGTAAATTTGCAAACTCTGCGTGATGACGTGCGGTGATGGTGCCTTCCTGCAACATTTCCATATTGACGACAACACGTCCTTCGCATTCCACTTTTTCAATTTCGTTTCTGCCTAACGGTCCTTCTGTTTTGTTTTCAGAATGAGCGATCATCTGGAATTGTTCGGAATCCTGCTGGCGTTCGATCTGAACGTCCTGCGCAAAGAAGACTTTCATACCGGCACAGGTAAGTTCGGCATCCAGATCAATTTCGTTGTTTAGAACCGCTCTGACATTACCGACAAAATGCGCGGTGCGTCCGGAAAATGTCATGCGTTCGTTCCAGTAGATGTCGAGCGGTGCGGGTCTGCTGAGTGAATTGCCGTCAAGGCCCTTCTCGAGGACAAATCGAATTCGACCGCTGCCTTCCACCTTTGCTTCTCGCTTTGCAACGCCGGCAGTAAGCAGTTCATTGAGGTCAATTCGTGGTCCATCAATGCGATTGGAATCACGAATCACGCTGGCCGGGTCACCAAAAAGATTGATTTCACGGCTGCCGTCGAAGCCCGAAACCGCATGCAGCGCATTGCCCTGCGCTGTGAAGCTGTCGTTTTGCGTTTCGGATTCGTAGGTGACAGCGACGTTACCACGCAGCCAGATGTTTTCGAATCGAGTGGATCGGCCGTTTGAATAACGCAAACCGGACTCAATGGTATCGCAGAAAAACGAGGTCCGACCGGCAGGCAATGTTGGGGAATTTTTTTCACTGTCTGTTTCGGTCGCGCTGACAGTTTCAAGACCGCCCTCCTGGGGTGTCGGTGCGGGGGTGGTGTCTTCTGCGGGGTGAAACTGGACGGTCAGAGATTCTCTGGCGTTGCCGGAAAATGCAGGCGAATCGAGGCGAACGTTGCCGGTCGCCTGCAGAAGCTGAGGCTGCAGGCGTGAGAGACTGATGCCAGTTGCTTCACTGGCGGAATCAGCGGCAGAATCAGTCTGTGAAATCAGTGTCAGTGTGATTTCTTCGCCCGCCAGTTGAAGTTCCTGCTCCGGGTAGCGAATTTTTGAGTCCCCTGTCAGTTGCAGGGTTTCCTGTTCGGATCGGTTCCACACCAGAGACTGCTGCCATTCTGCCTCGACCTGCAGGTCCCGGTCTGTGGCTTCGGCGAGAACCGCTGCTGGAAAGGGATTACTGTCCGATGGGTTGACGGAGCCTGGCCCATTGCAGCGAATTGACCGAATCTGATTGTTTTGATCGAGCGAGACCGTGACGGAGGGGGCTGTAAGTTTTCGACTGTCCTGATGGATTTCCACCGGGTTTGTTTTTCCGGTGGCTGCATTCGGACGTCCGATCATTTCCATGACATGATCTTCGATGCGGTACCGCAACTGATTCATGGAGGCCATAAGTCGCTGCTGCTCGGAACGAAACAGAACTTTTCTGCCATCTGCGGAAATTTCAGCAACAGTCAGTTGAGACGTCTGAGAACTGCCGGGTTTTTCGCTGACTTCCGGCTGAAGCTTCAGGACGATTCTTGAGCAGTAGAGCTGGTCACTTGTTCCGCCGGGAAGTGGTCGTTCCACCAGCACCTGGTTGTCTGGCCGCAGCGGGCGATCACTGAATCCGGAAAATGTGGCTTCGCGTGTCGGCACAAAGTATTCAAACCCGTTTGCCGCACTGATTTTCAGTGGCATGGGTTCGCGTCGTCCACTTTGGTCCACAAACATGAGATCGCAGTGGACACGGCCCAGCAGGCGAATTCTCTGAACATCCGTGATGGACAGCAGGCCGTTATTTTCCGGATCCTCAGATCCGATCAGTTCGATTTCTGCTCCCCCTTCCGCCAGCCCGGTATGATGATCCCATGCAAACTGCACAGGCTCACTGGTCCATAGTTTTCTGGCATCGTCAGAGATGAAGAATGTCCGTCCCTCCACCTTCATGCCGCCAGGCCCGGTGATCCTGACTGCTCCGGAGAGCAGACCACTTGTCAGCTTGCCGAACTGCCCCTCACTCAGATTTAGTGCCGTTGAGGCATCCAGCTGTACCGAGTCGGCGGTGACAGTCACGGGTTCATCATCGGTATCGTTCTGCCAGAGGATGGCAATCGGTTTGAGACGAATGGAGTGATTGTCATTGAAGATCTCCTGGTTCTCGAAGAACAGCAGGCGATTTCCATAGCGAAATCGACCATTTGCGTTGTGAACCCACGAGTCTCCGTCGAAGCTCTTCTCGGCCAGTTGTGAGAAGACAGGTGACCTGTTTTCGCTGACGGGTGTTTGCATTCCCGGCCGTTGCTGCGCTCGGTTCACGGATAGCAACGGACGTGTGATCTGCGAATACGCAAGATACACCGCAATCAGGCCCAGCCCGACCAGTGCTGTTCTTGTTCCTCGAGATGCATCCCGCAATGCCATGAATGATTCTGTGTCGTCAGATGGGGAATAAAACACGAAATAGAACGCAAGCCATCTTCAGGGACCGCGATGGTGGGCGGCAAACAGAAACTGTTGCGACTCGGTTTCCTGCGAGGTTGTCAGTTTGCAGCTGAAGAGTGCCCTTTGGTAACGGATACTGAAAGTGCTGCTCCGCTAAGCTGCGGAATTTGTACGAAGCTTTTCATCGACCGGAGATTCCGAAGCATGGGGTAATTGTTCAGCGGTTTCGACGCATTGAAGGACATCCGTGATGTCCAGCATTCCCACGGGCATTCTCTGTTCATCAATAACGGGCAGTTCGCTCAGCTTACGCTCTGACATCAGGCGAATTGCTTCGGGAAGCAGGACTGTGGGCTGAACCGTAATCGGATTTCTGGTCATGACATGGATGATGGGCTGATCCAGCTGTTCGTCGCGGCGGTTTTCAAACAGGCGGGCGAGATCGCTGTCGGTGAAAAGACCTGTCAGACGACCACTCTGATTCGTCAGCATCACGGCCCCGGTACGACGTCCGGGACGACTCAGGTGAATCATCACCTGCCGAACGGTGTCTGTTTCTGAGGCGATTCGGACCTGGAGCCCTTTGCGCATCACATCGCGTACCGGACAAAGCTGTCGGCCCAGACTGCCCGCCGGATGAAATTCAGAAAACTGGTCTGCTGTGAATCCTCGAACCTGGCTGACCACCAGCGCCAGTGCGTCGCCCATTCCCAGCATGGCTGTGGTGGAACTGGAAGGGGCCAGTCCCAGAGTTCCGGCTTCGTCGTGCCGGCCGAATTCCAGCAGGACTGTCGCGGAACGAGCCAGAGTACTATTTCCATTTCGGGTCAGTGCGATCACCGGGATCCGCATTTTTCTCAGAGCAGGCAGCAGACTGAGAATCTCTTCCGATTCACCACTGTTGGAAATCGCCAGTACCACATCATTTGGGGCCACGCATCCCAGATCACCGTGACGGGCTTCCGTGGGGTGCAGAAAATGGGAACGCGTGCCCGTACTGGCCAGTGTGGCGACAATTTTTCGTCCGATCAGGCCGGCCTTGCCGACGCCAGTTACGATGACACAGCCGTTTGTCTGCCGGATCAGATGCACGGCGTCGCTGAAGCCGCCACCCAGGCTGTCGGCCATGCGCATCAATGCGTCCGCTTCTGAACGGATAATGCGGCGAGCTTCGCGCAGAAGTTCCTCAGCCTCAATAGGCACTGTCTGGCGCTGGCGGGCTGATAGGGTCATGTCATCGTCCTGACTACTGGCCATCCATCACGTCCATTGATGGAAGATCCTGGCGCAGGAATCCACTTCCATTGCCAGATAGCAACCCCGGATTTTATCAGGAATACCGTTTCCGGGTCAACGGGGATTTTTGTTGTGTTGTGTGTTGTAACATGTTGTCAGGAATGGGTTTATGAATAATCAGGAATTGGTTTGTATGAATCTGCCAGGGCATTCCCGTCCCCGAGTCTCGGGAGATCGACACGGAGAGCCTTCGGAAACCGCGAGATTTCCTGAGCTGAGTGACAGGTTTCGGAGGCGATCCTCAAGGGGCCGAAGTTTGAGAATTGGTGTTGTGTTGGCCGGGGCCACGTCAGCGGTGGCAGACTATGCCAGTTGTTGTGAGGCTTTGAGATGGCCACGAACTTTGCCGGGTGCTCTGCCGGGTATTGCAGGTGCCTGACCCACAGCGTCAATTGTTCAGGATCTGAATAAGATTGGTGAAGTGATCTGTCCAGAACACCGCATTTTGGGGGGAAGACGGGACGGCGTTCTGTTCCAGCAGTGAGTGTTTCAGTGTGGAGGGTTCTTCGGCCATCAGGACCCAGCGACTGCCAGGATTTGAAATCAGTGGTAAACCGGAGTCCGTGTCAGCTTCAGAGGGGTTATGGATGGTGACCGAGGCCAGTCCGGTTACTGCCGAGATTCCGTCAGTAACCCGTTGAAGGTTCAGGTGAATGTTGGAAATGTGCACAGCAATAATGCCATTGGGAGCCATGTGACGACGGAAGGACTGGAAAGCTTCGGCGGTCAGCAGGTGCGTGGGAATGGCATCACCGGAAAATGCATCCAGAACCAGCAGATCAAATTGCTGTGGCTGCTGGTTTTCAAGAGACAGTCGTGCATCACCTTTTACGATTTCCACGCGGCTTTTGCAGTTTGACAGGAAGGTGAAGTATTGTTTTGCGAGTTTGATGACATTCGGATTTATCTCATAGAATTCCATGAAATCTTCCGGCTTTCCGTAGGCGGCAAGCGTTCCGATGCCAAGCCCCACCAGGCCCACACGAAGTTTCCCATTGTTGGCCGCTTTTCGTTCGCGCAGCACTGTGATGGCCCTGCCCACTCCGGTTTTGTAACCGTAGTACATGGTGGGGACTGACGGCATTTGGTGAAACTGAAGTCCGTGAACAATGCGTCCGTGCTTCAGAATAACAGCATCCTCGGGGTCAAATTCCTCCACCTCCAGAACGCCATAAAAATTGCGAACCGTGGCGATGGATCGTGTGTATTCGCCGATGGACGCGGCAAAAACGGTGATAATCGCAGCAAGTAGTAGAATGGAGTTGATCAGGGCAAGTAGCGGTGGTCGGCGAATTGAAAGAATCCATGTCCGGTCATGAAACCAGACAAAAAGTGCCAGCAGAGCTGACAGAAGAATTCCGGCGTGATGTTCCCAGAATCCCGGAAACACAGCCGGGGCAATCAGTGCCGTGATCAGACCGCCGCAGGCACCACCACCGGAAATTGTGAGATAGAATAACGTGAGATAGCGAGGCTGGGGGCGCAGCCGAGCCAGTTCTCCGTGACAGAGCATAAATACCGCAAACAGGGTCACAAACCAGACCAGCAACTGCAGTGCCAGATGCACGTGCAGTCCAAATGTCTGGACCCAGCACAGGGCAAGCAGCAACGCCGCTGTGACCGGTCCAAACCACCGCCGGGCATACCAGCGTTCACTCTCGAAGCACAGAATGAACGACACCAGATACAGGGCTAAGGGCAGAATCCACAAAAAAGGAACGACGGCCACGTCCTGACAGATCTGATTGGTTTCGGCAATCAGCATGACAGATGCGAGGCATGCCAGTCCAAACCACTGCAGGAGCGTGGAAAGGCCGGGGGCGACACTTCCGGAATCGATGTTCTGCGAATCCGCCAGCGGCTGTGTTCGCGACGTAACTCGGACATACAACATGCTGATCGCGCAACACAGGGCAAACACCACGAAGCCTGAAGTCCAGAGGTTGGCCTGGCCTGGCAGTGAAAGCGCCGGTTCGAACAGCAGCGGATAGGACAGAAGTGCAAGCAGCGATCCGGAATTCGACAACGCGTACAGTCGATGGGGAGAGGCATCCGGACGAAGCAGACTAAACCATCGCAGCAGCAGCGGGCCATTGGTGCTGAGCACAAAGTAAGGCAGGCCGGCAGTGACAGAGAGGAGTCCGAGGATCCGCAGTGTCGGGGAATCGCCATTTGCGGGTTTCCATTGCGGATCGGGAAAAATCTGCAGCATTGCCAGGGTGCCCAGCAAAAGCAGGCTGTGCACAATTGTTTGCCTGGAAATTGAGAGTTTCGAAGTCAGCAGGTGCGAGTACAGATAGCCGACGAAGAGCAGGATCTGAAAGAACAACATGCAGGTTGTCCAGACTCCCGGGGAACCGCCGAACCAGGGGAGAATAATCCGACTGATCAGTGGCTGAATCTGGAACAGCAGGAATGCGCTGAGAAAAACAGTGGTTGCGAATACCGCTGTGGACATGCTGCTGACGGCCGTGGTGGGCGGTGAGGAAGGCGAACGCAAACTCTGTTGAGTGGGGGCTGTCATGGGAGTGGCGACACGAAAGTCGGTTGATAGTTCCGGCGTTAAGTTTGGCGGCTGATTCTGACTTTTGGTGGAGTATGGCGGACTGGGGCCATCAGATCACTATGTCTTACAGGGTAATGAATGGCGGAATTTTCTGGAAATAATCTGTGATTCGAATGGCGGTCGAGCGAGCAGAACGGGTTTGAGCAGGATGCTGATTTGCCTTGAAACTATGACGAGTTTCCCGGGATTTGCCGAGAGAAATCCGGGAATAGTGCTGGTAAGACCACCCTGCCCCGCAAACAGGCGTCGGTCTTTGTCAGGGTTGTTCCGGGTGAGAATTGGAGGGGGTCTGGCGTGAAAAATGCAGCGAAGAACGCCTGGAGGGTGAATATTGGGCGGAAAATGTTCGAGGTGGTTGGATTCTGGCGAAGGGATGGGTGCTGGACGGCCATGTCATTGTTCCGGGCCTCTGAGATCGGTTTTTTAAATGAAATTGACAGGTTTTTTCGCCGTGAATGCCGCGAAAGGCACGAATCAGGGCCCGATCCCCACATTTACGGTGAGTCGTGTTGGTTTTTGACGGAAAATTCGTCTGTCGTGTGATCTTAGTGGCAACACGATTGAACGGGTGACGAGATTTTCAGAGTCGCCGGAGTTGGTTTTGCTGCGGTTGACGCTGAATGTTGCAGAATGCAGCACTGGGCTGAGTGAATTTGCAGAGGTATGGTGGTTCAACATGTTTGTTAGAACAGCGACGTGATCACCAACGGAGTATGTCGGCAGGATCCGGGGCAATTCGGGCAGCATTTTGGTGTGGTCTTTCTATTATGGTTTTGCAGTGGCGGACATCCATGCGAAAATTCAGCAGCCAGCGCAGACAGCGTTGTTACGTGTGTGTAGCAGCGCTGGTAGAGATGATGGAGAGCCGTGAACTTCTCAGTTCAGTGACCGTCCAGTTATCCGCGGGTCAGGACACAACGATCTACAACGTGGCCACGGGGGATTTGTCGAACGGTGCGGGGCAGTATCTTGTTGTCGGTGGTGCTGAGGGTTTTGCGGCGGCGCGTCGCGGGCTATTGTCTTTTGATGTGGCATCGGCGGGAATCCCGGATGGAGCCACGATTCTTGATGCTGTGCTGACGCTGAATCTGGCTGAGTCTGTGGGGGCTGCGACGACTGTCAGTCTGCATTCTGTCTCGAAGGCCTGGGGAGAATCCACAAGCGACGCATCGGGCAACGAATTTGAGGGTGTGCCTGCGGGGGTTCGGGATGCGACGTGGCTCTTCAGCCTGTTTGACTCGACCGCATGGGTTTCTGCGGGCGGAGATTTTCGTGCGGAGTCGGCATCACTGACTGTGGATGGGCTGGGGGCCTGGCAATGGTATGGTGCCGGGGTGGTTTCCGATGTCCAGAGCTGGCTTGATAACCCCGCCAGCAATTTTGGGTGGATGCTGAAGAGCAGCGAGACCAGCGGTACGATCAAGGGTTTTGTCAGCCGGGATGGAGCGAATGCCGCCTTGCGTCCGACTCTGGAAATCACGTACGAGGAACCCGTCATTCCCGGGATCGTGGAAGGACGTAAGTGGTTTGACAGGAATGCTGATGGACTTCGGCTTGCGCCTGCCGTTCAGGCGTTGGGATTGAACTTTCCCGGCGGGAAGGCCAACCTCAATGCCTTTGGCGGTCAGGAATATTGGTACCGCTCAGCCGCAAATAATTCATGGTATTTTCTGACACCCGATGGCGAACTGAGACAATGGAGTGGTCAGGGGGGGAAGCTGACCGGGAAATTTGTGGATTCCCTCGGGACGCGAGCATGGTACAACCCTGAGATCTTTATGTCTGCAGGGGCTAATCAGGACGAGCCCTGGCTGAATGGTTTTGTGTTCGATCTGGTGGATTCTGCGGACACCGTTGTGGCGACCACCGAATCCCGGGATATAGATTTGAATGGCGACGGGCAGATTCAGGAAGAGCAGGAGCGGGGCTGGTACAGATTCAATAACGTACGTCCCGGGAAGTATACGGTTCGTGAGCGTGTTCCGACGGGTTGGGCTCAAAGTGCTTCTGTAACGTCACCCGGTGCAGCCCAGGCATGGACTCTGGATCAGACGCTGGGCCTGACGTTTTCGGGGAATCTGCATCAGAATTTTGGTGGTCAGGGAGAACGCTGGCTGAAGGGAACCGCGGGCTGGTACTTCATCACGCCGTCTGGTGAGTTGTTTCGCTGGAACGGACGTACTGTGACTTCGTCGGCGCCGTTAAGCGGCGTTTCTGTGGCCGCACTGGGGATGACTTATTTCAGTGATGTGTCTTTGCTGTATGCTGCAGAAAATCCTGTCCTGAGTGTGTCAGAGGGGGCTTTGGTCACTCGTGTCAACTTTGGAAACTATCGGCCATCAGTGATCTCGGGACGTACATGGACCGAGGTCGATACGAATGGTGTTCGCAACATCGCGGGAATGCCGACGGCCGTGGCGACGACTGTTCCAGAGAACGTCCCGCCCGCTCTGAAAAAGGTCACATGGTATGAGTTGACCGTGCCTGACGATCCAAACACCGGCACCGGTGGAACATCCCCGTCGACTAAACGTCTGTACTACACGACCCAATTTGGCGAAGTGTACCAGTGGTCGGCAACAGCAGGCTCAAGCCTTGTCACTCGGATTTCTGCCGCTGCCGGTCTGACTGCCGCCGCAATTGCCAGAGCAGCCTTTGTTACCGAACCATGGCAGAATGGTGTCACAATCGAGTTGCTGAATGAGGCCGGGTTTGTTGTGGCTCGCAGTGTCTCAGGGGACTCGGATCTGAATTCTGATCAGCAGATTGATGTGGAAACTGAACGAGGCTGGTATCGTTTTTCCGGACTGATTCCCGGGAAGTACACGATTCGTCAGACGGTGACCGCGGGAAATCGGGCCGTCTCAGAAGCATCGCCTCTGCTCGAAAAAACGGCTGCTCAGCTGTCAGCTGACTATGGTTTTAAAGCCGACACGACTGACCATTTCAACTTTGGTGGTCGCAACGAACGCTGGTTCAAATCCCGTTCCGGAGATTGGTATTACATCACGCCAAATGGAGTCGTGTCGAAGTGGGACCGCAACAGCGGCGGTTCCCTGGGACTTGTACGCGGCAGCCAGATAGCCAGATTGTCCGGGAACTATTACGTGAATCTGAATCTGCTGTTTCAACCAGTGAAGACGGAGATGGTGACGCAGGGGGGCGAAACCATCACAATGAATTTTGCTCAGGCAACGCTGCTGGATACGGTCTTTGCCTCGATTGCGTCTTCGATCACCTGAGTTCCCGTCAGATGATCGTGATTGCCCAGTGAACGTCTCGGCTGTTGATTTTGCTTATCGCAGTCTGACTCGTTCCAGCGCATTGACTTCAATGATGTCGCGTTTTTCTTTTTCTGACCAGCGACTTCCCAGCACTCCAACCTGTTGGCCAAGATGGTTTTCAAACTGCACACCTGCCGTTGGCTTTAAGTCCGCCAGGACTCGCCCCGAGCTGGTCATCAGCACAAACGCATTGGCCTGTCCAGGGGCGCGTTGCAGGATACCGGCTCCTACAAATCGATTTTCGGGACTTCCGGGTTTGATAACCCCGCCCGGTGTGGATGCCGTCGCCGAGGTCGCTGGGGCCGTAGTCGTCGGGGGCGTCACCGCTGCTGGCTCGAACGCACGTTCTTCTGAAGACGCAGATTGGGATGCGAACATTGTCGGGGTTTCCTGAGCTTCCGGGGGCAATGTGTTATTGGGGTCGGGAGCCATGAATTGTTCGACTGAAGCCGTCGCAGGGGCCGGTTGGGCGGGGTCCTGCTGAGTCAGCCAGGACTGAAATTCTCTCGTCTGCGCGGGGACCTGGGCAACGGCAGTTTCTGTGACTGGTTTCACACGGGCGATGACCGCCGGGGGCATAAACGGGCTTCCGCTGTGGCGAGCAACCAGTTGGGCATCCTGCATTTCTGTTTGACTTTGCAATTGTTTGACATCCAGCAGTTGGGCAAGTCGTCGGCGATAACGTTCGATCGCCGGATAACGCAATTCGACGGCCCCGCTTATCTGAAGATTCGTGACCTGGCCCTGCAGCTGTCGATAGGCATTTTCGATGGAATCGAGGTCCCATGTGGAGGCATCGCGAAGTACCATTTCGCGGAAACGCTGATCGATTTCTGCCAGCTGTTGCTTTTCGTTTTTCTCCCGCTGAAGTTGTTTCAGGGCATCACTGGGACCGATCTCCGGCGAAGGCGTCTCTCCCTGGGGGTTGTCTGGTGTGGGAGGGGTGACGATGACGCCGTTGCGTTTGGCACCTTCCGGAACAATGTAAGGATTGTTATTGAGCTGCTGACGCAGTGTGGAGTCGACGGGAATCACAGCGGATCCGGGAATCCACCGACGTTCCCTTGCCGGTGGCTGAATCTTCAGCATGGACTGTGTGCCACTGCTGGTCTCGATATTCTTCTGCCCAAGTATGACGACCTTCTCACTCTTTTTCATGCGACGATGAAACACGGCCGTTTCGTCTCCAAACTCGCTTCCGACGGAAGCGATTACATTGTCTTCACTCACTTCGCCTTCCTGCTCGCTCAGGCGTTTCACGAAACGTTCCGGGATCCAGCTGAAACTGCCCGTCGGCGGTTCGATCACATACCAGCCACCCGGATCGTGTCTGAAGACTTTAACCACGGTATCCCGTGACAGACGCTGGGTTGGATAGAACGAGTCTCCACCACCGGAACGAGCGTAGGTTTCTTCAGCCACAACCTTCGCTTCGTAGGGGAACTGCACGGACTGTGCGTGCGCTGATACTGAGCAAATCAACAGGAAAACGGCTGCTGCTGTGACTCGCATAGACCACCTCTGAACAGACTGCGGATGCAGATTCCGGGAATTATTCCGCGCAGGGCGTTTGAGTGAATGGCCTGCGAGAGACGACTGATGGACCGAATTTTCACACGATATTTTCATGGGAAACCTGAATGACAGCGTAGGTTCGGCGGAAATTGCCGGAGCACAACGTGCATCGGCAGAAATTGCCGATGTCGGTGTTACCATTCGCATTGTCAGCCCCATCCTTCGTGTCTGCAGTGGACTGCATGGTTTTGCCGGGTCTGATGTCTGCGTCTGACCGCCATGAACACGGAACACCCGTGTTTTCATGGAAAATCCGCCATCTCCGGGAGATCGCAGCCCGAATCGGCAGGCTCTGCCTGTTCCTCGGACTGGACTTCTCGAACGACAGAATTCGGCTTACAGTTTCTTCGAATTTGACTCAAGTCCGATTTTCCTGATTTGGGTGACTGCGATTTCCTGAAGGCAAGGCAGCTTATGGCAGCCGATTTTTGCTGAGTGATCGCGGATAGCCGTGTTCAGATCAGGCGTCCTGACGTGGATTCGTGTGGGGCCTGGTGGTGATTCTGTACGGGAGCAGGCATTATGTGGCGTTGCAGACAAAGGTTGTTTCACATTCCGAGCCTTTTTGTGGCGGGTATTCTGTTGCTGAACTCAGCCAGTGCGCAGCAGGGAAAGCTGCAGGTTGGTGATCCGGCGCCGGCCTGGACGGACCTTATGGGAACCGATGGTCAGAAGCATTCGCTGGAAGAATTTGCGGGAAAAGCTGTTGTCGTCGTTTGCTTTACGTGCAACAGCTGCCCGTACTCGGTGGACTACGAAGACCGCATGATTGCGTTTTCAAAGAAGTACGCTGCGCACCCGGACGGCGTGGTTTTTGTGGCCATCAATGCCAACCGAAAGCCGTCTGAGGCACTGGAGAAAATGCGGGAGCGAGCGCAGGGGAAACAGTTTCCATTCCTTTATCTTTCTGACGAGACGCAGAAAGTTGCGGAAGCGTGGGGGGCTGTTTATACGCCGGAGTTTTTTGTGCTGAATCGGGAACGGCGAGTGATCTACATCGGGGCCATGGATGATAAAACCGACGCTCAGCAGGTGAAGGCAAGGCATGTTGAGGATGCCGTGGAAGCCGCATTGAAGGGGGATATTCCGGCCGTTCAGCAGGTTCCGGCCCGCGGCTGTGCCATCCCCTACCGTCGAACGCGGAAGTAGGTTGTTGTCGACAATTCGAGTGATGGAAGTGATGATCGCCTGCGGTGAAAAACGAGCCCTGCTCCCCCCCTTCCGTACTTCCAATTAAAGCGGAACGGCGCAATCCGTCCGGTGTCTGTTTTCTTCACGGACCTGTTTCTTCATGGACCATGATGGCGAGGCCGCTGCCTCCCGGGGCGATGTCTGCCGACACGTGAGTCGTGCTGAACCGCGTCGTCTACAACCCCTTCAGGGCTGGTTCACATTTGTGGAAGTTCCTGGAGCGGCGTTTTGCTTGCCGCCGTCTATTTTCTGTTAGCCCTTCAGCTGGTGCGGCGATTCGGCGGCAGCCGGGTGCCGGCGGCCGGGTGCCGGCGGCCGGGTGCCGGCGGCCGGGTGCCGGCGGCC
>CAIQIE010000419.1 GCA_903871805.1 uncultured Planctomycetaceae bacterium | reverse complement strand
TGTGGACGCGTTGGACGCAAGGCAGGTAGTATTTGAGGTGCTGGATCATATCGACGCCGCAGCGCCTCAGGCATTGTTTCCGCCGGGGGTTGATATCGCTACGCAGTTGAGAACGGCGGTGCTGGAGTCAGGCCGCCGGCAAGTGATCGCTGAACGATCAGGATTGAAGCCGGCAGTGATCAATCTGTTTATGGACGGAAAAGCCGGGTTGTCTATTGAGTGGGCCGAGAAGATTGCCGCAGCGATAGGGTTGAATCTGGCTCTGGTTCCGGGAAAGTAACGACTGACATTCACCAACAAAAAAACCAGTGGCCGCCGGACAAGCAAACCACTGGTTCAAAGCAGAAAACCGCCGGTATTGTACTCCACCGGCGTTGTTCTGCCACATTGAAAGCAGAACACAATGACCGAGAAAGAACACTATTGGCAGTTTCCGATCGCATTGTTGCAGCTGGGAATCCCACTGGAACAGGTGACGCAGCAACAGGCAAACGTCAGGGCCTCAGAGATTAAAATCTGGTGTCGTCAGGAAATGACATCGCACCAAATCAGGATACTGTCAGAGTGTCGGGACGAAGACTGGAAGATGACTCGATTTGAAGACGAAGCCTATAACTATCATGGCCGTTTTGAACTGTACGACAGAGAAGATTCAGACCACATTCTAAGCCTCGCGCATTCACTCGCAGAATTGAAACTGGGGCTACCGCCCAAAGAACACACACAATGGGAAGTGACACCGAAACTACCCGTAAACAGTGGTTTGTACAAAGTGAATAAGGACGTTGGGAAGAAATTCACCCGGGTCCGCGCGGACATCTTTTCATTGTTGGCTATGGGGGAGCTGGAGTGGAAAGACTTTGCGTACCTTGCCGCAGTGTGTGCAATCTGTTTCGATAAGAGGAAAGTAGCGAGCAGAGCAACACGGGAACAGATTCACGCGATGGCGTTGGGCTATGGGTCGCGAAAACATTTCGACTTTGCAGCTGTCGACGATGCTGATTCACTATGGTGGCCATTTCACACAATTGGCCGTCGGATAGCCAGACTTGAAAAACGTGGCTGGTTCGTCACTGGATCACCCGATGGCCGGAACAAGTACTATTCCAACCAGATAAGCGCTCGGGAGATGCTGGAGTACGTGGCTCAGGTGAGAATCGGACAGGTGAAACGTCGTCGGAACAGTACTGAAAAAACGCAGGGCGAAAAGCTGATGGAAGTAAAGGTGATGACGATTCAGCGATTGCTGAACGATAAAACTTATCGGAAGGAAGATGTTGCCGCAGCGCTGGGAATCACAACGACGCGTCTGGAAAACATCTGGAGGGTGATACAGGATGACAGCAAACTACGAGTAAACAACGGACCAAATGCGAACCAGCAAATGGCAGAGAAACTTGTTCAATGGGTCGCACTGGAACGCAAACGACCGAAGAAAGTAGGGGAATTTCGGTGAGAAAAATCGTTCCGCCGACGGAGCAAATAGCGGAATGATTGGCGGAATGATTGTCGTCTGCTTTGCGCTCTGAAACGTGTTCGCATCCGTGTTCTCTGGTGGTGTTCGCTTCTGTAAGAACTCTGGTCTGTAAAAAACTGAGAAAAAATAGAAATAAATCTCTAACGGTTTCGCAGTCAAAACGCACGAAAACACAAGCAAAAACACAAGCCAGACAAAGACTTCGAATGAGCGTTCAACGTATGTTCAACGAACACAAAACGCAGGAAACGCAGCTTTGAGGGGAATCGCAATATGCCAGTGATCAATGATCAATCGACAGGCCGGAACGGGTTGTAAGCTGCTACCGCCGACACAGCTGGTAGACTGCTCTGGTAGAGTCGTCGGATTGCTTCCCGTGCTTTCGTCTCGTCCGGTGCTGTCGGGTATGCTCTGAGGGCTTTCGGATTGCTCAGTAGGAACCGCATCATTCCGCCGGGATTACTGGCCTTCCCTGCTCTGGCCTTTCGTGACACAGCGCACCATGCCGCAAAGAAAGCGAGCCGATCGGAATCACTCGGGGTGATCAGGCCGCCGGCAACCGCCAGGCAGTACACTCTGGCCGCCTGCACTGGATCGCTGAACGTGGAGTTTTCAATCTGGATCCATCGGGGTGACGATGGCGGTGCTGTCGGTGCCTCAGTGGCAACTGGATCCGGCAGTGGCTCTGGTGTCGTCTCTGGTGGCTCTGGATCCGGCAGTGGCTGAGATATGGCCTCTGGACAGGCAGAAGCCTCTGGAATGGCCTCAGTGGCAACTGGAAAAGCAGATAAGCCACATTCTGCATTATGTTCTTTGAGTGGATTTTCCCTGAATGTTTCAATGGGGCGGACATCGGTGTCCGGGGGGGCGGACATCGGTGTCCGGGGGGAATTCACCCATACGATGAAACTGGAAGTCTGTGATCCATCAGGGCGAAACCGTGGGCGGTGCTGGATCCATCCGGACCGTTCAAGGTCCCGGAGCAACCGCCGGCAGTGGCGAGAACTCAGGCCGCATTCAGTGGCCAGTGTCGCGACTGATGGCCAGCATTCATCGCGTTGGCCAAAGTAGTCAACCAGACTTCTCAGCAGAAGCCGGTGTGATGGTGACAGGTCCGGACTGGATTTTAATAACCTGATTCTGTCGACGATCAGAGAACGGGTTGACTTCGACTGAGGGGCGCGGGTAGCATCATGCATGCCGATTGTCCTTAAGCAGCGTCGGTACTTTTGAGCATGTCGCTACTAACGGCATGCTCTTTTCACGCGCGGACCGTACCAGTAGTCGGGAATCTGGTCAACTGCTGAAAGCCGGTCGCATAGGATCGCTCAGGACGCACTCGGACGTGCGGGTCCGATAGAATACACTCAGCTGGCCGGCAAGGTGTCAGGAACGCAACCAGAGGTCTCGGGTCCCTGTTCGCAGTAGAATTCCGATCAATACCACACCCCGAAAGCCGTACCCGTGGATTTGTTTTGTTTGCTGCCTCAGGGCCTCAGGGGCTGGGGGTAGACTTCCGGGAACGTGGTCAAAATGACCAGAAACGCA
>CAIQIE010000418.1 GCA_903871805.1 uncultured Planctomycetaceae bacterium | reverse complement strand
CTCAGACGCTTCACATTGTCACTGCTCAAGCAGCATCCGGGAAAGATGAGCCTCGTTATGAAACGCAAATCCTGCGGCTGGAACTGGAACTTCATGTTGCAAGTCCTTGGTATCAAAGGAACTTAGTGTGCGCTGGCCGTGTGCATTTCCCAATGCAGCACGCGTCGTATCAAGGTGGTTTCCGGAACACGAACGGGGACGGGCTCAGGGTATTCTTCTGGCGGCTTCCCAGCTTGGTGGTGCAATCGCTCCCTTTCTGGCAGCCCTGCTCATTCAGCATTTCGGCTGGCGGATGACATTCGCCATCTTCGGCATACTGGGATTCTTCTGGGCAGCCGGATTCTATGCATGGTTCCGGGACGAGCCCTCTGAACATCCTTCCGTGACAGACAGCGAAGCCCGGTACATCGCCAGCGGGTCAGCCACACGTCAAAAGCAGAACCCCATTCCGTGGAAACTGGTTTTCACCAATCCAAGCATCTGGTTTCTCAGCGTCATCATGATCTGCGCGTCCTTCAATAGCTATATCTACTTTTCATGGTTTCCAAAGTACCTCGGGGAAGCCCGGGGCATTGAACGAACGACGGCAGGACTCATGTCCAGTGTGGTTCTGCTCTTTGCGGCCATTGGCACATTCACAGGCGGCCTGCTCGTTGACTTTTTCGGCGCAGCACAATCCGCACGACGTCGCAGAGCATTTGGTTCCGTAGCGTTTGCATTGGCAACTCTGATGCTGATGTTCGCGCTGCAGTCCGATTCCCCATGGACGGCCGTCATCCTGACTGCCGGCTCATGCTTTGCGACACAGGCAACTCAATCCCTCTGGTGGTCCTGTGCAATCGGCATCAGTGGCCAGCACGTAGGAGCCCTGTTTGGTCTGATGAACTCTATGGGAGTCTTTGGCGCCATGTCGTCCCAGTTTCTCACCGGAGCCCTTGCCGACTGGCTGGGGGCCAGAGGATTGACCGCCAGAGCGCAGTGGGATCCCATCTTCTACATCAACTGCGTCGTGCTCACTGTGGCCGCCGTTCTCTGGGCCGCTTTCGTCTTTCGGAAGGTGGAGCCCGATAAACGATCCGAACCAACGCTCCTCGCTTAGTCTTAATTCAATTCGCGGCATCACAGGGATACACTGCAGGAAACGGCATTCTGAACTACGAACCATGACTCTGCCCGATTGTTGAAGACCTTCTCCAATCGACAACCGGAATTCCCCATGCCAATCATCGACGTTCACAGCCACTACTGGCGTTATCCGGAACACTTTCAGGAGGATTTTCGGGAGCAGGCTCGACGTGCTCGGGCAGGATCCGAAGTCGATCTGACTGTGCGATTTGAAGACTACAGAAACTCGTCGCTACCGGATGTCAGAACGATCGTCTTTGGCGGTAAGGCAAAACTCAGTGGACTCTGGGTCGACGACAGAGACATTCGCCAGTATGTCAGCAGCCATCCCGACCACCTGATCGGGTTCCTTTCACTCGACCCCACCCAGCCAGGCTGGCAAAGGGAATTACAGGAAGGTCATCAGGAATTCGGTCTTCGCGGAATCAAGCTGATGCCGATGTATGCTGGGTTTCACCCCAATGACGAACGCCTGAATGAACTGTGGCGTTATGCAGAAAAACACGGCCTGCCCGTGCTGCTGCACACAGGAACAACATTTATTTCTCAGGCTCCGATTGAGTACACCCTGCCACGGCATCTGGATCCGGTGGCATCACGGTTTCCCGAAGTCAAAATGATCCTGGCCCATCTGGGACATCCATGGGAAGGTGAATGCATCGCCGTCATCCGAAAACACCCCAATCTCTTTGCAGATGTCTCGGCACTGCACTACAGACCCTTTCAGTTGTACCAAAGCCTGATGCTGGTCCAGGAATATGGTGTCTGGCACAAAATCCTGTTTGGGACTGACTATCCGTTTACCACAGTTCAGGCATCTATCGGGGGCCTTCGTAATCTGAACCAGATGCTGGAAGGAACACATCTCCCGCGACTCGATTCCGGTGCCATCGAAGCCATGATTACCAGAGAAAGCCTGAATCTGCTCGGACTGGAATAATTCAACACGCCGAACAGATCTTCAGGATCATGGTCCGCCTCGGAATCACAAAATCAGCGATCATCCTCGGTCAGGACTTCGACGCTGACTTTGCCCGCAAATTCCAGCAAAGGAGCGAAAACACTGACCCCCATCGTCGCATCATTGTCCAGAGCAGAGTCGCTGACTTTCAGATAACCCAACCCCGTTTCACTCAGACCACGCGTTGAATCCAGAGGCATCCACAAACCATTGACAAACGCCTCGACCCACATGTGCGGAGCAAACGCCGGCCCATCTGAAAAATAAATAAATCCCACAACGACGCGCGCCGGAATTGCCTGACTTCGCAACAGCGAACATAACAGCACAGCATGCTCTGTACAGTCACCCTCCAGCGTGCGGGCAATCGTTGTGGCCGGGACCAACTGTGTCGAAAAAGGCGAAAATCGCATCTGCTTCCAGACATACTGCGTAAGCCGTCGACACTTCTCCTCACCCTTCGATGCAGCGCCAACGGCAATCAGGGCTGTGCGACCAATCTCTGGATTTCCGCTTTCAATCCATCGATTTGCAGACAGATAAAGCCCCTCAGCCTGCGATGCGGTTTGCAATCTGGATTGTGATGCGGCCGGTGACCATGTCGGACGAGTCAGTCTGATGATCAGACTCTCCGGACCGACACTCTCCACCTTCTGGAAGTCAGACTTCGGAAGCGTCAGCAGTTCTCCGGGCTTTCGAACAATTTTCAATCTTACGGAATCCATGGAGGATGATTCCGGAATGCTGCCAGTGACCGGAAGAAAAGTTTGAACATGAACATCCAGAGCAGCGAGGTCACTGTATCCCAGCGCTGCTTCAGGCGTCGTTCTGTTAAGACTCAGTATCTTTCCAAGGAGTGGTTGCTGAATCTGCAGGACTGTTCCGTCCTTTTCAACAAACGCTTCGGACTTCAAATCGGCTCGCCCATCCGGCTGCCAGGCAAAACGTACGCCACTCACCCGACGACCATCGGCCAGTTGCAGGCTGCTCCCCCCCAGGTGACTGAGACGGATATCGAAAATCGCCGACGTTTCGGGGAACAGCACCGGCGTACTTTTATCACCGACATTGTCAGAAACGAAGGCCGCAGCCCAGGTCGAAATCAATGGCGATCTGGGCTGTGCCGTCCCTGAAATCAAACTTGTCTTTTCCGCATCACCGGAATGATCCCTCACCACCATCGCCGACTGATCGGAGTCCCAGTTTCCCGACCTCGCTATCGTCGTTCCATCCGCAGCAGTACGAACAAGCTTCCACGAACTCAGCAAACCATCCACTGTCTCTACCGTTTCCAGGCGGGCAGACAGGGAAATCTCTCGTGAAAAACGCTGCAAACGAAGATGCGTGTCCCGAACTCTGCGAAGCAGACGCCCCGTTTCAGGAGCCGATTTTTTCAACACGGTCTCTGCAGCAGCCTGGTGAAAAGGCGCTGTGCTGATCAGCTCGTACCCGGCAGGCTTACCGGCAAATTCAATCCGATACCAGACTTCCTGGCAGACTGCAGGCGGAGAACTTCGGGAATTCCAGACCTTCGGCGAGCCCTGGGATTCATCTGCTGACACGCGGATATGAGAGACCAGCGCGACATCAAGACAGGCAATCACAGTGAACAGTGTCCGACGACAACAGAAAATCCCACAGCATTTTTTCATGCGAATCAATCTGCAGCAGGAAACCGACAGTATCAGAGAAAACAGCAATAACGCCTGTACGAATTCTAGCAGTTCTGCTGACTGACGGAACAGCTCGTTCCTACGGCACGTCCATCCCCTGTAACCATTGCAGCTCCTGAAAATTGTCTTTTCCGCCGAATTGAAATCGCCTGTGTGATACCGAGTGCTAGGTTCATTGAGAATGGTGGGTTGTTCATACAAGCGCGGAACAATGGTCATGGGTTTCCTCAGAAATTTCCTCAAATCCGGCTATCGAGACGGGACTGCTTCCAGTAGCACCAGCAGCTTCAGAAACCTGACTGAAGAACAACTGGAAAATCACATGAGGATTTCTCGCTACGGAGATTTCCTGCTGACAGAAGCAATTCGCCCGTCGTACAGCCTTGAGGTGACTCCACGCAGGGGCTATCGCCATGAATGGTATGTGGACCAGGATTCCGGCGCACGTATTCCCGTGCTGATGGCCTCTGTTTCTCGCGAACAGTTGTTCGATACGTTCCTGTCTCTCCTGGAACCACTCGGAGACACTGTGGACGTCGTTCTGGAAACCAGTCACGACAAAAATCACGGTCAGCATACAGATTTCTACCGTGAACAGATCGATATGCCCGTGCTGCAAAGCATTCTCTATGACTTCGAGGAACTTCTGCTGGATGATGGCTGCTGCGGAATTGCCGTCCTGAACCCTCGAAAACCCATGGAAGTTCAGATGGATGAACACAAACTGCTGTTCGCATACGGAAAAAAGAACTCCGCCTGCGAACTGGCACTGCAAGCGGCAGATATCCCGCTGATCGAAGACATGAAATTCCTCACCGAGGCGGAACACATCCACAGCTCCAGCGAGGAATTCCAGAGCCAGTTCCATCAACTCTGCAGCAGACTCGGTATGGATCGGTGAGACAATTCTGCCATTGCAGCGTTTTCCCGAAAATCCGTTCGTTGCAGACTCTGGCCTTCCCAGCCAGACAGTTCAATTAGTCAATTCCCTTCCGGACAGTCGTCCGGGACCTGGTTCCCGCGGAGTCTCCCATGGCTTTCCTCGTTCCTCGCCGTTTCACTTTTCATGGACGGCTTGTTTCCTTCGGCCTGCTGTCCCTGACAGCCGCAACCGGGTGTCAGTCCCTGCACCTGACGCCATCTCAACAAAGTCATCTCTCGGCAAAAGTCATCACGACCGACCACCTCGGCGCAGTACCGCCGCAGGAAGTCCCGGTCTTTGACGCTCCCACCGAAATGACGTCATCAGTCGCAACGACAAACTTCACGCCGCCACCAGCATCCGTAATCAGCACCGAAAAAGTTGCGGAAACGGAATCCGGAATCCCCAATGATGTCGTTGTACAGTCTGAAACGGGACCGTCTTCGGAAACGACTTCGCAGACTCAGCCAGAGCCTTCGGACGCTGAGGAATCGCTGACTCCGATCTCAAAAACCTCGCTGGAGGAATCCCCGGTGGTGGTCACTGAGCCCGCTTTGACCGCCGAAAGTCCTGCAGCAGTCCCGTCCGTAGTATCTGCTGCGGACACTGCGGCCACCCTTACCCAGACAGACTCACTCCGTGAAGCAGATGATAACCCGGCAAATGACAGTCGCGTGGTTGCACAGGTCGATCCCGTCACACGGAAAGATGTCAGCGACGCCCGGAACGCACCCGCATCCTCGAATGCAGATCCGCAGAATGCCCTGAAGAAACCTCTTCAATTTGCTATGACTCCGCCCGGAAATATGACCTGGGAGAGCACCGGCAAAACTGCGGGCGGCAGGAATTTTCAAATCGTAACCACAGGGGATGACGGTTTTCACACACTGATCGTTGGAAGTGCCGTCGGTAATGATCCTGTGGCCATTCAGCTTGCAGATCGGCTTGCTCGGCACCTTCACGAAAACAGTCTCATTTTCGGCGGCTTTCAGACAACAATTCTTCGAACGCTGAACCCCGATGGAGAGGCTATTCTGAAGTCGGTCAATGGGCATGGGAATTATGTGAATCGCGGATTTCCAACCACAGCGTCGGCAACCTCGAAGATATCCACTCCCGAAAGTGTTTTCCTTCTGAAACTTATTTCCGATCTGAAACCCAGCCGGGTGGTTCATCTTCGTACAGTTCCCGGCACTACCGGAGCCGTGGGGGCCAGCCGTAACTGCGAAAGACTTTCCGAACAGATTGCAGAATCACGGAAGCTGAAACAATTCATCTTTCCTGAAAATATCAATGAAGGAACTCTGGAATTTTACCTGTCGTCTTTTACAAAAACAGAAATCATGACGCTGGCGATTCCCGCTGAAATCACAAGCGACGTCGCATGGGATCTCTATCAGGATACATTGCTGAATATGATCCAGCCCAATCCAGTAAAAACACAAAGAGGCCAGCAGCGATCAGCTGCTGACCTCTCTGAAAACTAACCTATAGAATCGTTGAATCAGGGTCATTCACTGGTTCGATCATTGGTCGTCAGAAACTCACGAGAAAACAGTTTCTGAAATCGAGTGAAACCTGATTCAGACGACCAAAGAGCGGTGATGACTACCAACAGCACCTGATTACGGGACCTCCGGAACCTCGACCACCGGAGCCTCGATGGATTCAGGGGCTATTGCTGGCTTTCCTACCGCAGGTACGCTCGACCCGGAAGTGGAAATCGGCTGAAGACCAGGGCCACTTTCGAGTGCTTCAACGAACGTCTTCAGCGAACTACCACCATTGCGTCCGGTAGCCGGCAACAACAGGAGATTGTCCAGAGCAACATGACTCTGAACTTCGCCGTGCCCATTTGGCAGTACAATTTCAGGATGGTCAAAAGGTGCCTTCTGATACTTGACACGTGGGTCAGTCAGATGCTCCAGGAATTCAACCACGGCCGCAATCTCATCTGGGTTGCCCTGAAGATTGCTGATTCCATCCACATTCGGATCCAGGTCTTTCAGATTTGTGTGTCTGAAGTCTGATCCACGAGTGTAAAACTGAACCACTTCTGTCAGAGACTTCATCCCACCGTTGTGCATGTAAGGACCCGTCAATTCCACGTTTCGCAGCGTTGGCGACTTGAATGCTCCGTCCACAGCGACTCTCTGATCCGGAGTCACATGGTTCTTTGGGTCAGGGTTTCTGCCAGCTTGCTCCTGACGACTGTACGACAGCGGGCCAAACAGCGGATGAGACGCTCCAACACCGAGGTCCTCCACCGTTGGACGCACACCAATGTTGTAGAAGCCTTCATCATAATAGGCCAGCCCCTGAGCCATTGGCATCAGGGATACACCACCGTCCTGCGACAAAACACCGCGAATTGTGCTGACTGTTGGACCGGCAAACTCAGGACCGTGATGACAATTCAGGCACTGACCTTCCTGAACAAAGATTCTCAGACCTTCTTTGGCCTTCGCTGTGAGGGCGTCCTTGTCGCCACGAGCAAATTTATCGTAAGGAGCCTCGTCCGAAACCTGTGTCGACTCGTACATCATGATCGCCAGCCCCCAGAACAGGGAGAAATTGGCTTCCATCTGTGTGTACCCATCGCTGGTAACTGATTTGCCCGACCACCACTCTGGACGAAACGCTTCCCGAATCAGCTTTGTGTAAGCTGCCTCGCTGGCATCAAGCCCCTTGCCTGACGAATCACGATAAGGCCACAGAACGCTGTCATCCACGGCAACGGCTTGCAGCGCAAGAGGTCGCAGGGAAAACATTTTTCGGGCAAGTTCTGCAAACTCTCGACCATTCCACGCCATCTCTATGCTGCTATTCGACGGTCCGACAGCCTGTGATGCCAAAGCCCCATTGTCCAGACGAATCTTCACGGCCTCGAGGTCACCTGCAGCATTAGCCTTTAGCACGCTTGCATCGGGATCCAGTTCACCAAATGGATTCACACCATTGAAATATCGATTCGCTCGACCATCCCAGAAAGAACGATCGAAGAAAACCGCGTTCACAGATGTCGGTGCATTTCGTCCAGTGACCTGCCGAGTATTCACTCCGTCAATACTGAAGATTGCACTCACCGCAGCGACACCAAAGTCAATCCCACTTCCGGGGTTAATCGCCAGAAAGTTCTTCGTTACAACTCCCGGGGAGCCGAGGATTTCTGCGGTGTCAAAAATGACAGGATTAGAGTCCTTGTCACCGGGCATCGTCGGGTCAGCAAACCGATGGAATGGAAAGTCTGACGCCTGAACCGTCTTGTTCACGCCTCGAAACTTTGCACCTGAAGCCCCAGGATTCAGGACATTCGTTGTTCGAATGTCTGCACCAGCATTCCAGTGACAGGAAGCACAGGCCGTTCGCCCATCACTGCCAACCTGCATGTCCCAGAACAAGGCCTTACCCAGAGCAATTGCCTTGTCCTTGTCAGCCACAAAATCCGACAGATTCGGAGGGAGCGGAACCGGAATCGAATCCAGCGGGCCCGGTGGCGTCAACTCTGACATAAACTGCACCTGACAAATCACCGGCCCGTCAGGCATGCCGGAGTTGTCAGACGAGAATCGCAGCCCAACCAGATCCCGTTGAGCAACGAAGTCAATCGTCTTCTCAACCCATTGCATATTGGTCACTGACCAGTTCGCAGGCTTGTTCATCGTGAACGTCGCCTTTTCATTACCGTAACGAACCGTCAGGCTGCGTGCCTTGCCAGGATTCGTCGTCCAGTTTCCGGACATCAGAAATTTAATGCGGTACGGAACACCAACCTTCACGCTGATGGACTGGAACATGGAACCGGCCCGGGATCCATTCAGGTCAACCGCATTTCCAAATCCGTTTTGCACAGCAAAATCATCGATATGCAATCCCACATCACCGACGTCGACCGTCCAGGCCCCAAACTTCCCCGGGGCCCGAATTATCGTTGCTTTCGCACGAAATGCAGACTCTGCAAAGAAACTGTCCAGGGCGATATTTCCAAACCCTGCGTCAGGATCCAGGATGAAGGTTCCACCAATACCAGCCTGCTCAGCAGCGGCTATAGGTTCCAGTGGCATAGGAACTTCAACCTCAGGGATAGCCGCTGAGTCCTGGGCAATCGTCGCTGCACTGGCCAGAAAAAATGCTCCACAGACCGCCAGTGTCTTTTGGCTCCCTCTGACGATCCTGCTCCACTGGTCCGTGAACAGGGTTTGCCGCAATATTTCCAACGAACGCAACTCCCCATCACGATCTAACACTTCCGCTGCGTCGGTGGATGACGCACTTAAATGCATCTCATGACCTGACATATCGCTGCCTTTTCTAAGCTTGATGAAACTCTCGATGAAGGCTTCTGCCGGGGCCTTCCCCATTCCCAGATTGCAACTCAAACAGCAGCACTTGCACCAGCCCACACGTTCCTGAACATCAGATGCTGAAGCAGAAGTCCGTGGTCTGTGGTTATGCCATGGTGACGATTTGCAACACTGAGCCCCCTGAAAAACAACAGAAGCCAAAGTCGATGAAAGGCAAAAGAGGCGCCACTTATGCGCCAACAGACACAAACGCCTTTGAAAAGAAAAAATATGAGGATAGAGTTATCCTTTATCAAGAACGTTGTGCGGCTATGAGGGCAAAGAACCGCTGGATTCGAAAAAATCAACAGAATCCACGGTGCGAACATCTACTGGACTTTATGGACGTCCTGTTGCTGCAACACAGCCATGTAACGTTTTCTTGACGCTGTATTGGGAAATGTGATTCATCGTTTACACGTCGGAGCCCTGAAAAAACTGGATCCGATGGCAGTCGTAGAACTACTCTCAACCAGGAACAATGTACGTTTGGACAGTTTTTTATCCTCCAGGCAACTGATTGGTCCCCTTACACCACAGAACGTTGCAATTCGGCTTTGTGTTACAAAGCGCAAATAAAAAGGAGGCCCGCAACATTCGTCGCGGGCCTCCTGATTCACCGGGCACCAGTTTCCATTCAGATTCAACTTAGCGGGAACACGATCCCTGTTGAGCAATCTGCTGACCGACTCCAGTTTGTGGTCCCAGCATCAATCACTGGATTCCTGCCAAGGCGGAAATCCAGTGACTTGGAGACAGATGATCGTGGAACCCTGCCTGCGCGGGGTTGACGATCCATTTGCAACGGACTGCCGGACTGCACTGACAGACAGAAGCGATCTGCATCACTTCAATCTTGTCGGTTTAGCCAAACTTGCTGAAACTGGAACTGTCGTCTTTGTGGATGCCGCACTGGGTTTTGCAGGCAACGATCCTGGCTTGACATTGGTTGTCACCGGCTTAACGGACTTCACTGGGACCGTCACCTTTATGACTTTACCAGTGACCGCCGTCGTTGCCTCACCAACGACCACCGGCTCGACTACAGCCACTTTCCGACCTGCCATGACTGAAACAGACTCAGCAGGCCCAGTTCCCCTTGCGGTTGTCGTAGACGGACGACTACCACGCAGTAATCCCTTCCTGGGAGCTTTTTCTGCCGGAGTTGCTGGCGTCACAGGTGTCTTCGCAGAGACAACCGCTGCCTCAACAGCCTCGCCTTCAATAACCGCGGCATCAACAACCTCGGCATCAACAACGGCTGCTTCAACAGCCACTGCATCAACAATTGCTGGCTTGGCAACTATGGTCTTAACAACTGCTGGAGCTTCAACAATAGCAACTGCGGCTCTCGTTACCACACCTTCTGCCACGTCGGCTGCAGCAGGAGCTTTTGTTGCTCCCAAAGCGATCGGATCAACGATTTTGGAAGTGCGAGCACCGAGAAGTGCAGCCTTTCCTACGGCTTCACCGGCAACAGCATTCGGAGCTATTGGATTGATAATCGAGGACGTCCGATTACCAAGCAACACGTCCTTCTCTGCCGCCTTTGCGTCCAACAACTCCTGAGTAGGAGGAGTCTTCACAAGGGAAGTACCAGCTTCGTCTGCCTCTGGTTCTTCAGCTGGATCAACTGGAGTTACCGGCTCTTCTGTGTCAGCCTCTTCAGCCTCTTCAGCTTCCTCAGTTGGGTCAACTGGAGTCACTGGCTCTTCCGTGTCGGCTTCTTCAGCTGGATCCATTTCTCCGGCGTCTGGAGCATCACTGTCTTCAGCACCAATTGCTATCGAATCCGTGATTGAAGAAGTCCGATCGCCTAGCAGCTCGTCCTTCTCCTCGGCCTTTGCATCCAGTAACTCCTGTGTCGGAGGAGTCTTCACAAGGGAAGTACCAGCTTCGTCTGCCTCTGGTTCTTCAGCTGGAT
>CAIQIE010000417.1 GCA_903871805.1 uncultured Planctomycetaceae bacterium | reverse complement strand
TGTGGACGCGTTGGACGCAAGGCAGGTAGTATTTGAGGTGCTGGATCATATCGACGCCGCAGCGCCTCAGGCATTGTTTCCGCCGGGGGTTGATATCGCTACGCAGTTGAGAACGGCGGTGCTGGAGTCAGGCCGCCGGCAGGTGATCGCTGAACGAGCAGGACTGAAGCCGGCAGTGGTCGACCTGTTCATGGACGGAAAAGCCGGGTTGTCTATTGAGTGGGCTGAGAAGATTGCCGCAGCGATAGGGTTGAATCTGGCTCTGGTTCCGGGAAATAAATGAAAATCAAAATACGATTGTCCTGATTTCTATTTTCCCAGTTTGGGTGTCCTGTGGGTTGATTTAACGCCGCAGAACAACAGAATCCAACCGCTCTCGGAGTAGTGACCGAGACATACAGAAATGGAATCTGAGTGGCTGGTCGGGATGGAGTCGTTTGGAAACGCTTTCCTGGTAAATCCGGCGCGTACAGGAAAGCGTCAAAACAATAAAAAAACCCCGTCAGTAGTGTGCTGACAGGGCTTTGATTTTTTCGTGTTTTGGCGAACACGACGCAAACAACAAGCAACAACATTATGTCCAAACGCAGCAGTAAAACAACTGCAACGGGGGCAATTTCTGAAAACTCAATTCAGGAATCCAGCCCTCCGGGTGATCTGGTTTTGCAGGACGTTTTCCCTGATGTTTACAGTGAAAACACTGGTAAACCGCAACCGATAACCCGGTATCACTCGCCCCATATTGGACGCAGTGAGATTATCGACAGGGCTATCCGGTATCTCGCGAAAATACCGCCGGCAGTATCAGGCGAGCGTGGACACGATGCATGCTGGCATGCCGCCTGTGTTCTCCGGGTTGACTTCGACTTAAGCCTCGAAGAATCGCTGGAAGCAATCCAACAATGGAACGCCGATTGTGACCCACCATGGAATGAGTACGACCTACGCCACAAGCTGGATGACGCAGGGAAAGCAGCTGGCGAGCGTGGTCGATTGCTTCGACAGGATTCTGACAGGTACCAGGCCGCCTACCCGCTGACAGTGACAGCAACCGCTACAAGGCAACCGAACGCCGCAGAGAAGAAACACTGGTCCACATACTTCAACTGTATGCCAGCTGATGAATTTGACGCAATAGAGTTTCCATTCAAGTGGCTCGTGGAAGATGTACTGGTGGAGGGTGATCCAGTTGTTTGGGGTGGGCCTCGCAAGAGTCTGAAAACCACATTGCTGGCTGAACTGGGAATTGCAATTGCCACCGGAACGCCGTTTCTGAAACGGTATGCTGTTCCAGAGCCTCGCAACGTCTGGATTCTTTCAGGGGAATCAGGTGGGCGAACCATTCAGGAGACAGCCCGTAGAATCACGGCATCCAGAGACAGGGCTTTCCGTGACCTGAAACATAAATTCCGGGTGGACGTTGAGAAGATTCCACGACTGCGAGACGATCGCCACGTTGACGCCATGATTGAGGCAATCACAGAAAACGACATTGCTGTGGTTATGGTCGATCCGTCATACCTTGCGATTCTGTTGGACTCAAACGAACAGGCGAACATTTCCATCGTAGGGCAGATATTGCAGAACAGTCTAACGCGTATCCGCAACGAAACGGGATGCACCCCAATTCTGGCTGGTCACTTCAAAAAGAATATCCAACCGGGATATGTCCCGGATATGTCTGACATTTCTGGAGCGGGGTTTGATGCGTGGCTCCGGCAGTATGTTCTGCTCAACAGGCTGACACCACACGACGGTGATAATCCGGGACACCACGATTTACTGATGAAATGGGGTGGCAGTGCTGGACATCAGGGACAGACCGCCGTGATTGTCGATGAGGGCACAATTGAAGCCGGCAGGACGTGGGACGTTGAACTGCTATCGCTGGAACAATTCAAGCAGGGCCGCAGAAACGATCAGCAGAACGGGAAAGACGACGAACGACACAGCAAGAATCGTCCCCGCATACTCGAAGCAATCCGGAGTCTCGAAGGACAGGGCAAAGCAGTAACACAGTCTGCAATCAGAAAAGAAATTACCGAACCGACGATCCAGCTGGACCAACTGAAAACCGACTTGCAACGGATGCTGTCATGCGATGACTTACGACAGGCCGCAGATAGACGAAACCCAGTATTTCGTATCACGACGCAGGAAATGCGACTGGACGACAGCGAACAGGGAAACCTTGACAGTATTTTGTGGAACTGATTCCGGGGGCTGCCTTGTCCATTCTGGATCGCTTAACGCGCAATGTTCCTCAGGAACTGCAGGATTTAAACCAGTGGGGTTTCAAGACAAGCTGGGGACAATGTCCCTGGTCTGTCTGGAACGTAGCTGCACGCGTAAACGATCCAGCAACGTGGTCGACGTGGGAATCCGTGATTGTCAGATTTGACGTATCACGACATCGCTGTCTGAACTTCTGTTTCTTCTCAGGGTGTGGTGTTGGTGGCTGTGATCTGGACGCGTGCCGTGATCCAGAGACAGGGCATGTGTCCGACTGGGCTATGAACTTCGTTGATCGCTTCGACAGTTACACCGAAATCAGTCCCTCCGGAACTGGGCTGCATGTGTTCTTTCGTACCACACTGGCCGGCAAAACGGTGAAACAGGTGATCGCTGGAGAATTGAAGATTGGCGAGAAAACGCCGCAGGTGGAAATCTTTACCCGAAACCATGCCTGTTCAGTGACCGGAAATGTGTTTGAGGGCAGGAATCTGTTCAGGTAGGATACTGAACATTTGTTCTGGTTTAAACCACCGGTTTAAACCACAAACCAGTGCACAGGTGTTCTGGTTTAGGGGTTTTTTTTCTTTATAGAAAAAACCCCAAACCAGACCGCGCACCCGATTGGGGAATATCGTCCCGGAAATGTCCCGGAGTGATCGGGACAGGAACATGACAGCAACCGCAAAAAACGATCGCACAGGAACGCCACTGGAGCGTTTGGACGAGTGGGTCCGATCGAATACACTCAGCAGACTGCAGGGGCTGCTACTGGTCTGTAATGCATCGGGTCCCTGTTCGCAGTAGAATTCCGATCAATACCACACCCCGAAAGCCGTACCCGTGGATTTGTTTTGTTTGCTGCCTCAGGGCCTCAGGGGCTGGGGGTAGACTTCCGGGAACGTGGTCAAAATGACCAGAAACGCA
>CAIQIE010000416.1 GCA_903871805.1 uncultured Planctomycetaceae bacterium | reverse complement strand
CAGCAACGATGAACAGGCCATCAAGAAGTGGATGATGACACTCACTGACATTCCGCGAACCTTCGTGGTCACGGAGGCCACTGTCCCGGTGTTGAAATGCGCTCCAGCAGGAGGCAAAGACGTCGGGACGAATTTCGGATGAGTTGGCACGAATTGCTGAAGAACTTGTCGTGTTGAGTGTCCAAAAGACAACCGCACTGGATTTCTCGAAGCAACAGACTGTGACTTCAGGCCAAAGGCCCAGCGACTGTCTTTAAATGAATCAAGGGTTCATTGGCGTGCCTTTCAGAAATAAGAGCGTTTTTTGATGCTGAGTACCTCCGTTCGGGCTCAGCAAACGGGGCCGCCCCTTTTCACCTCACCATCACATCGGCCTTTTTTTGTGAAGGCCGATGTGACGGCGAGGCGAACGGGGCTCGGGAGCCCTGTTGTTCAGGTTGTGGTGGCTACTCTCCAGGATTCGTTGTTGCGAATCATGCAGTTCAGGATCGTCAGCAGTTTTCTCATACACGCCACCAGCGCCACTTTTTTTGCCTTGCCTTTGCGGACAAGGTGCTCATACGTTTGTTTGATGATCGGATTCCACCGAGTGGCTACGAGAGTGGCCATATAGAGCGTTTTGCGAACGCTGGACCGGCCAGCAGCCGTCTTTCGGTAGCCCGACATTTTACCGCTGTCACGAGCGATCGGAGCTACTCCGGCAAGCTTCGCAATCTGACCTCTGTTGAGCGTTCTGATTTCCGGTAACTGTGAGACCAGAACGCTGACCGTGACGGGGCCAATTCCAGGAACGGTTTTCAGCTTCGCGGCCTTTTCTGCTGTGGCCTCATCCTCAGCGACCGCTTTGCGAAGTTGTTCGTCCAGTGCTTTCAGCTGACTTTTGTAGAACGTACAGGCTTTTGTGATGAACTTCAGAATGACAGGACAATGCTGCTGCATTTTCCTGTTGAGTTCCTGCTGAAGTTGCTTGAGAACCTGTTCACGGCGAATCGTCAGCAATTTAATTCTCTCTACTGACGCACTGGGTGCTGCAGTCAGCTCAGGCTGATTGACCTCCGCGTACCGAGCGATGATCCTGGCATCCAGTGTGTCCGTTTTCTCGAGGAGACCACATCCGAGTGCGAACTGGCGGATTCGCGTGGCATTAATCACAGAGCACGGAATCGCGGCCGCGTGGAGTTCACCGACGAGTATCCTTTCGTAGCCACCTGTAGCTTCCATCGCAAAGAGAATCTGATTGCGAATGTTCTTGCCAAAACGTTTCAGGAACTGGCAAATTGCCTTCCCGTCATTTTCGATTCGGACGGCAGTCTTCGAGTCACTGATAAAGATATCCAGGTGTTCGCTGGCTACATCAACACCCACAACACATGTAAACCGGCTTTCAGATAACGTTGTCATCGCATGCCCCTGGCTAGTAAAATTCGAGCTCGGCTTTGAATCCGGCTCAAGCGACTGTTCGGGTTCAAAACGAAACGGTGAGACGATCCTGCTGGACCACGGTGTCAGCAGAATGCTGCACCCAGCCGTTATCGATCTGTGCTCACCGTGCTGGCTGCAACATGCCTGTTGCAGCCAGCGTATTTCATCGTAGTCGCTGATTTCTGTTGATTCCAAAGGTTTGTTTTGGGCTTCGGATCAACAGATACTAGCCGTTCGAGCGTGAGTTCCACCTGATTCGGTCGTGGAATGCATCCCGTTCATGAACGAACCGATTCAGTGGCCGTATGGGAAATCCGCACAATGCGAACGGGCGGACCGCTGGTCCTCAACGATCGATTGCGTGCGTTGCCCCGGGCCGCCGCTTCGCTTCAGCCCGGGCTGGCAGAACGGTTGGGCCTTCGGCCCGAAGTCACAGTCTAATGCAGAATACTTATGTATAAATGACAGATTCCCGCCTGCGCGGGAATGACGAGGAATCCCGGTTTTCAGTACTGACACGGCACTACAGCTGACCTGCAGCCCAGGCAGCAAGTTCCTTCTGCACTTCCAGCATGGTGTGATCGCCTGCGGTTTTTGCTGCGATCAGATCAGTGCCGCCCGGCAGATCAGCCTGGCAGAAAAAGTAGAACTTAATCTTGGGTTCTGTTCCTGACGGTCTGCACGCAATCTGAACTCTGATGGGTGCATCCGACGCGGAGCGATAAATCAGCAGGTCTCCACGGGGACTTCCCTCCATCGTTCGGGATGTGCCCGGCGGAATGGGTGAGCATATTCCGTTCTTGTAGTCTCGGACCTCGGTGAATTGAACTGAGCCAAAGCTGGCGGGGGGATTTTGTCGCAGCGTCAGCATCAGGTTGTCGATCTTTGATTTACCGGTCGGCCCTTCGCAATAGATCGACTTCTGAGCTTCGCAATAATACCCGCACCGTCGATAAAGAT
>CAIQIE010000415.1 GCA_903871805.1 uncultured Planctomycetaceae bacterium | reverse complement strand
TCCGATCCGCAGGCCTGGGAAAAGCTGGTGGATCGCCTGTTGGCCAGTCCGCATTACGGCGAACGCATGGCGTTGCCATGGCTGGATGCGGCTCGCTATGCGGACAGCAATGGTTTTCAGCAGGATGGCGACACATGGCAGTGGATCTGGCGCGACTGGGTTGTGCGGGCCCTGAATCAGGACCTGCCGTTCGATCAGTTCACCATCTGGCAACTGGCAGGTGATCTGCTTCCCGATGCAACAGAGGAGCAGAAGATTGCCAGTGGATTCAATCGCAATCATCTATTGAATGGCGAAGGCGGAGCGATTCCGGAGGAACAGCGCTGGGTGATTTTGTTTGACCGGATGGAGACGACCTCCACGACCTGGCTTGGGCTGACGATGAATTGTTCGCAGTGCCACGATCACAAGTATGATCCCATCTCAATGAAGGATTACTACAGTCTGCTGGATGGCTTTAATCGCGTGCCGGAATCCGGAACACCGCAGTATTTTTCGTCCCGAATTCGTGTGGCCGCGCCGTTTCTGGAATTACCAACGGAGCAGAACCAGAGGAAGTTTGCGGAGTTTGAATCGGCGATTCGCATGGCTGAGCTGGAGATCGGCACCGTAACGCAGGCGGCCTTTGATGGCTGGAAGGCCGGAATCTTTGCGGACGGGATGCCAGCCGATGGTGCCGGATTGCCGGAACTCGCGGCGGCTCTGCTGAAAAAAGCTGAGTCGGAACGTTCTGATGAAGAGAAGAAAACTCTGGATGGCGCGTTGCGAAAGCACTTTGACGAAGCGGTGCTGCCCACGATGGCGGAGCGATTTCCGGCAATCAGGCGTCGGGATGATCTGCGGCGGCAACAGGGTGAGTATCGGGCAGATCAAATGCCGCGAGTGATGATCATGAGTGATTCGCAGCCAAGAAAGACGCACATTCTGTCGCGGGGCGACTACACCAGCCCCACAGATCAGCTGGTGGAATTTGATACGCCTGCGTTTCTTCCGGCACTGCCGCCGTGGGCCCCACGCAATCGCCTGGGAATGGCGCAGTGGCTGGTCTCTGAGACTCACCCGCTGACGGCCAGAGTGCAGGTCAATCGGATGTGGCAGCATTTGTTTGGCACGGGCTTTGTGAAGACAGCGGAGGATCTGGGGGTCCAGAGTGAGTACCCGGTGCACAAGGACCTGCTGGACTGGCTGGCTGTGGAGTTTCGTGAGCAGGGCTGGAGTCTGAAGCACATACAGCGGTTGATTGTGACCAGCGCGACGTATCGTCAGTCGAGTCATGTGACGGCGTCGGCGTTGGCGAAAGATCCCGAGAATCGTCTGTTTGCCCGGGCCAGTCGGTTCCGTATGCCTTCGATGATTCTGCGTGACTGGGCGCTGGCCTCCAGCGGGCTGCTGGAGCCGCGGATTGGTGGAGCTCCGGTCTATCCCTATCAGCCTGATGGAATCTGGGAGTCACTGGCGATTACAAAAGAACGAGATTTTACCTATCCGGCTTCGCAGGGGGCGGATCTGTATCGACGCAGTCTGTACACATTCTGGCGGCGAACGGTGGGGCCCGCGAATATGTTCGATGCTTCCAATCGGCAGGCCTGTCGAGTTCGCAGCGCTCCGACCAGTACTCCGCTGCATGCACTGACGACGCTGAATGATCCCACGTGGATTGAGGCGGCTCGCAATCTGGCTCAGCAGGTATGCCTTGCGACCACGGATCGTGACGACCGGCTTAGAATGGCCTTTCGCCGTGTGATCGGGCGAGTCCCCGGGGAGTTGGATCTGGGCATTCTTCGCCGGGCACTGCAGCGACAACTGGACGTGTACGCCCAGGATCCGGCGGCGGGCGAGTTACTGCTGAAGGTGGGAGCCAGCGCACGGGACGAGCAGCTGCCGGTTGCGGAGCATGCGGCGTATACCGCCGTCAGTTTGGCAATTTTGAATCTTGACGAAGCTTTAAGCCGCGAGTGAAGCGGCGCGGCTGTCGGAGAATGGAGAATGGGTCGGCTTTACAGAGGCCGTGACACAGGTGGTGATCAGGCGTTTGTCGACACGTCAATCTGGAAGAATGTTTCAGACACAGCCTGTCCGATCGAGTTAAGACGCGTCTGGAAGCGGTCGACGAACTGGTGCAGGCCACCTTCGATGATTTCACTGGCAGTGAGCCGTTCCAGTTCCTCGCTGACCTCGGCCGCAAGCCGTTCGGCTTCATTCTCTGGCTCACCGGACTGATTTCCGGAGATTGCAGCGAGGCTGCTTTGTATCTGATGAATACAGAAGGCCAGAGAGCGTGGGAAGACAGGGCTGAGGATCAGGAAGTCAACGACATTCACGGGTTGGATTCTGCCGAAGGCTCGTCGGTACATCTGCAGCGCCCCTGTGGATTCAAGCAGTGCGGCCCACTGGACAACGTCCAGTTGTGCGTCGGCGCCGCCGGACATGGGGAGCAGAATGAAGTAGCGGACGTCGAGAATTCGGGAGGTCTTGTCGGCACGTTCCAGCTGGTAGCCCAGTGAGGAGAAGTGCCAGGCTTCCCCGCGAGACCAGGTGGCTTCTGTCACACCCAGGACCTGATGGGCCGAACGTTTGATCTGATCCAGAAAGGGGTGCGGCTGCTTGAGCACCTGTTCTGGTTGTGCGGCGGCCTGTCGAACGCGGAGGTAGAAGCGATTGACAGCTTCCCACATCGGGGTGGTGAGATTTTCGCGAATGGATCTGGCGTTTTCTCTGGCGCCCGTGAGGCAGCTGGCGACGGAGTTCAGATTTCTCCGGTCGAACAGGAGGTAGTTGATGACATTTTCGCGTGTCGGTGCGGCGTATCGCTGAAGAAAGTGCTGCACGTCACCGCCGGCATGAAGCAGCGAGGACCAGAGCACCTGTTCGCTGCCTCGATAACCCAGTGCAATACTGGAGGTAACATCGATAAATCTGGCCTGATTTTCCGCTCGTTCCAGATAGCGGCTCATCCAGAAAAGTGAATCCGCGACGCGACACAGCATGGAAATCCACCGCTGGAGTTAAAGAAGTGATCTGACAGAACGATTGAAATTTTGGAGCGACACGGACAGCACCCTTTGTGGTTCAGGTGGGTCGAGTTGTCTGTTCCTGTTCCTGCAGTTTTGAAAAGGGAGTGTCACTCAACAGTACCCACGAGTCTTTGCTGCCACCACCCTGCGAAGAATTGACGATCATCGATCCCTCACGGAGTGCCACGCGGGTGAGTCCACCCGGCAGAACGAACGTCGGCTCACCGAACAGAATAAATGGTCTGAGGTCCACATGTCGGGGTGCCAGCTTTCCATTGATGACTGTCGGCACTGTCGACAACGTCAGCATGGGCTGTGCGATGTAGTTTCTTGGGTCGCGGCGAATAGACTCGGCGCACTGATTACGTTCTTCCTGTGACGCCACGGGCCCCATCAGGATCCCGTAACCACCTGATTCATTGGTTGGTTTCACAACCAGTTCGTCAAGGTGTTTCAGTACGTAGTCGCATTGTTTCGGGTCAGAGCAGACGTAAGTGGGGACGTTGCTGAGGATTGCATCTTCGCCGAGGTAGTATCGAATAATTTCCGGCGCATAGCGGTAGACGGCTTTGTCGTCGGCGACGCCTGTTCCTGGGGCATTTGCCAAAGTAACGTTTCCTGCTCTGGAAGCCCGCATCAGGCCTGCGACTCCCAGCATACTGTCGGCGCGGAAGACTTCCGGATCGAGAAAGTCATCGTCGATCCGGCGGTAGATCACGTCGACACGCTGTGGGCCATGCGTGGTCTTCATCCAGACGACGTCATGCTTGTCTACGAAAAGGTCGGGACCGGTGACAAGTTCCACGCCCATCTGCTGCGCGAGGAACGAATGTTCGAAGTAGGCAGAATTGTAAATTCCCGGGGTCAGCACGACCGCGGTCGGCTTCGAGGCGTTTTGCGGGGCCGTTTTCAGCAGCGTTTCCAGTAAACGCTCTGGGTACTCGTCCACCGGTGCGATGATGGAGCCGTAGAACATTTCCGGCAGAACCCGCTTCATAATCTCCCGATTTTCCAGCACGTAACTGACACCGGATGGGCAACGCAGATTGTCTTCGAGCACGTAGATCGTTCCGTCATGGTGCCGCACCAGATCCGTGCCGACGACATGAGTCCAGACGCCGCCCGGTGGCCTGAAACCGATACACTCCGGACGAAATGTCTTTGCCGATCGCACAAGGGCTTCGGGAACGACGCCGTCTTTCAGGATCTGCCCTTTTCCGTAGACGTCGTCGAGAAAGAGGTTCAGGGCCTTAATTCGCTGCTTCAGACCGGCTTCGATGGTGATCCATTCGTCCCAGGGAATCGGACGCGGCACAATGTCGAAGGGCCAGATTTTTTCAGTCCCGTCGTTGTGCCCATAGACGGCAAAAGTGATGCCCTTCTCCAGCAGCTCCTCGTCTGCCAGTTTTTGCCGTTCGGCAAGATCCTCAGTGGTCAGCGCCGCCAGGCACTCCGACAGCGCGGAATGACGCGGGGTCCCCTCTGGGGTGAGAAGTTCATCGTAATTCGGAGGTATCGTCGTCACGAAGGACTGTCCTTCCACCGGAAAAATCAGAAAACCACGACCGTGATTCAACTCAACCCGTCCTGAGTTGTTCGAAGCCACCATTCACTTTTTGACTACTTAACGGTGCTGCAACTGTAGCCTGCAACTTTGGAACACCACCGGACTGAACGTAACTGACTCAGTGTGTTTCATACAATCAGGATTACGGTTCGTTTTGAAGAACCGCGATTTTTTCAGGTAATAAAACTTCACGATTATTCAGGACCAGTAAGTCACACCACGTGTGTGTGGTAATTGTGCCTTTTTTTTGTGCATTCGCCTCGCGTTGGATGACGCAAAAAATCGAGGATATGCCAGGTTGTGCCTCAATCATGAGCACCAACAACACTGCCCCATCCCCAAATTCCCTGAACGCAATAAGTGTGCCAGTGTCGATGCCAGAACCACGGTTCCCTGCGTAACGTAACGAACTGGGAATTCAGCAGGGTGCTCCGTTTCTTTCAGGCAGTTCTTTTGGAAGGTCCATTCTGCTGCCGGTACGCAAGTGCCAGGAATTGCGGTCACTTTTCCCAGTCCATTACCAGTCCACGATCACTTGTCATCGGCATCGATTCGCATGTAGCAAAGTCGACTTCGGTCTCCCGTTTCGTACAGTTGTTGCAGCATGGAAATCACGGAAGGCTGATAGTCGATGCGTCTGTCATTTCTGCCTTTGACGATTCGAATGGGTTTCGTCAGATCGATGCCCGGCAGGTCGGGAGCGAGCAGGATTGTAAAATCTGAGGGGGCGGATTCCACGATGATTGCATTGTTGTTCGTCAGGCGTGCCGTCAGCGTTGCAGGGCGAAAAGAGTCTGCATCCGGAGCTGACGGGGCATCCAGCGCCGCAAATTGTGCTGGTAGAGAGTTCAGCTGAATCCAGCCCCACTGGAGATCGGTGGATCGCAGCAGCCGCGCGTGGATGTGCTCTGAGTACTTCTGACGTCGATACTGGGCCATCCACCGGAAGATATCGTCGGCTTCCTCGAAGAAGTTTTCGGCCCCCCGATCCGGATATTTCACAAACATGACGTCGAACCAGGCTTTGATTTCCTCACCACGTCGAAACAGCTTTGCCGCGAACAGTCCCATGCGTTCAAACCAGAGGGGATGCGCATCGCCGATGACGACGTACCAGGGCTTTTCAATCGCATTGGTCAGTGTCCACTGCAGGTGTTTTCGCCCTGTACTGCTGACAGCCACGACACCGGCAAACTCGTGTGGGTGTGACGTCATCATATCCATGGCCATCTCGCCACCAACGCCATGCCCGGCGACAAAGACGCGGTCATCATCGACACGAAGTCCCATTTTCAATGTTCGCAGCAGTCCAAGAAACTGCCGATGCTGGTCAGCAGATGCCGCGTACCCGTCCGCAACGTCGCTGCCTGGGCTGTGAAAAAATGGCACAACCACGATGTATCCCTGACTTTCTGCCTGGGCTGCCCACCAGCGGAGCCATGGTTCCGGATCGCTGTTCAGTCTGGGAAAGGCGATCACAACAGGCCATGCACGTGTCTGGTGGTACTCGGGAGGAACCAAACCGACGGCTCCTGCGGCTTCCGGTGAACTTTCCAGTCGAAAGACAGCGGACGCACCGGGAGCAGCACCTTCGGTTTGCAGCGGTGTGATGGCAGGGAGATTTCTGATGAGAGCGGCAAGGCGATCGGCGCTGACACCTTCGGTTTTGGAAATCGTCAGTGCCAGTTGTTCTCTGAGCTGCACTTCATCCGGGCTGCCTGACAGATAATGCAGGACGTTCTCCCGCGTTTCAAACAGGAACAGGACATCTGTGAGGTTTGTCAATGTGTTTTCTGCGCCCAGCAACCATCCGGACAGTGCTGTGGCCAGCTGTTCGTCAGCGGAAGGTCTTTCAGCAGGTGGTGCTGCCAGCATCAGTTCGAATGCGGAAAATCTCTGGACGGAATCCTCATCCAGCCCCTCGGTAACAATTTGCACACACTGCCGCACGGCATTTTGCTGAGTCCCGTCAGCAGGTTCTGCGACAAGCGAGGCAATGGCATGTCGTACACGCTCGATCCGCCGATGCAGTTCATCATAGTCTCGTACCAGTTGCTCAACACGGACGATTGTTTCCGGGGTCAGATTCTTTTTGGGATAGAGTCTGGCGCCGTTGGAGGCGAGCACGTGCTGGCCGGCTTCCCTGCGTTTTTCGAGGGCCAGTGTGATTTCTGCAGCGGTCTGCTCACGCACGACCTGCAGTTGCTGAGCCTGGACATTTTGCAGGTCCGGAAAGTCCTGAGTGAGCATTTGCAGCATCTGCCCGGCTTCAGGAAGTCGATTTGCCCGGATCAGCATTCGAATCAATTCGAGGCGACGGGTGGAATTCGTGCCGTAGTCTTCCACCAGTGTCAGCATGGGAACCAGATTTTGCCGTGGTATGGTTTCCAGAGACACCGGGAAGCTCCAGTCATGAGTCAGACTCTGGGCTTCCGCAAACAGTTCATTGATACCGACAATTCCGGCCTGAATTTCCTGGGACTCACCATTGGGTCGGAGGACGCTGCCTCTTGTGAGTCCACTTTCATTAAACGGTTCCAGAGCCGGCAGTATCGGCGGTCGCGTATCGCGGCGGATTCGTTTTCGCGGGATCCGAAAGGACAGAGCGGGCCATGCGTTGACATCCGGAACGGGAGCTTCAGAACGTCGGGCGGGGACGTAAACTTCCCGCGAGCCCTGGTGGATCAGTTGCAGAGACAATTTCTGGTCGGTTTTGTCCACGACTCGACGGCTGGATGGCAAGGGCGCCAGCGTTGTTTCGGAGGAGCACATGCCGCTCAGAATCAATCCATTATTCAGACGCACCGTTCCGGCCTGCGGCTTTTCTCTGTCCAGAGGCAGGATTCGCACTTCGCCTTTGGGCTGCTCGTCCACAGCCTGACTCAGGGAAACTCCCGCCAGGAAAAGCGTCAGCACGGCCGTGGCCACTGCCGACCGCGAGACTGTCGATCTCAGCAACGATGTGAGCCGATGATTGCGGGTCGGACGT
>CAIQIE010000414.1 GCA_903871805.1 uncultured Planctomycetaceae bacterium | reverse complement strand
GCCAGGCAGGCAGTCTGAGGTGCATGGCATCTGGTCTCTCGACGCCTGCCGTCCGCGTTGAAAAAATGAGAACTGCCACGGTGTTGTTTTTGTGGTTCTCTTTGCGACTTTGCGTCTTTGCGTGAGGATGTGTTTGTCACGCAAAGACGCTAAGACGCAAAGCAGGCAGTCGGAGGTGCATGGCATCTGGTCTCTCGCATGGCCCCTGGTCTCTAGACGCCTGCCGTCTGCGTTGAAGAGAGCGCCAGTGTTGGAATGAGAAGAAGGGCTCACCATTGGGCGTGAGCCCTTTCGCTTTTGTTTTTCACACACACAGTGTGCCGACAAGCCGGCGTCAGTGAGCAGGAGGCATGCTGTTCTGGAAGGCCCGGTTGCGGAACAGGAAGTCGATGATGTTGCCTTCGTGTGGCTGCAGCCAGTTCAGCGAACAGGTCGGAATCGGGCCGACGTTCAAACGGTCGATGTTGCGGGCGTCAACCAGTTCCGTAATCCACTTTTCGTTTTCTGTGATCGCGGTGCCAATCAAAGTCGAGCCGATTTTGGACAGCATCTTGTCCTGGGCGCACTTGACGACGGACACAAACGGAAACATGTATTCCGTGTTCGCCATTGCATTATCACAGTCGGATACATGCAGCACTGTGGGACGCAGATAGTCACACCGTTCCTGACGCACCAAACGGTCTCCGCCGCGGTATTTGGCGGCGACGTCGGTGACGACCGGCGGATTCAGTCCGGCTTCAATCTGGTTGTTGGTCGCTTCTGCGACGCCCGCTGTCGTGAAGGCTGCGATGGCCGCGTTGGGGTCCGTGGTCGGCAGTGGTACGATCGGGCCAATTCGGCGGGCGATGGCGTCGGCAATCTCTTCGGTGTGGCGTGACGCCCAGATGCCGGAACAGTTAATACAACCCCGGCCGCCATTCATGACGACGCTTTTTACCATGATATCCAGGTAATCTTCCCAGCGATCCACAATGTCGTCGCCCAGCAGAATCTTGCTGAAGCCAGGACCATGTGCCTGAACTCGCGGATTACCGTGATACTTTTCCACGGTCGCCTGACCACCGAAAATCATAGCGCGGTTGCAGGTTTCCAGAACCTTGTTGCCCACGTCGTGCGGTCCGGGGTACAGACAGAAGGCTTCTCGCGGAACCCCGGCGGCGGCGAACGCTTCATACATGCGATAAGGGGTCCATGGTTCAGACGAACCCGGCTTCAGGACCAGGCCAATCTGCAACGGAATGGCCGGGAGCCACAGCGTGTGGACTCCTGGGGAATTGGAGGGCAGAACAAGTCCGAGGACCGATGTGGTCGCCTGGAAACTGACCATGACATTGCGTGATTCCATGCCGTAGCCACGCGTCAGAATGTCCAGCGGCAAACCGCGTGTCAGCGCGTCCAGCATGTCGCCCATATGCTTCAGCACGAAGGCGTTCTTGTTCATGTTGGCCCGACACATGTTCAGCGGCAAACCGGTGGTCGCTGACTGAATGGAGCAGAACTGTTCCGGCGTCTGCGTGCCGTTTCCGAGCGGCAGTTCGGCGCTGAGGTAAAGGTCCGCGGCCGTCTTGCACTTCTCGATCAGATCGGCACAGGAAAACTGTCGCAGGACTTCGCGTGCTTTTGAGGATTTTCGAGAGTCCATCTGCACGAGGCCCGCATTCGCCTGGTGCATCTGGGCCATCACTTCGCCCGTTTCAAAGTGGACGACATTGGCCTTTTCAAGGGACTCATAGGGCTTGCCCCAGCGAATGACGGGAATTTCCAGCATAGCGTTTGACTTCAAGGAGGGTGAATCAGGCAGTCTGTGCCTGAGTATCAGCAGGGAAAGGCCCGGCACGCCCCATCTTCAGGGCTTGCCGGGCACAAAACTTCTCCAGTGTGACTGACCGCATCAGGGACGAGAACATTCACTCGAAAATCTGCCGCGGCCGTGCACACCTGGGATTAATACACGCCGACGGTGGTGGTTTTGGCAAACACGTGATACGGACGAACTCCGCTGACACCGTCCCATGGGTACTTGTCATGGGGAACTTCGCGTTCGCCTTCGTCACGTTCCAGGAATCCGGGAACGAACATTTCCTTTGTCATGGTGAACAGTTTGACGCGTCCGGTCTGGCCGTAGCCCACAACTTTGGTGTGATCATCGAAGTCCACGACTTCGATGACGGCACGAGGCTGGGGCGCGTAGTAGGTGATTTTGTAGTTATCCGCGGGATCAAACGGTCGGCCACAGGCCAATCCCATCAGCGTGTTGCCGTAGGTCGGAGTGATGTAGACGTTTGGGCCCAGAAGTTCTTCGCGGGCAAACCGATACCACTGCTGAGTGAACTCGGTGCCGCCGCAGAAAATCCCCTTGATGCCCGCTTCTTCGATGCTGCTTCCCTGATCCATCAAACGGAGAGCGAGGGCTTCCAGCAGCTTTGGAGTTGTGAACATGCATTTGATGTCGTTGTTGGCCGACAGGATGGCCAGTGCCTGATCAATACAGTGGGCACTGTACTCTTTGGCTTCTTCGACCTTGCCCTTTTTCAGCAGTTTCACAACCCAGCGGGGGTCGAGGTCCACGCAGAAACTGATGCCGCCGCGATGCTGTGCAAGATGCTCAATCGCCAGTCGCAGCCGACGAGGGCCGGAAGGTCCCAGCATCAGCCAGTTGGAACCATGCGGGAAGGATTCGTCCGGCAGTGTTTCGCTGAACAGTTCGTAATCAATCCAATGGTCCTCGACAACGACGCGCGACTTGGGAATGCCGGTGGTGCCGCCAGTTTCGAAGACGTAAATTGGCTTATTCTGATAGGGCTGCGGAACCCAGCGACGCATTGGTCCGCCGCGAAGCCAGTCGTCTTCGAACAGTGGAAATTTCTTCAGGTCTTCGAAACAGTTGACGTCCTTCAACGGATCAAAGTTGAAGGTCTGTTTTTTTTCCAGCCAGAACTGGCAACCAGTATCATCGCTGAAATGCCACTTCACCATTTCGCGAGTGTGCTGGTCGAGAAGTTCTTTCTGCGTTTTACACTTTTCATCAAGGGTTGCCACGACACTTCCTTCAACTTGACTTGCTATCGTAATGACACCACGCGCTGTGTCTGTCCCATGGAATTGTGGACGGCACAACACGCAACCACCAGCGGTCCCGGACTTCCTGTCGTTCGACAGTCTTCCAGAATTCAGGTCAAGGGCCTGATCGCTGAAATTGACTGCAGAACCTGCCAAAACAACTCTTGTGGGCAGACCGGCACTTTGAGCCATCTGGAGAACCAGATCGCCTGCAGACCGATTTACCCCGGGAGTTTGTGAATTTGAACATCGGCAACGAAGCCCGTTTGAACCACCGAAGAGCATGGTAGAGTGCCAAATCGGGAATGCAAATGCATCGGTGTAACGATTGACGGCCAGGAATTCCGGAAATTTGGCGTCGAGGAGCCTGCTTTCCGCTAAATTTCCGGGGAAAAACTGATGACAGGCGAGTTTTTCTGGCTGGAGGGAAAGTTCGGTGGCAGTCCCACCAGGCGTTTTCCGCAAGCTGCTGATTGCGTCTCAGGGCAGATAGATCAGTGCAGACGTCTCAATGGGTTCGCCGTCGTGGTGCTGTATCAGCCGGGTGAAGTCCCGATCGGTGATCGCAGACTTCAGGAATCCTGTCTCGCAGTTAAAAAACGAAATCGGCAAATCTTCCGTGATCGTGCCAAGGCAGGCTTTGGGGGCATCGGCACGAAATTGCAGCCCCCCCGGCTTTGTCCAGATGTCGATGGTGTCACGTCCGGCTTCGACAAGCATCAACGTACGATGGTCGCCATCGGTGAGATCCGCCAGCTTGAGTTCCGGATTACCAAACGGCGTTTTATCGCCGGTGATGACATGCAGCGCAGACCGACCGTCTCGCGGTGCCCCGTAGGATGCGTACACCGCCGGCATCTCAGGAATCAGCGATTTGTTGTGCGGACTGTCCCAGGCTTCGTCCAGCCGAAACTTTCGGTACAAACGCTCTTCCCCAAGAAGTGGCAGCAAATGCACGCGCCAACTGAGGCCACTGCCCGGAGTCTTCTGGTCGAACGGCACGTCAACAGGTGGAAAACGGTTATTGGTGTTTTGAAAGCCGCGCATGGCATAGGTCACCTGTGAGATCCTCATGAGCCTTTCTCGCTGCTGCGAGATCGTCTTTTCCATCTGGTAGCCCCGCAAAATCTGAGCGGCAGGGGCTTCCATCGCCTTGCAGAACTGGTCTGCATTCGCAGGTGCCGGCACGTTCAGACGGACTTCGTTTCCGGAAGCGATCGCTGTTCCGGACTGCAGGATCGCACGCCACTCGCCTGCCACGTCGACGTATTCCTCTTCAGGAAAAAGTGCTTCGAGCATGCTGAGCGACGATTGCCGGACTTCAACACAGAGCTCTGCAATTTGCTGCGCTGTTGCCTCTGAAGGCGTCGTTATTCGAGCATCCATGATGGAACGTGCAGAATCAGTCAGCTGCATGGTGAAAGAGACGGTTTCGGTCAACTTTGCGGGGCCATCACCCACGACCTGGCGCAGAGAACCTTTCAGGACTTCGTTTGTCAGAATGCTTTGGATGGCTTGAAGATTGATGACTGCGGCGAGATCAGGCGGTGAAGCCACGTCAATAAAAATCGGGCGAATTTTTTGGGAATCTCCAGAAAACTTTGAGAGCGATTTCAGCATCGATTCGACGGATTTTTGTGATCCGATCAGAGCGAAACCGGGCTGCGGCTGCAGAATGCAGACGGCTCCAACCTGAATGCCCTTCTGTCCGGCCACCACGACCTCGCGGGGCGGCGCAAAGGAAATGGTGTTGCAGAACAGATCCGAGTTCCACGGGCCTGTGAATCGCACGGCAAATCCTGGCAGAGCGATTGCCGCGTCAGGCTCCACTTCGGGCCTGATTCCGTGACCATCGGCGCCGTTCATTAAATGACGCAGGGCGTCGTCCGTGATGTCGGCTGGCAGGATCGCTGGTGAACCATCCATAAACCCTACTAAAATTTCTTCGCCGACTTTTCCCAGGGACTTCCTGGCGTCGCCGTCGATTTCGAGTGCTCCGGGTTTCGTCCAGATTTCCGCACGGTCTGCTCCCGCAACCGCGACCAAAATGGTTCGTTCGGCTCCATCGGTCATTGCCTCCAGCACCGGCGCCTCGTCACCGGAAAACGGCATGCCTTCGCCGGCCAGCACGTGTAATGAGGTAGTGCCTTTTCGTTCTGGTGTTCCCTTTGTTTCTGGTTTTACGGACGCATACATTTCAGGCATCTGCTCAATCAGCGTTTTGTTGTGTTCACTGTCCCAGGGCTCATCCAGATGAAATCGCTGATACAGTTCCTGCTCGCCAAGCCACGGCAGCACATGGACTCGCCAACTGAGCCCCGGCATTCCGAACGCTTCCCGTCCATCGGCGGAGGGAAACGCCGCATAACTGCTGTGCCAGGATAGCATGGCGGCTGTCAGATTCTGCAGCTGTTGCCTTTGCCTGGTGCGGAGTTGTCGTCTGGCGAAGCTATCCTGCAGATCCAGAAGTGCCTGCGTGTCCATTCCCGTTTCGATGCGTTCGATCTGTTCGAGCGTAAGGCCTAACTTTGCGGCACAGGCATCGCTGAAAAATTTCCAGTCAACCTGACTGCGTTCGGATTGCAGGAGACTTCGGAAGCCGGAAGATCGCAGCACCTGAGCCGGGTGAATTGCGGCAGCCGCGATCATGTCTGCGGGCACGGCAATTTGATCGCCGGACACCGTCGTGGCCGGGACCGTTTGTACGGCGGCGAAGGACGTTTCGGTGGGCTGTTCCTGTGCCAACCCACAACGTACTGAAACGGCACAGGCTGTCCAAATCAGCAACAAAAGTCTTCGACGCGCTGTCATTTTTTCCATCCCTGAACCTGACTATGAAGACACGCCCGCCCGTAGAGTAGCAAAAACATCGAGGGAGGGTAGCGCCCGCTGCGGTCGGCGTAAGACGAGGTTTTGGGATGTGCCGCGGCCGGTGTTTGCTGCAGCAGCGGGAGTGCTGTAGAAGCCGACGTGACAGCGGCACCGTGGGGGGCACTGCAGGCGTCGAAGTTTACTTCCGACGTTTGCCGGATGCTCGCCCGCGGGTGGAGCCTCGTCGCGCGAAACCGGGCTTGTCGGTGCCCTGATCTTCGGGAACGACCTGTCCCACTTTCTTTTTCAGATCGTGGAGCCTGTCACGAAGATGTGCCGCGCGTTCGAAGTCCAGCTGCTCGGCCGCTTCGAGCATTTCATGTTCCAGTTCCCGAATGAACTCCAGGGTGACGAACTGAGATTCGGCGGTGACGCCCGCGGATTCTCGTTCGACCCGACGGGCCTGAATTTCTTCCTCTATTCCGCGTCGAATGGCCTTGCGAATTGTTTCCGGTGTGATCCCATGCAGCTGGTTGTATTCGGTCTGCAGCTTTCGGCGGCGGTTGGTTTCATCAATTGCCCGCTGCATACTTTCGGTGACGGTATCGGCGTACAGAATCACTCTGGCGTTGACGTTTCTTGCCGACCTGCCAATGGTCTGAATCAGACTGGTTTCACTTCTTAGAAAACCTTCCTTGTCGGCGTCCATGATGGCCACCAGGGACACCTCGGGAATATCCAGACCTTCCCTGAGCAGATTCACGCCGATCAGAGCATCATGTTTTCCTTCGCGCAGTTCCCGGATGACTTCCACACGTTCGACGGCATTTAATTCAGAATGCAGCCATTCGCTGCGAATGCCTTCTTCCTTCATGTAACTGCACAGGTCTTCGGCCAGTCTTTTAGTCAGCGTGGTGACCAGAACACGTTCGCCGGCGGCGGTACGTTCCCGAATCTGATCCAGGAGATGCGGCACCTGGCCTCGGGCTGGAACGACGCTGATTTCCGGATCTACCAGTCCGGTGGGGCGAATTACCTGTTCGACAACTTCGCCAGAGGTCTGATCGAGTTCCCAGTTGGCTGGCGTTGCGGAGACCAGGACCCGGAATGATTGTTTTGCGTTCCATTCGTCAAACATTAGTGGCCGGTTGTCTTTGGCCATGGGCAGGCGAAACCCATGATCGACCAGCGTTGTTTTTCGGGCATGGTCGCCCGCATACATGGCTCGAATCTGGGGCACGGTGACGTGGGATTCGTCGACGAACAGCAGAAAGTCTTCGGGAAAGAAGTCGTAGAGAGTGTAGGGCGGTTCTCCCGGTTTTCTTCCGGCGAGTGCGCGGCTGTAGTTTTCGATGCCGGGACAGAAGCCGGTTTCTTTCATGAGTTCGATGTCGTGTCGGGTTCTGGCAGCGAGTCTTTGTGCTTCGAGAAGTTTTCCTTCTTTCTGAAATTGTTTGAGCGTGGCATCCAGTTCCTCGCGAATTTCACCGAGTGCGGCATCGACGCGACTTTGGGGAAGTACAAAGTGTTTGGCGGGGTAGATGTAGATTTCCTTCAGCGACTGAGATTCACGACCGGAGACGGGGTCGATCACGCACAGTTTTTCAATTTCATCGCCCCAGAGTTCGATGCGGTAGGCGAATTCTTCGTAGGCCGGCCAGACTTCAATCACATCTCCACGGACACGGAATTTGGCGCGGCCTGGATCAAAATCATTCCGGTCATACTGAATATCAATCAGCCTCATCAGCAGGTTTTCGCGATCGATCTGCTGTCCGACGTGCAAGGGCACCATCATGTTCAGGTAATCTTTGGGAGATCCGAGCCCGTAGATGCAGCTGACAGTGGCTACGACAATCACATCGTTCCGGCTGACGAGAGCGCTGGTTGCCAGCAGTCGCAGCCGATCGATCTCTTCGTTGATTGACGAATCCTTTTCGATGTAAATATCACGTTGAGGGATATAGGCTTCGGGCTGATAGTAGTCGTAATAGCTGACGAAGTAGGTGACAGCGTTGTGCGGAAAGAATTCGCGAAACTCGGCATACAGCTGGGCGGCCAGCGTTTTATTGTGAGACAGCACCAGTGTGGGTTTCTGGATCTGCTGAATGACATTCGCCATGGTGAATGTTTTGCCGGATCCGGTGACGCCCAGAAGGACCTGGGTGCGTTTGTTTTCGCGGATACCGTGGCTGAGCGCTTCGATGGCTTTGGGCTGATCACCAGCGGGCTGATATTCGCTGACGAGCTGAAATTTCTGGTCGAGCGTATACATTCCGGTCCCTGCTGTTGCGTGAATAGAAGACTCACGTCAGCCGGATGATTTGCGTGCGGCCAGGGCCACCTTGCGGTTTGACCTGCCGCTGATCATGCAGAAGCGACGCGTCTGTTCAGCGTGAATCCTACACACCTCAGGGCTGCCGAGGATGGCTCAGCGTTCAGATTTCCCCTCTGCGGGATTTTGGGCAGGATTTTCCGGGGGTTTTTCTGCGGTTTTTTCGCCAGTTTTTTCTGTCGATTTTTCAGGGGATTTTTCTGCCTCCGGGGAAAGTGCCCATTCGATGGCTCGTTTCAGCTGCAGATCTGCGGCGATAGCACTGCTCAGAGTTTCGGGCGTTCCGATTCCGCTCGCGGATTCCCGCAGCTTCTGCCACTCTGAAAACTGTTCCTTTGTCAGGTCAACAAGATATTCAGGGTCGGGGCGAACACCCCAGTCGTCTTCCGGGCGCGAGTCGGGAAAGCGGTGAATGTTGACGCCACAAGGGCGGAGGTAACCGGCTGTCGTAAGTTTCATTGCAGACTTTCCGGCATCCATCTTGATCACGTTCTGCACGCTGCCTTTTCCGAATGTCCGTTCACCGATCAGCACGGCTCGTTGATGGTCCTGCAGCGCAGCGGCCAGAATCTCACTGGCGGATGCAGATTGACGGTTGATCAGAATGGCAATGGGCATGGTTGCGGGAACCATCGTGCCGGGCGTGGCCTGCCAGCTGCGTTCTTTGACAGCGCGTCCCTGCATGGAGACGATGCGTCCGGAGTCGAGGAACAGATCGGCCACATCGACCGCCGATTCGATGAGCCCACCGGGGTTGGAACGCAGATCCAGAACCAGCGACCGGGCATTCAATTCGGTCAGTCGTTCGAGTGCGGTTTTCAGTTCGTCGGCGGTATTGCGGCTGAAGTGCGTCAGGCGAATGTATCCGACGCCCTGCTCGGAATTCAACAGCCATGTCCACTGTGCATCGTTGTTGCGAACCACCCCCGATACCGTGGGGACCTGGATTTTGTCTCTCACCAGTTGAATTGTTTCCGACGATTCTGTTCCGGCTTTTCGAATCTGCAGACTGACGGGTCGTCCCATGGGACCGGCAATCAGTTTGCCGATGTCTGTCGGTGACAGTCCGTTGATGGTTTTCCCATCGACTTCAAGCAGCACATCGCCCGTGCGGATGCCTGCGCGCCACGCCGGTGTTTCGGGCAGGGATGTCAGAATCTCTGAGCGTCCGTTGACCAGATGCACCTGAATACCGACCCCGATAAACTCCTGATCCAGAAACTGTTCGAAGCGTGGGAGGTCTTCGCGGGGGATCCATGAGGAGTAGGGATCGAGGCCGGTCAGCATGCCGCGAATGGCATTGTCCAGCAGTTTTCGGCGTTCAACATCCTTCACGTACCGCATGTCGATCTGTTCATAAGCTTCCGCAAACAGACGCATCAGCTCAAAGTCTTCGCGGGTTCTGTCAACGGCGGCAGTCTGTTCGTCCCGAGCGGGAAGTTGCCGGGCGAGAAGGAAGCCTGCAAGACAGGCTGCAAGACACAACATCCAGCTGTAAACGCGGTTCACGGGAACCTCCGAACCAGTCACAAGGGAATCCTGACCTTGTTAATCACAGGTCCATCAATCGTAATGCCCCGGATCTGACTGCGTCCTGATTTCACAGAAGGACCCGGACCTGTTGCCAAGAGGTCCGGTTTGGGCATGGCTGTGGAATTGATTCAGGCGGCAGCTCTGGCGGGTTCCAGAGTGTCGGCTGAAACGGTTGTTGGACGTGCGGCCGCTGTTTCCATGGCCAGCACTTCTTCGGCCATGTCGATGTAGTCGACAGCGCCGGCGGAACCGGGAGCGTAGTCCAGTACGGATTGCCCGAAGCCCGGGGCTTCAGCAAGTTTGATATTTCTGCGGATCCGCGTTTTGAAGATGGCGGCGCGGGCCCACGGAGTTTCTGTGTCGCTGCTTTTCAGGAATTGTCGGAGGTCTTCGACAACGTCGGCCGCCAGTCGTGTACCGGATTCATACAGGCAGAGCATGATTCCTGTGACGCGAAGGTCACGATTGAGCCGTCGGGTAACCAGCGCGGTGGTTTCAAAAAGCTTGGACAGCCCCTGCAGGGCAAAAAAGTGGGGCTGCAGGGGAATGAAGACTTCGGTGGCTGCGGTCAGGGCATTGATTGTGAGCACACCCAGCGACGGAGGGCAATCCATGATGACATAGTCAAAGCGATTCTGTTCCTTCCAGTGCTTCATGGCATTGCGCAGAAAGAACTCGCGGCCCTGAACACCAGCCAGTTCCATTTCGGCGGCTGCAAGGTCGATGTTTGCGGGTACGAGAGAAAGGTTGTCTACGATGAGTTGTCGTGAGTGATCGAGAGTGGTTTCCTGGGTGAACACGTTGTAGACAGACGCCATATCCGGGCCGGCTTCGATGCCAAGGTGGAGCGAGGCGTGGCCCTGCGGATCCAGATCCATCAGACAGACTCGGCGGCCCTGACGAGCGAGAGCAGCGGCCAGATTGACACTGGAGGTCGTTTTTCCAACGCCGCCCTTCTGATTCATTACCGCAATACTACGCATTGAGATTTTCCCTGAAACATCCATGTCTTCGAATGGTGACATCTGAATCCATTCGGTCCTGTCGCAATCCCCTGCTGCGACCTGTGCTGATGCTAAGCAAGGTTTGGTTTTTGGGCCAGAGCGAACGGGGATTGGAAATTGTCGGGGGCAGTGGGATTGGTCGTCTTTGGCGGAAAACTGCCCGGCGGCGCAAGGGGTGTCGGCAGAAAATGCCGATGGTGTTTCACCGTTTTGCCGAAGTGCGAGACCTGCGGTCCGGGTGATGGAGCGCGGAATCTGTGAATTCTGCTCGAAGGACACGGATCCTGATTGACGCATAAAGTCCGGCAATCGACGATGTGGTGCGAATCAGGTTGTCTGCCCATGTGGAACAACGGCAGGCCCGCGAACACCGCAGTCTGAACCTCCGCTGAAAACTGAAAACTGAAAACTGAAAACTGCTCCCCCCGTCCCCCAACCCTGAAGGACCGACTTTGTGCCCGCGTTTCCGGAATTCTCCGCCACTGACAGTCTGATCGATTCTCTGGTGTTGATTGGTTTGCTGGCAGGTTCCATTCTTGTGGGACTTCGTGCCGGGCGAGGCAGTTTGTCGGCGGACGCTTATCTGCTTGGAGGGCGTTCGCTGCCATGGTGGGCAATTCTGGGATCGATTGTTGCGACGGAGACCAGTACTGCGACGGTGTTGAGTGTTCCTGGTGCAGCGTTTGGTGTGACGGGGATGAAATGGCTGCAGATTCCTCTGGGTTACATGGTTGGTCGACTGATTGTGGTGCAGGTGTTTTTGCCGCGTTACTTTGAGGGGAATCTGTTTACGGCGTATGAGGTTCTTGAGAAGCGATTTGGAACGCTGACACGTCGGCTGTCGTCGCTGCTGTTTCTGATTACGCGCAATCTTGGCGATGGGCTGAGGTTATTTCTGGCCGGGCTGGTGCTTCAGACGCTGCTGGGCTGGCCGTTGTCCTTCAGTGTAATCGTGATGGGAAGCGTGACCATTGTTTACACGGTGGTTGGTGGTTTGCGTTCGGTTGTCTGGAACGACTGCATTCAGTTTGTGATTTACATTCTGGGTGGGTTGGCGGCTGTATTTGTGTTGGCGGACCGGATTCCCGGGCACTGGAACGAGGTGTTTACCTATGCGATGGCGTCAGGAAAACTGCAGCCCTTCAATTTTCAGTTCCAGCTGTCAGATCCGTTCAATTTCTGGGCGGGGCTGATTGGCGGTGCCGTGCTGACGATTGGCACTCATGGGACGGATCACATGATGGTGCAGCGTTATTTGAGTGCACGAAGTTTGCGGGACGCGGGCAAGTCGATACTGGCGAGTGGCGTCGTGGTGTTTCTGCAGTTTGTATTGTTTCTGTTCATTGGCATCCAGCTGGCCTGTTTTTTTTCGCAGCAGGGTCAGCAGGCTCCTGCGGAATCGGATCAGATTTTTGTGCATTTCATTGTGGGTTACTTTCCTCGGAACACCGGCCTGATCGGGCTGATGCTGGCGGCTGTGCTGTCGGCGGCGATGTCCACACTTTCCAGTTCATTGAACGCATCGGCTTCTGCCGTGCTGAACGACTTCTGGATCCCGCTCAGCCGTAGTGCGTTATCATCAGCGCGGCAGGTCTGGCTATCGCGGGTACTGACAGTGGGGTTTGGTATTTTGCAGATGGTGATTGGGATTCAGGCGGCGCATCTGGAGACCTCGGTTGTTCAGAATGCACTGACGATTGCAGGATTTTCTGCCGGCATATTGCTGGGCACATTTTCGCTGGGAATTTTTTCGCATCGAGCGGGTCAGGCGGCCGCGATCACCGGGGCGTGTGCGGGCCTGCTGGTCCTGCTGTTTGTTCAGTTGGTACTGCCGCGGGGGAGTGACTATGCGAGCTGGCTTCCGACTCAGAAAGTGGCGTGGCCGTGGCTGGCGCTGATTGGTTCGGTCACCACGTATGTGGTTGGTGAGTTGGCTGCGTGTCTGCTTCCGTTGCAGCGGAGAGAGGGGACTGCCGGTGATGTCGGGGATCAGAATCGGCCTTGAGGTGTTGAGTGAGGGCATTCCTGCGGTGTTGCAGAACCGGCGTCTTGGGTTGCTGATGAATCAGGCGTCGGTGGATTGGCAGCTGCGGTATTCATGCGACGTGGTTGCTGCGGCGTGCCCGGGCCAGTTAACGCGTCTGTTTAGTCCTCAGCATGGCTTCTGGGGGGAACAGCAGGCGAACATGATTGAATCGCGGGATCAGTGGTATGAACCGCTGGATCTGCCTGTTCACAGTTTGTACTCCGCAACCAGAAGACCAACTTCGGAACAGCTCTGCGACATTGACGTGCTGCTGATCGACCTGCAGGACGTGGGGACTCGCGTTTACACATTTATCTGGACCGTGGTGGAATGTCTTCGAGCGTGCGCGGAGGCGGGAGTGGCGGTCATGATTCTGGACCGTCCGAATCCGCTGGGGGGGCTTGTCTCCGAAGGGCCGTGTATTCGGGCAGGATATGAGAGCTTTGTGGGTGGCGCTGCGATTCCGATGCGGCATGGCCTGACCATGGCAGAACTGGCGACGCTTTTGAATCAGGAACTGGGTCTTGGGGCACTGCTGACGGTACTGCCGATGCGGGGCTGGAGAAGGAGCATGCACTGGCCTGATCTGGACCGGCACTGGGTACCACCATCGCCGAACATGCCGCGCTGGGAGACGGCTGTCGTTTATCCGGGTCAGGTTCTGCTGGAGGGAACAACGCTTTCGGAGGGGCGGGGTACAACGCGTCCTTTTGAGTTCTGCGGGGCCCCTGGGATAGTGCCTGAGAGGCTTGTTGCGGCGCTTGCGGGTGGGAATGCGGAGGGACTGATTCTGCAGCCGGTGCGGTTTCGTCCCACTTTTGATAAATGGATGCATGAAACATGTGGGGGCATCAGCCTTCACATTCAAAAACCGGCTGCGGTGCGTTCATTTCGTTTTACGGTCGCGTTACTGGCTGCAGTGCGTCAGCTGAATCCAGATGTTCTGCAGTTTACGGGACCGCCATATGAGTATGAGTATGTGAGGCCACCGATCGACATTCTGTTTGGTTCGTCAGAACTGCGGGCCGCCTTCTGCCAGCCGGAGCCTTTGGCGGGTGAGTTGGTTGATGAGCTTTGCTGGCATGACAGGAATGCGTGGGCCTGCCGCATCGCGGGGTTTCTGCAGCCTGAATATGCATGATAGAGTCGTTGTCAGCGGACCGCTGGTGCTGTTGGGGATGGCGGCAGCGTTGGACTCCTGGACGTACTGCGGAATTTGATAAGTGGGGGGACAGAGGGAAAGGCACAACCGGTGTTTGCGAGCAGGGGAAACGTAATGAAAGCGTTTGCAGCCAGCCTCAGGTGACAATTCCATGAAAAAAAACTAGTGTTCACAAAAATATGCGGATACTGTGCGCGTTTTGATGTGGTCTTCGGTAAACGACTCTTCCTGTGGAGCGTGTTTTGTGATTCATCGTACTGCTGTGGGGTTCTTTTTGATCATGGCACTGGTGCAGGCAGCAGTGCATGTGCAGTGCAGTTCCGTGATGGCAGAGGACTGGCCGTGGTTTCTGGGCCCCAGGCATACAGGCGAGTCGGGCGAGACCGACTTGAAACCTGACTGGACAGAGAAGAAGCCGGCCGTGATCTGGAAGCAGTCAATTGGGACGGGCTACAGTGCACCGTCGCTGCTTGGAGATCGCCTTGTTGTGCATCATCGGCAGGGAGACAGCGAGGTCATCTCGTGTCGGAACAGGCAGGATGGTGTTGAGATCTGGAAGTACGAGTATGCTTCAGAATTTGAGGATCCTTACGGCTACAACAATGGACCGCGATGTTCTCCGATTCTGACGGCAGAGGCCTGTTACACGCTGGGTGCAGAGGGCAAGCTGGTTTGTGTTTCGATGAAAGATGGAAAGCTGCGGTGGGAAGTGGACCTGCGGAAGGACTTTCGACTTCCGGAATGGTTTTTTGGAATGGGGTGTTCTCCGCTGCTGGACGGCAACCAGCTGATCGTGCTTGTGGGAGGCCAGCCGGACTCGGGGGTTGTCTCCTTTGACAGCAGGACCGGGAAGGTGCTGTGGCAGTCTGTGGGTAAAAGCACCTGGGACGGGACTGAGACACCGGAAGGCGAGACGTATCGCTGGACCGGGGAAGAGATGGTTGTCAGCTATTCTTCGCCGGTGATTGCGGAGATTCACGGGCAGCGTCATTTGCTCTGTCTGGTTCGGCAGGGACTGGTGTCGCTGAACCCTGAGACAGGGAAGAAAAACTTTGCCTATTGGTTTCGATCCCGCGTGCATGAATCGGTCAATGCGGCTCGTCCTGTGGTGATTGGGGATCAGATATTTCTGTCAGCGGCCTATCAGGTGGGTTCTGCGCTTTTGAAAGTCGAGGCAGACGGTCAGTCAGTGACGGAGGTGTGGACCAATCGCCGCAATTTGCTGGCCCACTGGTCAACGCCGATCCATGTGGAGGGATTTATTTATGGGTTTACGGGGCGTCATGAAAACGAGGGCGAGTTGCGGTGTGTGCAGTTATCTGACGGCGCTGTCAAATGGGGCACTTCAGGATTTGATGGGGACTTAAATAATCTGCGGGTGAACCGGGCCAACGGTAAAGTGTTTGATGCCGAGACGGGTGCGGAGATTCCCTACCCATTCTATGGACGGGGAGCGTTGACGCGGATTGGCGATCGATTTGTGGTTTTGGGTGAGCGAGGAACGCTGGCGGTGATCGACGTAAACAGTGAGCGTTACCAGGAGCGAGGCCGTTTTTCACTGGACGAGATTGGAAATCCGGCCTGGGTGGCACCTGTCATTTCTGAAGGCTGCATGTATCTGCGGAGCGAGAAATGGCTGGTATGTCTGGACCTGAAGGAAGCACAAAAACCTTGAGGCTATGGGGCGACGGCGGGGTGACGGCGGGGTGACGGCGGGGTGACGGTCAATTTGCTGTTTGCTCCGTTTGCTGTTTGCCCCGTTTGCTGTTTGCTCCGTGCGAGGCTGGCGTGGGGCATGCAGAAGCGGATCAACATGAGAGATAGCGGGTTGCTGAGGCAGGGACGAGCGGGTGCTGCACAGAGTCCGTTGAAGGGCCCAGGTTGGATTGGAGATTGTTGAACGACTGCGACGGCTTGCTGTCCCGCTGCGGGGTCTTTATTTGCTGAGTGTTTGCATGATTGAGAAGTAATTCAGCACAGCGGCATCCAGCGAGGTGGGGGACATTTCCACGGGAATTTCGTGGAACAGGCAATAGTACTTCACCTGCTGCAACAGGTCTCTTGGCTGGCAGGCGCGAAATGGTCTTTCTGTCTTCCGGTAGTGCTGTTCAATCAGATAATCGCACGATTCCTGGTCGTATGGAATTCCCAGAACTGCCGACGTGGATTCGAGCATGTTTCGAAACTGCTCTTCCGTCGGGTCGGGCACTTCAATTTTGTAGGGGATGCGTCGCAGAAAGGCGGCATCCACCAAATCACCGGGTTCCAGGTTCGTCGAAAAAATCATGAGCTGATCGAAAGGGAACTGGACTTTTTTGCCCGTTGGCAGGTTCAGGTAATCGTGGCGTTTTTCCAGCGGAATGATCCATCGGTTCAGAAGTTCCTCCACGGGCATTCGTTGTCTGCCGAAGTCATCGATCACCAGTGTTCCGCAGTTGCTTTTTACCTGCAGCGGTGCCTCGCAGACTCGAGATGTCGGATTGATCTGGATTTCCAGTTCCCGCATGGTTAGTTCGCCACCTGCGATGATGGTTGGTCGACGGATGCGAACCCATCGTCTGTCAATATCCTGAGAATCCAGCAGTCCTGGATTCACATTGAATTCCTCAGCCTCCACATGGACTGTGGGATCGAAAATTCGGATCACATCCGAATCCACAGCGACTGCACGAGGAATCCAGATTGTTGAACCGAAGGCCTCGGTGATTCGTTCGGCGATGCTGGTTTTTCCGTTTCCTGCCTGTCCGTAGAGGAACAGACCTCGTCCGGCTCTGAGGGCCGGGCCAAGTCGACCGAGCATGGATTCGCTGATTGTCAGACCACGAAACGCGCGGTGCAGATCCACCATGGAAATCTGCTGGCTGGAGGGACTTTGGGCTTTAACGGAGGCCGCGTAGTCAGCAAGCGGAACCGGAGCCGCGCCAAAGTAGCTGCATTCTGTAACGTACTGGCGTGCCCTGTCTCTTCCGGTGTTTGTCAGAACGAATTCCGAGTCTCCGGCGGTGGTGGTACCGGAGAGGTCAATATGCTTTTCCTGTCGAAGCTGTTTCAGCACGGGTTCGACAAGCTTGTAGGGCAGCTTGAGCTGGGTGGCGATACGACGTCCGGCAAGAACGGAGGCCTGCAGTAGAAAACGCATGATAATGCGTTCCATGACGCCTGGGGACACATTGGCCTCACGAAGGCTGCGTGGCTGGCGTGGAATGAAAGCGGAGCCGGTCGTGACTTCGGGTCGAACGACCGAGTTATCACCGAGAATTGTATTAACGCGATCGAACAGGACGTCGATGGCTTCGTTATCGTGGAGTGCTGACGGTAGGAACGTAGACACTGCGGCCCGCCTTGATGCATGTGTGGGAAAAAATCTCGACTGGTTTCAGGACGACTCCGTCTCAATTTTGATTTAGGTCAGCTGCTGCAGGCAGTCAAACTCTGTTGGACTCAGGGGACAAATCGGGTGGATGCGAGCCCCGGCGGATGCGATGCTGTCGAATTTGCGTGCAGGGCCGACAGTAGCGGAAGTACCAGCTGTGAGGTTCAGTGTGTTTATGAGGGGCGAAAGAGCATGATCGGAAGGGACCTGAGAGGGAGCCAGCGGCACGCTGCCGTGATCAAAGCCCTGTGGGTCAGATTGTCCTTGTGTCCCCTGCCATGGAATCGTGGGGGCTATTACGCCGCAAAAAAACTCGGAGGGCATTGAGCGGGGCCGAGTTTGGTGGCTTGATGATCAGGGCAGCCAGAGCAATGGCGGTGACTTACAGGTTCGCAGGCTCAGCATGTGTGGCATGTGTGGCATGTGTGGCATGTGTCCAGCCCTGACTGTTCTGCCGGAAGAAAGAGTGCAGATCAGCGGTGACCTTTCCATGCGATATCGATGGCCTGCGTCGTGGGAAGCTGAGAGAGCGAGGG
>CAIQIE010000413.1 GCA_903871805.1 uncultured Planctomycetaceae bacterium | reverse complement strand
CTGCTCAAGGATCGTGTCATCCGTGACGGTCAGAGCCTCCGCATACGTCGATTCGTCAAGGTCATAACCTGTGTACTGACTCGTTGCTCGCCCCAGAATGTCGTACATCGTCCTGGAAAACAGCGACGAACCGGCTGGCAGTGATTTGATCACATTTCCGCCCTGATCATACCACGTATTGCTGACCAGAGAATTCCCCAGTGCACCCGTTGACGGATTCACAGCCCACGTTGTCGTCCGGTACACGCGACCCCGGTTATCGTAGTCCGTGACATTCTTCGACAGCAGCACGGCCGTCGCCGAACCGTTCCGGGAAACCTGTTCCGTCAACTGATTCAGATTGCTGTACGTACTACCCGACCATGAGTTCTCGGGTCCCGACACGGAAGTCTGCCGATTGCGGAAATCATAGCCAAATGTCGTCTGACGACTGGTGCTGCTGTCCAGCCAGCTCCACGAGGTCGTCAGGTTTCCGTCCCCCCCATCGGCTCCACCGTCATACCGACTGGAAGTCACGAGCACCAAGTTGTTGCCGGCAGCACCGCCGCCGGTTGGATCATTTTGTGTGGCACCCGTATCGTCGGTCCCGACATACAGCCCCGTTGTCAGACCTCGATCATCAAAGACACTGAAGCTGATTGTGCCACCCGGGCTGGTGACCTGATTTCGACGCGACATATCGTCATATCCGAACGACGTCGTGTTGTAGTTGGTCCCCTCCACACCCACGCCGGAAGCCGGGATCAGATGGTAGACGCGAGTGGATGACAATCGGCAGCACTGCTGATACTGGTTGGTGGTCCAGCGAACGTAGGTGGACTGAGCGAACGTGTCCGATGGCTGCAGTTTTCCGCTCGTTGAGGCCCGTGTCGCCTGGATCTGCTCCAGCACATTCCCGTTCTTATTGACGTTCGTAATGGAAACGGGATTCACGAGCGTGAACGTATAACTCGGCGCTGTCCCTTCGGCAAAACCACCGGCTGAGAGCGTCTGACTGATCGCGTCCTTATAGACGGTCCACGAAGCTGTTCGCACCGTCTTTGCAACACCATCGATCACGGCCTGATGAGCAGGCCCCAGTGTCTGCGTGGTCCGTCCGAGATTATCCACTTCAAAATCACTCGTCAGATTCTGCCTGCCTGTGCCATAATCCACGATTGACTGCGTGAGTGCACTGGCCAGCAGATCATAGGAGTAGCGACTGACCAGACCACGCTCGTCCGTTGACTGCTCAGGATTGCCATAGACATCAAATGCCTGAATTCGCTGACCGGTCGTGTTGTCCCCGTTCTGGGCAACGGTAACGGCCGGCAGTGTCGTCGTAATCTGACTTGGCTGCAGCGTGCCGGAGTGAAAGGTATACGCCAGCCCGGTGGCCACAGCGTCAGTTGCTGAATCATCACGATAGACTGTCTGCGATGACACAAACACTCCGGTTCCTGTAACGCTCGACTGTGTCGTATATTGCGTATAGGACTGACGCACATCCGTTCCCAGCTGTCCTTTTCGCATGTTGCGATACTTCACATAATTGGCCCCAGCTCCGGAAGTCCAGTAATCCATCGTCTGAATCAGGCCCTCGCTGTTGCGCAGATACTGATAGACACCGGGAGATGTTTCATTCAGAAGGTCATTTTTCGATTCATCATATCCGGTGATGGCCGACGCGCTCGCCTGCCAGATGATTCGCCCGACGCTGTCGTATCGATTGAAACTGCACCACTTCCGCTGGCCATCGGCACTGATCAGAACCGAAAGAATGACCAGTCCATAGTAATTGGAGTAGAAGACCTGTTTCGAACCATCTGGACGAGTCAGCACGCTTTTCTGATACCACTGCCCGTAGACTGGTTGCAGGCCGGAATTCGTGTTTCCCGTGTAGGAAATCTGATAGCTCATGGTCCCGGCATTGGTGCGCCAGATCAGCACTCGCCTTGACGACGTCTCGTACTGCACAACTTCGCGGTCAGCAAATTGAGAAAAAGTCGAGTCGTTGATGGAATAATTGGTCATGGGATTGTAGCCGGCAGTGACCATCTGCTCGTACGCTGCCGGCCCGATCGCAAACTTCAGCCCGTGCTCAAATCCATTGCTTTCACCCGTCTTGAAGTAGGTATAGAACGTTGTTTTGGGCGCAACCCATGCCGTTCCATCCCAGACTTCGCTGATACTGTAAGCCAGGTCTCCGGATGAGCCATAGGCCGTCGTTCCCGTATGATAGCCGTAGGAGACTCGATCAACATTGACGACCGCAGCACTGCCGCGCTTTTGAGTTCGCACGACCGATGTCAGAATCCCCGATGAATTGAACTGCTGAACAAAAGTCTCTTCCAGTAACGTCGAGCCGCTTCCGGTGCTGCGTTTTGTGATGTAGGTCAGATCCGTCGCATAATTGTCGGTCAGAGTCGTTTGGACGCCTCCGGGCGACGTGTAGGTTTTCATCAGTCCCGACCAGGAACTGCTCAAAGAGTTAAACAGCATACTGCTGCCATCCGACTTCTGCAGCGTAAACTCCCCAGTCGATGTGTTCTGGGTCAGCACATTCTGATTGCCAAAAAGAGCGTCGAAGCTGCCCGGGGTCATCCCGGTCTTCATGTACTCCATTTTTCCGCCGCTGTTGCGGAACATAATATTGGCACCAGTCCAGCTTGATGCCTGAACCCTGGGCCACGATGCCGCATCCCAGCAATATCCATTTCCATTCTGCGACACGTTTGCATTCACGTTGTTATAGCGGGCAAAACATGCCCAGGGGGCTCCTAATGCACGCGAACCAACTCCAGGCAGAGCCCATTCAAGCTGACCATTGACGGGATTGATACCGGCGACTGTTGGGCAGCCACACAAATTGCCAGCCGTGCAGATCGGTCCGAGTGGCGGCGGAGTCGGAGTTGGCGTTGGAGTCGGAGTTGGAGTTGGAGTTGGAGTTGGAGTTGGAGTTGGAGTTGGAGTTGGAGTTGGAGTTGGAGTTGGAGTCGGAGTCGGAGTCGGAGTTGGCGTTGGCGTTGGCGTTGGCGTTGGAGTTGGAGTCGGAGTTGGAGTCGGCGTTGGCGTTGGCGTTGGCGTTGGCGTTGGCGTTGGAGTTGGAGTTGGAGTTGGAGTTGGAGTTGGAGTCTGTGTTGCCATGATCAACGTCCTGCAAAAGACCGGCTGACTATTCTACAGCCTGAACTACTGGAACAACTCACACTGGTGTCCCGACGCGCCGACTTCGGCGCACGCCCGGACCAACAACGTCATCATGCCCCGTGGCGCCTTCAGACGATCGTTTTCACAGTGCCGTCAGCAAAACGAACCTTCAACACAGGTATTGCACCAGTGTTGTCCACGTAGATGGACGCTCGGCCGGCTGGTGGGTTTGCTGGCGTCGGGGGCTGCTCACCCACCGTAACCGGACCAGCGACTTCAAGCGTTGTCACCGGAGTTGTTGTGCCGATACCAACGAAGCTTTTTTGCCAGTCGAGTGTCATGATCGTTGACCAGACACCACTGTTATCCTTCCGCTCAAAAAACAGATCACTGCTTCCGTAACGGTATCGAATACGCTGCCACTGTCCCGTCGTCGTCAGGCCTGTGCCAAAGTAGATATACGTTTCTGATTCGGCGACCGTACTGGCTGTCGCCATCAGGAGTGCTTTTCCGTTGCCATGAATCTGCAGCTGCTCCAGCGGAGTCGCCGTCCCCAGCCCAAGCCGATTATTTGCACTATCCCAGGTAAACACCCCTACGTCATCAGCGATAATTGGAGCACTGGAACTCCCGGCAACAAATAACACGCTGCCGGGGACCGCAGAATTTGAGAGACTTCGGTCCGCCAGCGATTTCAGGTCGTACTTCAGATTGATCCCGGCATCACCAGTGGGACTGGATGGCAGGAGCAGGCCACTATACGTTTCCCAGGACATACAAGTCTTCCTTAAGAAGATGAACTATAGACGCCCGGAGCTCCACTCCCTACAGTGAGTTGCGAAAAGTACTCCGCACATCCTGATACCGGATTCAACTATGAGCGACGAAGACATGAGCGACCATCTTCTGAATCCCTATCATCGTGGCCGACTCAATAACGCCACACACAGGATCTCTGAGCGAAATCCCGCATGCGGAGACGAAGTAACGCTGGAATTATGGATCGAAAACAACAGAATCCGGGAAGTCTGGCACAATGCCAGAGGATGTGGCCTGTGCAAAGCAACGGCATCCGCCATTTGCCAGAAAACGGAAGGGATGCTGATCAGTGATGCGCTGCAATTACCCGAACTCTGGTCGTTACACCTGTTCGGATTCACAATCTCACACGGTCGACGCGACTGCTGTCTCTTGCCAATGCAGGCACTTCGAAAATTACTGGCAAATCACATGAACCTGCCAGAGTCACAATCTGAATGAATTCTTCTGAAAGTTCGATTGCCGTACTGTAAGCCACCGGGCATGATATCTGGTAGTAACGTTTAGTCAAGCTTCCTGCTCCGCCTTTTTCACACCCCATAGGGGTGTGTGAGTTAGGATGACACCTTTCCATCAGGATCGTCTCCGTGCCAGGCAATACCGAACGACAATTCCTTGATGCCAGCTGGAAACGATGGCTTGCCGAAAATGTACTCAAGGGGAACGCTCCGGAAGACCTGATTAACATCCTGATTCAGAATGGATTCAGCGAGAATCTGGCTCGACTTGAAGTGGGAACGGCGTGTGAGCATCCGTATTTGGATGCTGCAAGAAGTGTCGCGCGGCAGCTGGCCAAACGTGACTGGCTGCTAAACACAATCCGCGAACTCCGTGACGCTGACGGAAGCTTCACCATCGCGGAACGGACAGAGATCACAACGGCTGAATTCAAGGCTCAGTTTTATGAGGCGAATCGTCCGTTGATTCTCAGAGGTTACCTTGCCCGATGGCCAGCTGTTCATACATGGACACCTGAATTGCTCAAAGAGCGATGCGGTGATCTTCTGGTTGAACTGCAGGCGCGCCGATCCAGCAACCCCGATTTTGAACTGCACCCCCAGCTCCATCGCGAGTCCCACAGTTTCGCAGAATTTGTTGACTATTGTTTTGCTGATTCAGTTTCGAATGACAGGTACATGACCGCAAGAAATGGGGCGTCGAATCAGGACGTCCTGAGACGATTGCAAAGCGATTTCGATGCGATCCCTGAATTTCTTGACGCGAGCCGGGCATCACGGGAAAACTTTCTTTGGTTCGGCCCCAAAGGCACAATAACGCCACTGCACCACGATCTGACCAATAACATGATGGCTCAGGTTGTCGGAGAAAAGAAGATCCGTCTGGTCTCACCGGACAGCCTGCCGTTCATGTACAACCATCTGCATGTTTACTCTGAGGTCTCCCTCGCCAGCATTGACGTTCAGCGATTTCCACTGTTTGGCAGAGTGCACATCATCGATATCGTCATTCGACCGGGCGACTTGTTTTTTCTCCCGGTTGGCTGGTGGCATCATGTTGAAAGTCTCTCCACGAGCATCACAATCACCTGCACCAACTTCCTTTGGCCCAATGACTTTTCGCAGAGTTACACAACGTACGGTCAAATCTGAGTTCTTCACAGCCAACTCGGACTGTTGAATGGAGCCGTCAGGATGCGAGATACCGATTCCAATCATGAATTTGTGGCGTACGAGATACTACCTCCGGGAACGATGGTGTTGTCAGCCGCGCCAGTCGGCAGGAGCTGGATGGACGCGACGCAGGAAAGATTCGCATACCGCTGCCTGCCGATGCTGATGGCCAATCAACTGGGTTGGCTGGTTGGTAGCGCCTGTAGCTTCTCTGCTCGCTGGAATGGCGGCGCCCTTCCAGGGGACACCGCACTGTGTTTTGACAGTGATCGGCATTCCGAACTCGTCAGCAGCCTCTTCGGGCATGGCATCATCACATTCAACATGCCGTGCGTCTTTCGAACTCCGCCAGGAATCAATCTGCTGGTGCGTGGTCCGGCGAATAACCCCAAGGACGGTCTCTCTCCTCTTGAAGGGCTTGTTGAGGCGGATTGGTCCAATACAACCTTTACGATGAACTGGAAAATCACCCGCGCCGGGCAGATTGTCCGTTTTGAAGCAGGGGAAGCGATTGCGGCGCTGCTGCCATTTCCCCGAGGGTTTCTCGAATCATTGCAACCGATTGCCTGCCCCATTTCCGAGGCCCCCGCTGTGAACAGCGCTTTCCTCGAGTGGAGTCAGCACCGCGATGCATTTCAGGCCCGCATGCGGGCTGGAGAAGTTGCCGCTGTCACCAGAGGGTGGCAGAAGGAGTACTTTCAGGGAACGGAAAACGGTACAGAGAAATTCCCCCAGCATCAAACACACTTATCTTTGAAGCCGTTTGTCCGCTCATAACCTTGTCTGCACACAGACCCAGGCGACAGCTGGATCGCCCACCAGTCGGCCGGCTTCACCATCCCCGAATCAATCCAAATGCACTACGAATTCATAGAGATCGGCACTAGTAACTTTGCAACTTTGACCGAACGAGCAACAGATACGACTGTCGGACTAGCCGTCGAGCCGGTTTTCGAATACCTATGTCAGCTACCGGATAAGCCGCTTGTCCGAAAAATGCATTGCGCGATATCAGAAATCAATCTGGAAGAAGTCGCCGAAATCTACTATATTCCCGAAGCAGTGATACAAACGCACGGCCTTTCATGGTATCTCAAAGGCTGCAAAACTGTCGGGGCTTTTCACAAAAAGCATGAATGGCTCGGTGTGACACATCTCGCTGAACGGCGATGCGTGCGATCGATTCCCATTTCGCAATTGTTCCTGGAGAATGATGTCTCCAGCTGTGATGTAGTGAAGATTGATACGGAAGGAAGCGACTGTGAAATTCTAATACATTTGGCGGCGTTTCTAATGACGCAGGATCGAACGATGTTTCCGCGAAAGATCATCTTCGAGGCCAATCTCTAACTTCAAAGGAGCGGGCTGATTCAGCGGTTGCCGCCTGCTGCAGCCTTGGCTACGCGATCGAGGATTATTGCTACCCGGAAGACGCATCGACGCTGGTGCTGCCCTGCGTGACTCATACTCCAATAATCGGCCACCGCCGCCTGGCATCTGCAACTACTTCAAGTGAATACCTGCATATGAATACTGGAGGCCAGACAATTCTCGTGATCATTCCGGCTTACATGGACAATGAACTCGAAGCCACGATCGCCAGTTTGATTGACGGCGCTGCCGATCCATCTCTGCTTGATATTGTCGTTATCAACCAGGATGACGAAACACGTACAACGCCGCAATTCCCGGATTGTGTTTCTCTTGTCAATATTCACTATTCAAAAAGCCGGGGCGTCGCGTGGGCTCGCAGTCTTCTGAATTCCTTTCTGTCGTCAACACACACTTACGTGCTGAATATTGATTCACATATGCGATTTGATGCAAATTGGGACTTAATCCTGAAGAATGAGCTGAATCGCTATCCGGGAAAGGCCGTCATCTCCGCATACCCCGGGCAGTATTTTGTTTCCACGCCCGATCGAACGAATGGGAATGTGATCAACTACATTGACGGCGTGAAAAGCGACTGTTGTGTTCTGGTAGGCTCCAGGCCTGCTGCACCGGATAAAGACGGGTTCATCCGCTTCGGAATTCTGGCGGCTGGCTTCAATTTCGCAGCGAGGCAGTTCTGGGAGGATGTGCCAGTCGATCCGAATTTGGACTGGAATTGGGAACAGATAGATCCGACTGTCAGAGCGTTTACATATGGCTACGACGTCGTGAATATTCCATCTCCTCCAATCTACCATCTGTACACCCATGAGAACCGCAAGCCATGCACTCGGCGTGCTTGGAAAGTGGAGGACGTTCCGGGACGGAGATTTTGTTCAAAGTTGCCCCACGGCAAGGAGCTCCCCGCACAGATGCCATTCGGACTTGGGCAAATTCGTTCGCTTGCCGAGTTTGAAAGTCTGCATGGCGTAAATTTTCAGGAATGCCGCTTTGAAAACATGATCAGCATTCCTGTTGCGGTCCACAACAGCCTTTTCGAGTGGCAATTGAGTCTATTCTGGTTTGGGCACCGCATGACGTATGGCCACAACGCGAGTCGCAAGGCGATGGCCGCTATTGTTCAACGTAACGGACCATTTGATATTCCTCAAACGCAATTGACTTGGAGTACCTCCGTTCCGCACGTGGTGGTACGTCCCTATTTTGAGTACTTCTCTAACATTGAGCCGTCGGATCTTGCTGTTCCGTTGAATATCCAGTCAGCAGTGTCGCAGGTCCTGGCTCATCTTGAAGATGATCAGGTTGTGGAGATATTGGATTGCGACATGCTTCACATTCGGCCTGCTCCCTATGAGGCACCACCAAAAAATGAGCTGTTTGTCAGTGACATCTATGAAGGCTGGCACCTGCATTCATTTGCAACGTTCGGCGACATTGTGCGGAAACGTACAGGTGGAAGTTCAGAATATTACAATGGTGGTTTCGTGCCAATTATTGGCCAAGCCGGTACTTTGAGAAGAATTCTGCCTGCGTGGACGGAAGCGCACATTGACATCCTTCGCGACCAGGAAGTCGGCTCGCTCCAAAAATGGTGGGCTGGAATGTACGCGCTGCAGGTAGCCTGTGAAAGATTACATGTAATGATGAGGGCGAAGGACTATCTGTATGTCCCGGGTATCAATTCGTTGGCGCGGCAGCATTACATCGTGCACTACTCCTGTGATCCAAAATTTGACAAGAAGACGTTTCCAGAAGTTCGGCCAGAACGATTTGACGATAACCTGTTCTATGAAAGGGTGAGGTATTGGCTATTCACTGAATGGAACATCAAGAAGTAATGGTTCGCAGCAGGGTCAGTTTTGCTTGATGAGTTTGGGAGCAGGTTTGTTGCTGAAAGCTGCCCTGACGGCATTCAGGATACAGTCGAACGGTCGTTTGCTGACGCGGCGGCAGGTTTCCGTAACCGACAGAATGACAGCGAGATTCTGACTTCCAGTTTTCTCTTCTGTCTCAAAGGGGCGGATTCTCATTTTGTCGGTTCCAAGCGGCAAGGTGGCCTGTGCCAGAAGTGGTTTGCCTGAAGAGCTCTTCGGCTCTTCCCGTCTTGAGCCATGCTGGGAGTCTGATCATAGTTTCGGCATTCTCGCGGAGCCAGTACGTCGAATAGCTTTTCACACGAAGGTTGATAATCCGTTTGACGGCGCTTTCGATCGCGGCGCTGCCGATAGGCATCTGGTTCCGGCGTGATGTCGAGTAGTCCATCCGCCGAAAACGGATCCCGTGAGTTCGAAAGTAGTTCATCCATGTCGCCTGATCCTTCGTGCGGCGTCCGCTCAGGAGCTTCTCCAGTTCCATGACGACGGACCCGATTTCACCGTTCAGGAGTCGTCGTTTCTGGATTGTCAGCCAGTGTTTTCGTTTCGCTCCCGTCAGCTTCCTGCTTTCAGCGATCTTGCCCAGGTACTCCACTGCGTGCCAGAAGTCGATCAGTTCCTGAACCTGTTCGGGCTTCAGTTCCAGGGCGGAAATCAGCTTCGGAATCCGTCTCCAGATCCATGACGCGCCGTCCGCAACAAACAGTACGCGTGACGCGTCCGTGATCCTGATGCTGACCAGATACGCCTGCAGCATGGCGAACAAACGATCGCAGGGAGCCAGTCTCCCGTCGATGATTGGAGCGAAATCGTCAGCCATGCGACCGTGTTCATCCACCGCGTAGATAATGAACAATCGAGGCTCACGCCACTTCGCGGTGAACTTCTTACGCCCTTTCTTCGTGCGTCCTTTGCGAGGCTCCCGCAAACGAACTCGGCCACCGTCCATG